>JAAVGE010000025.1 GCA_014800385.1 Bacteroidales bacterium
AAGCGACGCTAAAAATCCGTGTGTTTAATTTCTTTCAAAATCAATTTATATATTTTATCCCGGGGTGATTCACTCGGCGTTCCTATTCGGCACGCCCTATTGGTGGGCACGCTTTCCCGGGCTGTGTCAAAATTGATGCAGCCCTGTTTTTTTATGTGTTATACGTTCATGGACAGTGATGTATATTCGGCGGATGCTCCAGGGAGCATCCCTACACTCTTGATAATCAACCGGTTATCTCCGTAGGGCTGCTCCATGGAGCAGCCTCATAACCCTGTATACGGCGAGGATGCGCCTATTTTGACACCCTCTTTTTTATTTTGAAAAATTAAAGGAATAATCACTTCCTTTGTACTATGATATTAGCAGTATTATGCATATAGACAGCAATATTAACAACATATTAGCATTATTAGAGAACTTCACACTTGACAAAATCTGTTTGGAACTCCCAAATTCAATACCATGGAAGAACTTGACCTTATCCGTCGGAAAAGTAATGATAAAAGAGCCTATGGCAAATCAAGGAAAGATAAAAAGAACTGAGAAAATAACTTCCTTCCACTGCCATTCCCTCATTATGCACGACAAATAGGCTTATTTCAGCCATATTTCCACTTCTTACTTCCTTATTTAATATTTTTTTAGTATTTTTGCACAAGATTAGCAGAGGCCAATCAATCCTATAAATATCCCATCTGAATAATTACGCACATTTCACAAATCAATTATATTAACTAAACCAACTATTTATGATGAAGAGACTTCTTCTCATTACCGGCGCACTAATGCTCGTTTGCCTTAGTTCACTGGCTGCCGGTAACATTAATTGCGTGGGAACAGTTGTCGATGATCAGGAAGAACCTATCATCGGTGCAACAGTTTCTGTTCCGGGTACATCAATAGGTGTGTCAACCGACATCGACGGACGCTTCTCCATCAGCGCTCCCGAAGGTTCCGACATTCAGGTAGTTTACATCGGCTACAAAACCGTTAAACTACCCGCCCGCAAAGAAATGGGTATAATCAAGATGGAAATCGAGGCGGAAATGCTTCAGGACGTTGTGGTGACACAGTCTGTGGCTAAAACCCGTCTTACTCCCGTGGCACAGTCTGTTGTCAACTACGAAACCATTGACATCAAACTGGGTAACCAGGAACTCCCCGAAGTGCTCAAAACCACTCCCGGCGTATGGACCACTCGTGACGGCGGCGGCTTCGGCGATGCAAAAACCAACATGCGAGGCTTCAAAAGCCCCAACGTTGCCGTAATGATCAACGGCATACCCATCAACGATATGGAATGGGGTGGCGTTTACTGGAGCAACTGGGCCGGTCTGGGTGATGTTGCCTCTAACATCCAGACTCAGCGCGGACTCGGTGCCACTATCGTTTCAACACCCTCTGTCGGCGGTACAATCAACATCACCACCCGCACACTCGACGTTGAAAAAGGTGGTTCCGTATGGTACGGCATGGGCAACGACGGCATGAACAACTACGGTCTGAAAGTGTCGACCGGTCTGATGAAAAACGGCTGGGCCGTAACAGTTCTCGGCTCACGCAAATGGGGCGACGGATATGTTCAGGGTACACCCTTCAACTCCTACAACTACTTCGTCAACGTTTCAAAACGTATCAACGACCAGCATCAGATTGCCTTCACCGCTTTCGGCGCACCCCAGACCCACTACCAGCGTAACTCCGCCAACGGTCTGTCAATCGAAGGATGGCAGGAAGTGAAAAACTACATGAACGGCGAATCACAGTATCGCTTCAACCCCACCTTCGGTTATGACAAGGACGGTCAGTGGCGCAACTCCAACAAAAACTTCTACCACAAACCCCAGATCATGCTCAAGCATGTATGGCAGATCGACGCTACTCAGTCACTCTCAACCGGCGTTTATGCCTCATTCGCTTCAGGTGGCGGTAACTCAGGTCAGGGTTCAGGTCGAAACGGCTACTCCTATTCCGACTGGTACGGTGCTAACAACGGCGTTCTCTCAACCAAGTTCCGCCGTGCCGACGGCACCTTCGACTATGCCGCCATCCAGGCCATCAACGCCGCTTCTGAAACCGGTTCCGAACTTATCATGACCAAATCAAACAACTCTCACAAATGGGTAGGTCTGGTATCATCCTACAAAAAGGAAATCAAGCAGAAAAACGGCAACGTGCTGGGTATCATCGGTGGTATTGACCTCCGTTACTACGTTGGCGAACACAACAACGAAATCACCGACCTCTATGACGGCGAATACTTCATCGATAACAAATATCGCGCTGCCATGGATCCCAAATACAACTCCCGCGTCAACGACCCCTCATGGGTTTACAAAAAATTAGGTGTGGGCGACGTGATGTATCGCGACTATAATGGCTACACTCTTCAGGAAGGTATCTACGGACAGGGTGAATACACCATGCTCGACGGTGCCCTCAACCTCGTGCTGTCAGGTGCATTGAACAACACCGCCTACTGGCGCCGTGACTTCTACTACTACGACAAGGAGCACGAAAAATCAGAAACCGTCAATTTCTGGGGCGGTACAATCAAAGGTGGTGCCAACTACAACTTCGACAAACACAACAACGCGTTCTTCAACGCCGGCTTCATCAGCCGTGCACCCTTCTTCTCGGGCGGTGCGTTCCTCAACTCAACCAACTCAAACGCCACCAACAAAAACGCCGTTAACGAAAAGGTTATGTCGTTCGAACTCGGCTACGGCTACAACTCACGCCCCTTCGCCCTGACCGTCAACGCCTACTACACCCGCTGGATGGACCGCACCACAACCCGTGGCGGTGACATCACCAAAGGTGAACTCGCCGGTCAGCGCTTCTACTTCAACATGGAGGGTGTGGACGCACGCCACATGGGTATCGAAGTCAACGCAAACTGGATTCCCACCCGCTGGCTCAGCATCGATGCCATGGCATCACTGGGTGACTGGCAGTGGGACAGCGATGCAAGCGGTTACTTCTACTCACAGATGGGTGTGCCCTTGACCGCCTCAATGACTCCCGCACAGGGAATCGGCGCCCCTGACCACCTCCGCGCAACCCTTCTTCAGAAAGGTGTGAAAGTGGGTGGCTCTGCTCAGACAACAGGAGCCCTCTCGGCAACATTCCTCCCCTTCAAGGGTATGCGTATCGGTGCAGACTGGACCGTCAGCGCAAACAACTACTCCGACTATCAGGTGTCATCAAGCGCCTACGAAAACGGCGGTGACATCACCGTGGCCAAACCCTGGAGAATTCCCTGGGGACAGCAACTGGACCTCAACGCAAGTTACCGCTTCAAAATCGGCGGTGTACGCGCCACTCTCTACGGTAACATCTACAACCTCTTCAACTACAACTACGTTATGGATGCCTACACCTCAACCGACACCCGCGGCACCTGGCAGAACGCTTACCGTGTGTTCTACTCCTTCGGTCGCACCTACTCCATCCGTATGCGTATTAACTTCTAATCTGATTTAAAAAATGAAAAATATATTCAAATCGCTTATGATTGGTGTCTGCGCTACTGCGGCTCTCACCGCCTGCGACGAGAACTCCTGGAACAACGACTACCTCGACGGCTTCGAAGAACCGGAAATCTCTAACGTGCAGACCATCACCAAGGACCTTACGGCTGCTGACTACACCGCCATTGCCAAACTTAAAGCCAACATCGCCATCGCACAGAAACTCGATGCCGAAAACGGTGGCGGTGACAAATATCTCAACGCCCTGGCCGCTGTGAAAAACGGCTATTTCTCCGATCTGGCAACAGCCAAGGATTACCTCCCCGCTTTCCTTGACTCTCTCCAGACCAACAACAATGCCGGTCTGATCGGTCTGAGCAACGGCTCACGTATGAAAGTGAACTATGCAACCACCGCCAACCTCCCCGAAGTAGTTGCCGGTATTGCTGGCGCTGTTGAATACACCTTCACCGAGGATGACTACTCCGAATATATCTGGGAAGGTGAGGACGACTGGGTTGACGCTGTTACCCCCTCCCACCCTGTCAACAAATATATCACACGCATCCTCAGCGATGCCATTGGAAAAACCGAGGGTCAGTATGCCATCGTGACCTACAACGTGGCACAGCAGGATCCCAACTTCGGCGGCTCCACCACTCCCGAACCGCAGCCCTTCACCATGAGTTCAGTTCTCGGCTCTGCCAAGGCCGGCGACATGATTGATGTGGCAGGTGTGATCATGGCTGTCGGCAACCAGGGCTTCTTTGTAAAGGATGCCACCGGCGAGATGGCTGTCTACATCGGCACCTCATTCCAATATAAATCTTACAACGTAGGCGACCAGGTGAAGTTCTCAGCCAATGTGGCTTACCGCTCATCCAACAGTTACAACCAGTTGACTCTGGTTTCAGGAACTGAAATTGAAGTTGCAGGTCATCAGGATGTCACCTACCCCGCTCCCCTGGCAATTTCCGGTGCCGACCTCGACGCACGCATAGCGCAGATGGTTACCGCGGACTACGTGACCGAACCTGTCTATGCCACTATCACCGGCACACTCAACGCTGCACTGGCTTCATCAGGCACCTACTACAACCTCAACATCAACGTTCCCGGTGCTACCACCGCCGTTGGTTCAATCCTCTGGGGTTCAACCGAACTGACCGAGAAACTCCTCCCCTTCAACGGCAAGGAAATCACCATCACCGGCTACTTAGTGTCAAAATCAAGCACCAAGTATGTCAACTTCATCATCACCGAACTGAACGGCTCAACCATCACTCCCGCTTCAGCCAAAGTTGACTCACGCGCCGGCAGCATCTCCTTCGCATCAGAACCCGTGACAAAAGTCTACACCTACTCAGGCGGCGCTTGGGTGGTTCCCTCAAACGTCACCATGCTCACCGATGCCGACTATGCCCTGATGGGTGTCTCTGACCTCAACGCCACCAACATCAACTTCTACCTCCCCATCTACCTGAACGCCACCTTCCCCTACGCTCAGGCCGACGATGTTGAATACGTGGTTTACCGATTCTATGACAGCGTTAACAAGAAAACCATCTACAACTGCTCGGAATGTACATTCAACGGTTCAGAATGGCTTTTCTCCGCTTACCACACCGAATCCGGTCAGTTCATCCTCAACAACTACAAATGGGTGTATGACCCCAGCGTCACCATCGACCTGCCCGCCGGACGTAACCTCGAACCCTCGATGAGTTTCTTCCAGGCCTGCGTTGACTATGTTTACGAAACCGTCGACGTTCCTCAGTTCGGTGCCACAAGCATCACTTCAGGCGTAGGCTACGTGACATCCTACGGTACCAACGAATACTATGCCGGAACTTCAGCCTACCAGGGCAACGTTGACCTCCGCGCAGCATCAGCACGCAAGCAGTGCCCCACCGGATGGGACGGTTACACCGACGATGAAATCGTTGCCACAATGAAGCATCGTTTCGAATCGGAAGTATGCCCCGCAGCGCTCTCAAAACTCTATCCCGACGCAGCGCCCATTGCCGGAATCGAACTGTTCTACACCGTCAACTTCGCCGCTTACACCGGCTCAACCTCATACTATTCCGCAATCTACAAGGTTACCGGCAAAGCACAGTTTGAGTTTGTAAGTTGCACCTGGAACTCCGCCGAATAATCCACGTCGTCCGACGTCAATAATCATCCTCCAAGAGGTTGCGCCAAAAATCGGTGCAACCTCTTTTTTTCCTCAGGGTAAATATTATAAATCTTATAAATCTTATAAGTCTTATAAGTTTTATGGGACTGCTCCATGGAGCAGCCGCATTTACCCACAATAGCGAAAAAAGCACCACCCCAAGTGAAGGGCAGTGCTCTGAATATCTTAAGGTTGGAAACAGATCAGATTGAGAGTCGGCGGAGTGTGTCGAGCAGTGTTCGGTTGATCGGTTTGTCGTTTTTAATGGCTTTGGTGAACGGCACATAAACGATTTCATCGTTCTTGATTCCGATCATCACGTTGCGCTGATCATCAAGCAGGGCATCGATGGCCGCGGCACCCATGCGTGAAGCAAGGATACGGTCAAAGGCTGTGGGAGAACCGCCTCGCTGCAGGTGTCCGAGGATTGACACACGCACATCGTAGCCGGGATATTCATTTTTCACACGTTCAGCCAGTCCGGTAGCGCCTCCGGTAACGGGGCTTTCCGCCACAAGAACGATCGATGAGTTCTTACTCTTTCGGAAACCGTTCTGGATAAGTTCGGCCAACTGGTCGACCTCGGTGTATATTTCAGGGATAATGGCAGCCTCGGCTCCTGAGGCTATGGCTCCGTTGAGCGCAAGGAAACCGGCATCGCGCCCCATGACCTCGATGAAGAACAGACGCTCGTGGCTGGTAGCGGTGTCACGGATTTTGTCCACACACTGCATGATGGTATTAAGTGCGGTGTCATAACCGATGGTTGAATCCGTGCCGTAAAGGTCGTTATCGATTGTTCCGGGCAGACCGATGATGGGGAAATTGAATTCGTTGGCGAAGATACGCGCACCGCTCAGTGAACCGTCACCACCGATCACCACCAGAGCGTCGATTTCCTGACGGCGGAGAACATCGTAAGCCAACTGGCGCCCTTCCGGAGTACGGAACTCCTGGCAGCGTGCAGTTTTCAGAATTGTACCACCCATCTGGATGATATTTGACACGTTCTGTGTTTTGAATTCCACAATCTCGTCGGTTATCAGGCCACGGTAGCCGCGATATATACCTTTCACTTTGAAACCGCTGTAGATTGCCGAACGGGTCACGGCACGTATTGCAGCATTCATTCCGGGAGCGTCACCTCCGGAGGTAAGGATACCTATTGTTTTAATATCTGCCATAATATAAGTTTTTGTGATGTTGCAGGTTATGTAAGTTGATATATTTTGCTACTCATCGATGGAGTAGTTGATGAAATCGTTCAGAGGTTTGAGAATCAGGAACATCTCGGCGGTGCGTTCAACCCAGTTCTTGCGACAGAAGAATTTTTCGTCGAGATAATGGGCCTTGGCAATATCTTTCAGTTTCAGCAGGTCGGCCTGCGGGTGATCCTTGGGCCATCCTTTAGGGATTGTTTTGAGACTGCTCCCCGCCCATCCGGGAAATTCGCGCTGCATGGCCGGAGCATCGTTGATGGCGGTGAACTCCTCGATGTTGTCAACAATGGCATGGCGCAGTTTGCGCAACGTGGCCGAATCAGGCCACCATATTCCGCCGTATACCCCCGACTGAATGTCGCGATCCGGACGGTTCAACCCCATCTGGAGGTAATAACATGCGCGCATATCCTTCTTTCCGTAGGGGGTGATGATGGCCGAGAAAAAGGTTTTATAGGGTGATTTATCCTGCGAGAAGCGGGTGTCACGGTAGAATCGGTAGGCAGCCTGCTTGGCCGTACATCCGCGAAGCGACGGATCACCCTGCGCCATCAGGTCAATCAGACGCTGCAGGTCATCGAGCCACAGGGCGCGCAAACGGTCATACTCCTGCTTGTGGTCCTGAAACCACTCGCGGTTGTTGTTGCGCTCAACCTGCTCTAAAAAACGGTATAGTTCGGGAATGTAGTTCATGGCAAATCCTCAAATTCAACATCCGTAATCTGTTGTTCAACCTTGAATTTCACCGATGCGGTATCGCTGTTGACACGCTCCGATGCTTCAACGCGTATTTCCTCAAACTCGACGTATTCACCCACCGACCCGTCAATCTTCTTCTTTCTGACCGCAGGTTCGGGGGCATTACGCTGCCTCCGGCTTTTTTTACCCGCATCTGACGACCCGGGCATCTCACCGTTCATCATACGGTTGAACTGGCGATACTGACGGCGTATTTTCAGTGCCACTTTCAGCACCGGCCACACTATCACCAGACCCAATATAAATAATATTAAAAAGAATATCCACATATTTTTCTCTGTAACAAAGATGAAAACAACTTCATGACAGGTTTTGTTTTATGCCACCGAGGGACGGAACAGCGAGCCTGACGACAGCAGGATGTAAAGCAGGATGGTCCACATCAGTCCGGTAACACCAAAAATCGCCACAAGCGCAACGGTAGCAGCAATGATGAGAAACCGGAGCCAGTTGTCACGCAGCGAGAAGTTCTTGAATTTCAATGAGAACATGCGCATGTTAACAACCATCATCAGCGACACCGCAACAATGATGGCCACACTGACCCACACGGGAAACTTCACCCCGTCGGCAGCAATCATATTGACATATCCAATCCAGAAAATAGCGTTGGCAGGGATAGGCAGACCGGAAAATGTAGTCTTCTGCGTCTCGTCGATATTGAACTTAGCCAGACGCAGCGCACCCATCACAGGGATGAACAAGGCCGCGTAACTGAGCCAGCATCCACCGGTGCTCAGGAGCAGCGCATTAAGCATCAGCATGGCAGGAGCCACTCCGAAACTCACCAGATCGGAAAGCGAATCAAGTTCCTTTCCCAAAGCGGAATAGGCATGAAGCAATCGGGCAGAAGCGCCATCGCAGAAATCAAACAGCGCCGAAGCCGCAATGCAAATAAATGACCACTGAAACCCTTTCAGGCCCCAGCATATATCCTCATTGAAGTGAAATGCAAAAATTATAGCCACCACCCCGGAAAGCAGATTCATGGAGGTGATAGTGTTAGGTATGGAGTTCTTTATTGTCTTAAACATTGTCCTGTGATTCTAAAATTTCTAATTCTTTACGGGAAAGCACTTCTTCCCCTATTGCAAAGTTATAAAAATTTTACAAAACATCATCCATAACCCCTAATCTTTTTCTTTGAAGTCGTCTAAACTTTTTTCAGGGTAAAGATTCTTTACGGTTTTGAGCAGATTTCAATACATGAAGAGGTAGCGATGCGGGCATCGTGACCGATGAAAGGATTGATATTTCGGTTAAAATTTCACCATTCTGGAGGAGGGAGTATATCTCTCCATTCATCATCAGGGTCTGATAGCCAGTACATAAGATACCATAATTTCCAGAATTTATCATTAAATTTTTTGCTGTTTTTACCCTTGAAGGAAATCGCGTTATTTAGTTCGAATTCCTTTGAACCATTGGATGAGACGAAGATTAAATTCCTATATCCAAACCAGTATTTTTTTCTATACTCCGGAGTCATTTTTTTTGATTCAGAGCACAATGAGTCAAATCCCCACTCTAAAATTGATGATATTGTGTCAGTAGAAATTATGTCGTATGTTTTATTCATGTTATTACCCTGCATAATTTTGTATCCACACTCATCTTTTACTATTATGGACCATATCTTTCCGTTAACTCCTACTCCGTTATAGTACTGCAGATTAGCCTTATCGTGTATAAAACTATCCCTGAGTTGGTCTATCTCATCATAGTGTCTTATTGCTTTATTTTCGCGAGACTCTGCATGAGTTAAAGGAATAAACAACAACGAAATGGTAAATAAAATTACTCTATACATAAATTCATAAAAATGCGAGTTACCTAAATATCGGCAGTTTCGATGGATTAGATAAAACCAGTTTTCTCATAATTTTTCAAATCGATATGTTCTACCATCCCCATCATTAATTTGATGTCATACATTTGATCTGACGCTTGTAAGGGGACAACTCGGAAGGATTAATCCGCCGAGAGTCAGCAACAAAACAGCAGGAGTGTGGGGAGAGCGATCGGTTTCATGATGGGCAAAGATAGGATATATATTTATGATGTGCAAATTTTGTTAAATAATTTGCTCTGAGCGCATTGCACTGCGCCCTTTGATTCAATCTTTACTCCCGGGAGAGATGTTTCATCAGCAGGTCAAGACCCTCGGTGGTGGGTGGAATCCATATCACGGAGGGGTCGCGCCGGAGCCATGTCAACTGTTTTTTGGCGTAGACGCGGGTGTTTTTACCTATTCGCAATATCGCTTCTTCGCGGGTCATGGTGCCGTCCATCATGGCAAATAGTTCTTTGTAGCCTACGGTGTTGAGCGAGTTCAGATGTCGTTTGTGAGCCACTGCGGTCACTTCCTGCTCTAATCCGGAGGCTATCATCTGATCTACACGGCGGTTGATGCGGTCAAAGAGTTCTTCACGGGGAAGGTCAAGGGCGAATTTCAGTATTCGGAAGGGACGCTGTTTACGCTCTCCGCTGCGTAGGCGTGAATAGGGTTGTCCGCTCTGATAGATTATTTCTATGGCGTGGACAAGGCGACGATGGTTGTTCAGGTCAACCTGACGGTAGTATATTGGGTCGAGTTCAAGCAGTTCCAGTCGCAAGCCCTGCAGCCCCTTTTCTTCATAAAGTAGCATGGCCCGGCGGCGGTTTTCTTCCGACACGGTGGGGATGTCGTCAATGCCGTTGACCACGGCATCAATATACATCATTGAGCCTCCGGCCATGACTACATAGTCGTTTGTCTGCCACAACCGGGGGAGCAGTTGCATGACGTCGGTCTCGAACATCGCCGCACTATAGTAATCGTCAAGCGACAGGGTGCCTACAAAATAATGGGGCACCCCGGCCATCTCCTCTACGGAGGGGGCCGCGGTGCCTATGGGTATTTCCCGGAATAACTGGCGTGAGTCAGCGGATATTACCGCACACCCCAGCCTGCGTGCCACCTCAATGGCCAGGGATGTTTTCCCCGAGGCGGTGGCTCCGGTTATTACTATCAGTGTTTTTTGACTGCTCACTGTTTTTCTGCAACCAGACGTGCTATCTCGACAATGACCTGTGTGGCTTTCTCCATTGAGGGGATGGGCACGAACTCATAGCGTCCGTGGAAGTTGAGTCCACCGGCGAAGATGTTGGGGCATGGCAGTCCTTTGAACGAGAGTTGCGCACCGTCTGTGCCTCCGCGGATGGGTACCACTTTGGGCACGATATCGGAGCGTTTCATCGCTTCGATGGCGATGTCGATGATGTGCATGACAGGCTCGATTTTCTCGCGCATGTTGTAGTACTGGTCCTTGATTTCAAGTGACGCCACATCGGGGAACTCATGGTTGATTTTGCGGGTCAGGTGCTCGAACTCTTTTTTGCGGCGTTCGAAACGGTCGCGGTCATGGTCACGGATGATGTAGGTGAGGACAGTTTTTTCTACCGTTCCTTCGATTGACACCAGGTGATAGAACCCTTCGTAACCTTCTGTATGTTCGGGAGTTTCCCAACGGGGAAGCATTATGGCGAACTGAGTTGCGATACGCAGTGAGTTGATCATCTTGTGTTTGGCATATCCGGGGTGAACGTTACGTCCGTTGAAGGTGATGCGGGCTACGGCGGCGTTGAAGTTTTCATATTCCAGTTCACCGATCTCACCGCCGTCCATGGTGTAGGCCCAGTCGGCGCCGAACTGCTCAACATCGAACTTATGCGCACCCTGACCAATCTCTTCATCGGGGTTGAACGCGATGCGAATGTCGCCATGCTTTATTTCGGGGTGCTTCATCAGATAGTCGACAGCGGTGATAATTTCAGCAATGCCGGCTTTGTCGTCCGCACCGAGCAAGGTGGTGCCGTCGGTAACGATCAGATCCTGACCTTTATAATGAAGGAGTTCGGGGAATTCTGCGGGCGAAAGGAGAACATTCTGCTCAGCGTTGAGCGTTATGTCGCCGCCGTCATATTCCTTGACAATACGAGGTTTAACGTGGCGTCCGCTCATGTCAGGCGATGTGTCAACGTGGGCTATGAACCCCACAGTAGGCACCTTCTCGGAACAGTTTCCGGGGAGGGTGGCCATGAGGTAGCCGTTATCGTCGAGGGTGATGTTTTTCAGACCCATCTTTTCGAGTTCCTCTTTCAGATAGCGCACAAACACCATCTGTCCGGGAGTCGAAGGGGTCATATTGGTCAGTTCGTCACTCTGGGTGTCGAACTTGACATATTCCAAAAAGCGGTCAACAACATTCATATCTTTTCTAAGTGTTTCATGTCGGGGTTGTATATTCCCTGCAAAGATATGAATTTTTTGCTAACCGTTTGTTATCCACAGGGGCATATTTTTCCCGTTAACCCCCAAATGTCGATTATTTGCGTATTCTGACTATGTAGTATGCGGAGTTATCCTCGGTGTAATCGGCCTGAAGTCCGTAGTTTTCCATCTCCTCAAGTAGGTCGGCTACAGGAAACAGACGGTCGCACTGCCCCAGATGACTTTCGCCGTTATGTTTGTTGACATGCTCACGGCCGTAGGGGTGCGCTATCAGGAGCGTACCGCCGGGACGGAGGTTTTCGCGAACCAGTTTCTGGAGTGTCGGCATCGGATGGCGGAGGTTGGGGTAAACGCAGTAAAGAATGATTCGGTCATACTGACGGTTGAACTCATCCAGTTCGGCATCGGCCTGACTGAGAGTGACATGCTTCACTGCTCCGAACTTCTTGCGTGCCTCATCGAGCATACCTTCGGAAATGTCCACTCCGTCGATATTCCCTTTCGACCCGATTCGTTTCAGCAGATAAGGGATAAGTACACCGGTGCCAGTGCCCACGTCAAGAACACGGTCGCCGGAGTTCAGATCCGACACGTCGAGGATATGTTCGATTTTACCGGGGTTGACTATACTGATTGAATCCCATACGGATGCTTTCTCGTTGAAATATTTTGCTTGTGCATTCATCATTGTAGTTGTTTTGTCATAATGTGTGTTTCATCTTCTAAACGCTGAAAAGAGGCGGAATGTTCAAATCATCGCGGTTATAGTCACACTCTCATCCCAAAAAGTGTTAATAACCTTTAATTATATATCACCCGTTTTCTCAGATATAAAATAAAATGCTAACTTTACAAATTGAATAACTGAACCGTTCGGCGACATAACGTGTTATCTAATAAAAATAACATGTTCAACTATAAAAACTTACTACGATGCCAAACAATACAGAAAATATGCGTAAGACCCCTAAGACAATGTTGATAATCTTCGGAATCATCATGATTGTGATTTATGTAGGGATGGGTTGCCTGTTGCTGTTCACCCAGTTCTTCGCCAATGTCATCACCATCGACTGGATACGTTACGTTCTTGGTGGAGCATTTATCCTTTACGGTATCTGGAGGGCTGTCCGACAGTTCCGGTTTAACAATGACTTGAATTAAACATTGCCATGCAGATGAAACACCTTGCCTTGAAACTGTTTGCCGCTGCAGCACTGCTGACTTCGGCCACCGCATGTCAGAAATATTCCGAACAGCGTGAAGGTAACACCTCCACCAGCGGTCTGACTACCGTGATGTGTGACAATTCGTTTGAAAATATCATTCAGCAGGAGATTGACGTCTATGAATATTGCTATCCCAAAGCAAGCGTCATCCCCTACTATATCCCTGAAAATGCAGCTATCGACTCGCTGCTTCAACTGAAAACCCGTCTTGCGGTGATTACCCGCGAACTGACTAAGGACGAGATGGATTTCCTCAAGGGGAAAAAACGCAACCCGCGTTGCCAGCGTATTGCCGTCGATGCCATCGCGCTGATTGTCAATCCGGCCAACCCCATCGAGAAAATCACCCGTAAGGAGATTGCCGAGATTCTGTCGGGCGAAGTTACCGACTGGAATGATCTGGAACCTAACAAAACGGGTAAGATTTCCGTACTGTTCGACGACTCCGGCAGCAGCACAGTGGCCTACATGCGCGACTCGCTGCTGATGGGTAAGAAATTCGGCGAAAATGTCTTTGCTCAGGGCTCAAACAAGGCGGTGTTTGAAGGTGTGAAAAACCACAAGGGCGCCATCGGTGTGATTGGCGTAAGTTGGGTTGCCTCCGACCTCAAATCACCCTCACTCTCCATTGAGGAACGTGTCAACTCCTCTCAGAACTCCGACACCACCGCTCTTGACTTCAATCAGGACATCAAGGTGCTGAAAGTTCAGAAAAACCCCGAATCAGTGGAGTTCTTCAAACCCTATCAGGCATACATCTACAGCGGTGAATATCCCCTTTACCGCTCAATATACATGGTCTGCGCCTCAGTGCCGGGTACCACAGCCCACGGATTCTTCTCATTCGTGACCGGCTACCAGGGTCAGAAAATCATCCAGATGACAGGAGTGCTCCCCGCACTGGTTCATCCACGTCTGGTTGAAGTGAACTAACCGTCGAACCAATCATCTAAAAGAAACATAAACATTATAAAATCATGAAATTCAAACTTCTTTTCTCATTTCTCTTAGGCTCTGCTTTCTGCCTTTCGGCACAGCAAGGCTACAAGGATGGTATCGAATACTTCCGCGCCGACCAGCCGGAAGAGGCTGAAATCATCCTTCAGCGCACCATCAACGACCCCGCTACCGACAAAGCGGAGGCCAACTACTACCTCGGTCTGATTGAACTTCAGAAAGGTAACGCAGCACAGGCCAAGACCTACTTTGACAATGGTGTGGCTGCAAACCCGGCTAACCCCTTTAACCTTATTGGTCTGGGTGCCGTAGAACTCAAAAACGGTAATAAGTCAGCCGCTGAAGCACAGTTCAAGGCTGCCCGCCAAATCGACAAAAACAACGCCCGTATCCTGGTGGATATCGCTCGCGCATACTACAACGCCGACCCCGTGGCTTACGCTAAGGATATTGAAAAAACTCTCGTAGACGCACGTAAAGCGGCTAAGAAAACTCCCGAACCTGCAATCTACATCCTTGAAGGTGACATGCTCGCTCCTACCAACGTAGGTGACGCAGCAGGCTACTATGAAATGGCTCAGCAGGCCGACCCCAACACCAACTATCCCGAGGCTTACGTGAAATATGCCCGCACCTACTTCGTGGTTAACCCCAAATTCTCCATCGACAAACTCAATGACCTGCTTGCAAAACAGCCCAACTCTGCACTGGCTCAGCGCGAACTGGCTGAAAAATACTATGAAAGCGACCGCCTTACTCTGGCCGCCGAACAGTATGGTAAGTACATGGAGAACCCCAACCACTTCAAGAAGGATGAGATCCGCTACGTAGCCCTTCTTCACTTCGGTAAGAAATATCAGGATTCATACGATCTGGCCGGCAAAATCCTCGGCGAAGACCCCGAAAACATCTACATGCAGCGCATGCAGTTCCTCAACCTTGAGAAACTTGGCAAACACCCTGAAGCAATCGCTGCCGCTCAGAAATTCCTTAACAACCCCGCTGCTAAAGGTAAGATCGTTCCTAACGACTACACTACCTTAGGCGATGTTTACACCGCATTAGGCCAGGACACACTGGCTGCACAGCAGTTTGAAAATGCCGTTGCAGTGGCTCCCGACCGCAAGGAACTCCTCAAAGACCTGTCAGGTGCATACACCAAAGCCAAAATGTATCGCGAGGCTGCCGATGCAATGCAGCGTTTCGTTGACGAAGGCGATGCTTCCACAAACGACCGCTTCATGCTGGCCCGTCGCTACCAGAACATGGCTGCTACCGAAACCGATTCTGTGGCACGTATAGCCACAATCAACAAGGCGCTCAAACTGGTTGACGAAGTACTTGAAAAAGTTCCCGACAACCCCACCATTGTAATCACCAAAGCACGTATGCTCTTCGTGAAAAACAACAACGAGGCTGACCAGGCTACCGTTGATACCTTCCTCGAAGGTGTCGCTCTGATGGACAAAGATCCCGAAAACCTTCAGAAACGCAAACCTGATTATGTCACCGCCTACAACCAGATCGGTAACTTCTACCTCAAACAGGGTGACACTGAAAATGCCAAAATTTACTTCGGCAAACTGCTCGAACTCAACCCCGAGAATGAGCAACTCCGTGCCTTTGTTGAATCTTTGAAATAAGATTTAGCCTCTACTTTATAAAGGATGTCCTCACCCGGGCATCCTTTTTTTTGTGTGCTCTAATTTTTCCGGCTGCTGATTATGCTATAAGTTTTATAAATCTTATAAATCTTATAAGTCTTATAAGTCATATAAGTCTTATAACGCAGGCTTACGTCTTGCCAATCAATTACATCATCTACAAACCCATTCTACAAGCCCGGGGCCTGTGTCAAAAATTGATGCTGTCTGATTGTTTTATGTGTTGTCCGTTCATGGACCGTGATGTATATTCGGCGGATGCTCCAGGGAGCATCCCTACCCTCTTGACACTCAGCCTATTAACTCTGTAGGGCTGCTCCATGGAGCAGCCGCGCAATCCTGTATACGGCGAGGCTGCGCGTATTTGGGCACACCCTTCTTAACACACCCTATCTCCTGCTCTCCAATCCCCAAGAAACATCAATCCTCCCGTTTCTCCTGTTTCTCCTGTCCATAAAACCGTCAAGTCAACTATTCGCCTGTCCAAGGACCCGTCAGGACACAAAAAAGGCGGCTTACAGCCGCCTTAAATATCGTTATTTGAATTTGATTATTCCTCGGTCTTTTCGGGGTGGAGACGAGCCACGGTTGTGATACCGCCGGTTGTTTTGTCACCTATCTTCACGAAAACCTCTGTTCCCAAGGGGAGGAAGATGTCAACTCGTGAGCCGAACTTGATGAAACCGAAGTGATCCTCAATCGATGCGGTTTCTCCAACGGTAGCGTATGTGACAATACGTCGTGCTATCGCTCCCGCTATCTGACGCACCAGAATCTGCTGTCCTTCGGGGGTTTCGATAACCACTGTTGAGCGTTCGTTTTCGGTGCTTGATTTGGGGAGATAGGCAGAGAGGAAACGACCGCTGTGGTGAGCGGTATAGATTACCTTACCATTGACAGGATACCAGTTGGCATGAACATTCAGGACGGTCATGAAAACCGACAACTGAATAACCTTTTTGTGAAGGAATTCCTTTTCGTAAACCTCCTCCAGAGCAACCACCTCACCGTCTACAGATGAAACCACCACATTTTTCTGATCACCCTCATAAATTCGGTGCGGTGAACGGAAAAAGTTAGTAGCGAGACAGTAAAAAATCACAGAGAGCACGGTGATTGTGATGGGAATAGCCATAAAATGAGCATGCAGGAAGTACCATGCCGGCAGGTTAATTGCCAGCAGAATAACAAAAAGTGTTATAAGGATGTTGGTACCTTCGTGGTGTAGTCTTACACTCATTTTCTTTTAAGGTTATTATAGGGCTAATTCCGATTATTATGGCAAAGTTAACTTAAATAATTCACATATCAAAGCAATATGTGTATTTTTTTTGCATGCCACTGCGGTCAGAGAGGTTAGATAGGTATATCAGTGTTTATGTTTGAAAAAACGGAAGGCTGTGTCAAAAATTAATGCAGCATGTATTTTATTTATGTGTTGTACGTTCATGGACAGTGATGTATATTCGGCGGATGCTCCAGGGAGCATCCCTACTTTCTTGATAATCAGTACATTAGTCCTGTAGGGCTGCTCCATGGAGCAGCCGAATAATACTGTATTTTGCGAGGCTACGCTCATTTTGACACACCCTCGTAGGATTGAAAAAAAGAGCGACCCTACAATAGAGCCGCTCTTATATTTATGAATGAATCAGATATTATCTAAGACCTGCTTCATATTCAGCGTCAGAAGCGCAGTCCCACCATACGGGAATTGACCAGAGGTAGGGTTCGTAAGCGTGAACGTTAGACGCTTTCAGGTTGTCCTCGTTGAAGTTAAGTTCCTGAGAACCTTGACGCCAGCGACGGATCCAGTAGTTAACATCTGTTGGGTTTGCACCGGGAGTAACAGAACCACCGGTGAAGAGTTTGGTACGGCCGTAACCGGGGTAAACAACACCGAATGAACCGATGTTACCGGCAGAATAGTTGAAACGACGCATGTCAACCCAGTTTTCAAGGCTGAAGCCCATTGCGATGTATTTCTGGAGCATGATATCGCTCATCTTAAGGTCACCTGCAGACTGAGCAACAGCAGCAGAGTTCAGGTAAGCCTCGATAGCAGCATCATCCATTGGTTGCATGCTGATGTTTTCGTAACCTGCAGCAGCCCATTGTTTGAGTTTAGTCTGCATGCGATCCATGTGAGCGCGGATACCGGCTTTGTAAGCCTGGAGAGCACCGTTGGCATCACCTTTACGCATGAGGACCTCTGCTTTGATGAAGCACATTTCGTAGTAAGTAACCAAGTCGAAGTCAGACTGAGCGTAGGTCTGGAATGCACCTGTACCTGATACAGCACCTGCATTTGCAGCAGCAGCGTCATTTGAGTGGTAGTAAGTGTCAAGAGCAGGCATACCCCAAGTACCGTTATTGGTGTTCTGAGAACCGGCGTTCAAGTTTACATAAGCAGTATCACCGGCCTGGATGTAGTTGGAAGAGTTAACATACCATGCACCTGCGGGATAAGCGATAGCAACATATTTAGAATCCTTATAAGAGTATTCGAAATATTCGCGTTCAAGCATACCTGAAATTTTGCCATCACCGTCAACAGCAGCAGATGTTGAAGCCTTGTAGTTGTTAGCCTTGAAACCGTTGATGAAAGTAGCACGTTTTGCATCATCAGCGATTTCGTAACTGATTTCTTTCTTGGCAGTTGCGAAAGTCTGAACAGCGATAGAAGTTGCGCCACCGGCAACAAGGCGTTCAGCATCACCAAAGAGGTCAACACCTACGGCGCGACGCCACTGGTAAGATCTAACGCGACCATCTTCACCAAGAGTGATGTTAGTCATTGAAGAGGGAACCAGGCGGTCAACACGGGGGTCTTCTACGCCTGCGCCACGCATGTTGGTAAGCAGGTCGATGAAGAATTTAGAAGCCCACTGAGTTTTACCGTATGCTGCGGTGTCCCAGTTACCACTTGTCTGAATGGGGTCACCGAGAAGGAAGTCGGTTTTGTCACCTTTAACATCAAAACAAGCCTGGTAAGAGTTATCATCGTTGCTCTGGGGAGCGTTAGCAAGAGCGGCGAGGATAGCCTCGGGATCGTAGTATTCAGAGTTTTTGGTAACACGGAGCAACCAGCGTGCTTTCAGACCGTAGCAAAGTTTGATCCATTTGTTAACGTCACCACCGTTCCAGATGTCACCTTCTGCCAGAGAAGGAGCATTAGCAGCCTGGGGAGTGTTGAACAGTTCGATAGCATGGTCGATTTTTGCAAGACAGCCTTCCCAAACGGTTTTACCGTTATCATAGGGAGGAACGGGGTTTGCACCGATAGCATCAGTATAAGGAATTTCACCGTAGAGGTCAGTGAGCATGATGAAGCCCATAGCATGCAGAACTTCAGCAGCAGCCATATAGTATGTTGCGCCCTGAGCCTCAGCCTTTTCATAAAGGTAAGGAATGTTGTTTGCAGCACCTACGAAGAAAGTCTGGTAGGGAGTGGTTGTAAGACCATTAGCGCAGTTCCAGGTAACTGAAGCGGCATTCATGTTGGCATTAGTAGAATAGAAACCGCCGCAAGTTGCGAAAGTACGAACGTTAGCACATCCTGCAGGATAAGTGTACTGCTTTTCAATCCAGGGGAGACGGTTCTGGATGGTGATTGATTCAGCAGTAGGCTGATCGGGGTCAACGTTAACATCCAACCAGTCGTTGCATGAGGTAAGGCCAAGAGCCATTACGCTGCTTAGCGCGATATATTTAACAAATTTCATGGTTTGAATCATTTTAGAAAGTGATGTTTACACCAAAAGTAAAACTTGAGGTAGCAGGTACAGAACAGTAGTCGATACCGGTTGAACCAGAACCACCTGTACCACCGGCGGTAGAAACTTCAGGATCCATACCTTTGTAGTTGGTAACGGTCAAGAGGTTGCTGCCGGTAATGTTTGCTGAGAGACCTTTGATAGTTTTTTTGCTCTTCAACAGACGAGTGAAGTCGTAAGAAAGGCTAACGTAACGGAGTTTCATCCAGTTAACATCAGTCAGGAAGTGGTGAGAGTTAGAAGCGTAGTTGCTCCAGTATTTCTGGATCATTGCTTCACCTGAGTAAGTAGTACCACCGATTTCGTATGTTTTACCTGCTTCGTAAGTCTGGGTGAAGGGTTCACCGGTCTTGTAGTCGATACCGTCAACAGAAACTGACTGACGATCGTTAGCAAGAGTCATGGGGTGCATACCGAGGGTAGTCATGTAGTAAGCAGTACCGTTGTAAACTGCACCACCAAAGCGGAAGTCGAGGAGGAATGAAAGGTTGAAGCCTTTGTAAGAGAATGAGTTGGTAAGACCGGCCATCAGTTTGGGCTCACGGTTGCCGACAATGTTGTTTTCAGTGTTTACGCGGTAGAGACCGGTTGCGGGGTCGATCTGATATTTACCGGTTGCTTCGTCAACATAGTATTCGTAACCTGTCAAACCAAGGAAGTAGTTCTGAGTTGCTGACTCAGCCTTGGGAACAGAAGCAGATTTAACTGTACCGAACTGAGCGTCGGTGGGGTAGAAGAATGACACACCATTGATGAAGTCACCCAGACGACCCTTGTTGTAAGAGAGGTTCAGGCTGAGGTCCCAAGAGAACTCTTTGTTCTGAACGGGAATTGCAGTGATAGCAACTTCCATACCGTCGTTGATAACAGAACCTGAGTTGATAGAAGCGAAGATGTAACCGTTAGCCTGTGACAGACGGGGAGAAGCAATCTGGTTTTTGGTTTCGCTGTGGTAGTAAGTGTAGTCCAAACCTAAGCGACCGTTGAAGAATTTCAACTCAGCACCAACTTCCCAAGAATCCTGGATTTCAGGTTTGAGGAAGCGGTTACCTGCACCCCAAGAGTTTGCGATAGCAACGAAACCGTTGTAGTTATAGGGATCCCAAACAGTGGTGTTAGTTGCATAGGGGCTTGCATCTTTACCTACACGAGCCCAAGATCCGCGAACTTTACCGAATGTGAGGATGTCGCTGCCGAGGATTTCGTTATCCTGGAGGAACTGGGTGAACACGATAGAACCGTTCACAGAGGGATAGAAGTAAGAGCGGTTTTCTTTGGGGAGAGTAGAAGACCAGTCGTTACGTCCTGTTACGCTCAAGAACACAGTGTTTTTCCAGTCACCGCGGATTTCACCGTAAACACCAACGAGACGTTTGCGTGAGGTGTTTTCGCTGAAGAATTTGGTTTCCTGAGGAATGTTACCAAAACTGATTGTACCTTCGGTGATGAAGTCATAACCGTAGTGAGTCTGGTTAACACGTTTAGTGTATTCAGTTGTTGTACCGATCAAACCGCCAATGGTGTAGTCACCGATGGTTTTGTTGATGCTGGTCATCAAGTTGGTTGTTGAGTAAGCATAGCGGTAATCGCTCTTGCTGAGACGACCGTTCTGGTATTTGGGGCTAACAACAGATCCGGGAGCGATGTAACTGTAACCGTCAGTTGTGTAGTCATCATAACCAACACGAGCAACGATGTTCCACCAGTCGGTGATTTCGTAAGAAAGGTTAAGTGATCCGGTGAAACGTTTGGTTTCGTCGTTGATCTTATCTTTGTTTACGATCCAGTAGGGGTTTTCTTTGTCATCTTCCAGAGACCAGATACCTTCAAACAGACGATATTTCTGACCATCTTCAGTGAGATAGTGGCTCATATCTTCAGTGCGGGGCCAACTGTAAAGACCGGTCATTGCACCGCCACCACCACCACCGTAGAGACCGCCTGAAGTAAGGGTCTTGTTGGTTTTGGCTACTGAATAAGCAACGTTAGCGCCGAGGGTGAATTTCCAGATTTTCTGTTCGCCGTTGAAACGGAAAGTAGTTTTGTCGTAACCGGTTTCGGGAACGATACCACCCTGGTTGTAGTTAGATGCAGAAAGGAAGAAAGTTGTGTTCTTGCTACCACCTGAAACGCTTACTGTGTTATCAAAGATAACGCCGGTTTCGAAGAAGTCGCCGATGTTGTCATAAACTTTCTCGTCAGTGATTTTCTTACCCCAAGACTGATAAGTCTGGTCGTTGTAAACGCCGTTGTTTTCATAGTAACCGCGTCCGAAAGATGACTGTGCTTCGGGAAGTTTGTTAGCCCAAGAAGCAGTAAGTTTACTTGAAACGTTAACTTTAACAGTTCCTTCAGAACCTTTTTTAGTGGTGATGATCACAACACCGTCAGCAGCGCGAGAACCGTAAAGAGCGGCAGCGGCTGCACCCTTGAGGACTGACATTGATTCGATATCCTCGGGGTTGATATCCATTACACGGTTAGAGTAAGTGGTGTTAGAACGGGTCATACCGTCAGTACCAGAGTTACCGATAACCTGAGTAGAGTTGTCATAGATGATACCGTCCACTACGAACAGAGGTTCGTTGGTACGGCCTTCAGAGGTTGAGTTACCACCACGGAGGGTGATGTTAGCACCGGCACCTGCAGCACCTGAATACTGAGTAACGGTCACACCGGGGATTTTACCGGCGAGAGCGTTAACAACGTTCGGGCTCTTGTTTTCAAGGATCTCATCTGATTTCATTTCAGAAACAGAGTAACCGAGTGCTTTACGGTCTTTCTTAATACCGAGCGCTGTTACAACAACTTCGTCGAGGTTGGTTGCGCTGGGCTGCATGGTAATGTTAAGGGGTTGACCTGTGTACTTTACTTCAACGGGGGTATATCCCACGTAAGAGAGTAATATTGTCTGTCCGGGGTTTGCGGCGATTGAGAACTTACCGTCGATGTCAGTGTTCACACCACCTGCTTTGCCTTTGACAATCACAGAAACGCCGACCATAGGCTCACCGGTTTCGTCAACAACGACACCTGAAGCCTTGCCGGACTGTGCAACGGCTGAGAAACCGTAGAAGGAAGCACCGTTATATGCAACGGGTGTTCCACATGCGATTGCTAAAGCCGCTAACATTGCAAGTTGCTTTTTCATACAATAAACGTGAAGGTTAATATTTGGTTGTTTTAGAATAGTTTATTCATGGATTTTTACCCGCAGAGAGAGAGTCCACGGATATTTGCAGGGGCAAATTTATATATAATTTTGATTTATCACAACTTTTAAGCATTTTTTTTCTAAAAAAAAGCAAATTGGGCTTATCAGTCGGTCAAAAATATGTTTAAGAACATGTTTTTGGGTTGTTTTTCAGTGATTTGGATTAGTTGGAGCGTTAAGAGTTTTAAATCTTATATGACTTACAAAATTTATAAGAGTTATATGATTTATATGATTTATATGACTTATAAGACTTATAAGACGTATAAGACTTATAAGATTTATAAAATTTATAAGATTTATAGAACTTATTTGACTCTTTATCCGCGAGCCCGCGCTTACAGAATCTTTATCCCCCCGACTTCGGTAGAGGCTTCGCCCAACGGACCGCAGTTCTGGAGAACGGATGATGTTATCCTTATATAATTAAATGTGTTGATGGTGACGGAGCGACCTTCCTCATCCACGGCATTGGCCGGATCAAGGATGGAGCGGTCGTCGGAGTTGGGATAGCAATCGGCATAGCCGGTCAGGGGGGTTAGGGTCCACTGGAGTGTGGCGGTGCTATAGGTGCCGTTGTCGGGGAGACGCAGTGCGGTGAATGTCATGGTGGCATCGCTCACCCAGTCGGGGAAATAGTTCTGGGGGTGGAACTCGGGGATACGTGAGAGGTATCCGGAGTCTCCGCCGGTGGTTCTCCATTGTATATATTCTGCATCTGTGGCATCCGCGGCGGGACGACTGTAGGTCACGGTTGTCAGTTTGGCGCGACTGAAATTTTCACCGCGGAGAGTGTACCATGTTTTTCCATCGGTAGAGATAGCGACCATTCCGGGTTCACCCTGTGTTGGAATGGCGTTGCCGAGCACCTGGAATCTCCCTTTTATGGGGGTATCGGTTTTCACTGTTACCGACCCTCCGAACGAGCCGAGAGTCACGACACGGGCATCTTCGTTGCCGTTGAAAACAGCCTCAACCTTTGCCACTACATCCTGATAGGATTCTCCTGCACTGCATTTGGGAAGTTCATTGACAAACTGTCCGGGTGCGGGAGAATAGTCGATGACCTTTACTTTGACACGCGTGAGTTCGGGTTTCATCGGGGGGTCGATTGTCGGTTCATCGTTGTCCGAGTCGGTGTTGTCACATGCGGTCAATGTCATTAATATTAATGAGGATGCGAATATGGTTTTGAGGTGTTTCATTGTTATAAGTAGTTGTTACGTGGGGCAAAGGTACAAAAAAATCGGAGGAGAGTCCTATTCTCCTCCGATTTTTTTTATGACAGCGGGATGATTATTCCCAAACTTTGTTGGCGGGTTCTTCAGCCGAAACCAAGGGGTTGTTATCGGTTTCCTGAATGGGGTAAGAGTAGGTCCAGTTGTATTTATCTTGGGGACCGTAGTTACCGCCTGAAGTACCAGTTCCGCAGAATTCGGGTGCGAAGTTACCACCATCTTCCCAAGTCAGGCGGGTGTGGTAGTTGCCCCAGCGTTTCTGGTCATACCAAGAGAAACCTTCACCCCAGAGGTCGAAACGACGGTAGAGTTTAACTTCTTCGAGCAGGGCATCGCCGGTTTTGGTACATTTGTAGTTGCTCTGGTAGGGAGCGACAGCCTCTTCGAGGAGTTTCTGCACTTCGGTGTCCTTGCCTCCCATGTGGCATGCAGCCTCAGCCTGGGTGTAGTACATTTCGGCAGCGCGGAAAAGGCTGATGCAACCGTCGGAGTGACCGGATGCGGCGCGGAACTTGAAACTCATGTAGGCGTAGATTACAGTAGAGGTACCGTTGAGATAAGCGCTGTAATCAGCACGTGCACGCACCTGGAGGGCGCCTTTGCTTACTGCCGAGCCGGAGTCAGTGGTTTTATATGAACCTTTCTCTGATTCCAGAGGAACGAGATAACACCAGCGGCGGGCGTCGTCTGCGGGAATCTGGTCGATGAGCGTCTTGGAGATTGAGGGGACATATTTGTAACCTGCCGAGGTGTCGGTGTTGGAGCCGTTGTAAGAGAAGAAACCGTAGTGGTGAACGGTCTGACCTGCATCGTTATATGCTTCCCAGATCCATTCGCTTGTGGGTGCGTTGAAACCGGCTTTATAATCTTCGGCCGACATCAGTTTGTAGCCTTTGCGTGCAAGTTGAGCCTGCTGATAGGCTGTTGCCCAGTCCTCGCGGTTCAGGGCGTAGCGGGCGTAAACGGCATGGGCCACATCCTCATTGGGTGACCACAGGTCCCCTTTGGGGCGGTTCAGACCGGAACTCTGATAAAGGGCGATAGCGTCGTCGAGATCCTGGTAGATCTGTGCATATACAGCCTTGAGCGATGACGCCTCCATAGGATCGTTGTCGGGTGTGAGGCGAAGCACAACGCCACGGCTCAGACCATTGGCGTCGGACCAGCGGCGTGAGTAGTATTTCACGAGCGCACCATAGAAGTAGGCGCGGAAAGTGAGAGCCTGTGCTTTGATGAAGTCGCGTTCCGACTGAGGACCTTCAGCACCATCGATGTTCGCAAGGATGTTGTTGGCGTTAGAGATCTGCTTGTACAGATAGTGCCAGGGATACTTGGTGTAGGTGTTCTTGCCGTTGCTGATGTTGTTGCAGTTGCAAACGTTCTGCCAGCCAGTGAGATTGGATTTCTGGTAATCCACGCCGGTGTATTCGTTGAACCATGTCATGAGCGTGCCTTCACCGTTCATACCCTGTGTACCGGATGATTCGGTTGTACCCACGCCATACTGCTGTATCATAGCGAGGCAGATGCCGTTGACGGCCATGGCAGCGTTTTCGGTGGTGGCGAAGATTGTTTCAGAACCGGGTTTATTCTGAGGTGCTGTGTCGAGATAGTCAGATGAGCATGCGGTTACTGAGGTGAGCATTGCCACACCTGCCACAGCGGTCATAAATTTTGATATCTGGATTTTCATTGTGATCTGGATTAAAGATTAACTGTGAGACCGAAAGTGAACACTCGGGCAGCAGCAACATAGTTGTACTGACCACCGTCGATTGACATTGAGGGGTCGAGACCTTTGCGTTTTGCGTGAGTGAAGAGGTTTTCACCTGAGAAGGAAACCTGAACGCCCTGAAGGTCAATCTTGTTAACCCATGCCTTGGGAAGGGAGTAACTGAGGTTGAGATTCTTGAAGCAGAAGTAGTTACGGCTGATGAGCCAGCGGTCGGAAGCGGCGTTGTTGTCGCTTGATGTGCTCTGCTCGATGATGGGGTTGACAGCGTAGGTCAGACGGTTAGCCGAGTTTTCAGTCATACCTTCGGGAACACCGGTCCATGAATTGAGAATGTCAGTATGATAGTTTGAAGCATTTGATGACACGCTCATGAGGCTTGCATAGGTTGAGTCGTAGATTTTACCACCCAGAGAGTAGGTGAACATTGCAGAGAGGTTTACGTTTTTCCAACGGAAGTTGCCGGTGAAAGAGCCATACACGGTGGGGAGGGCACCGCCACGGAATGCGCGCTGCGCATAGTTGGTTTTGTCGGTGTATGCCTTACCGTTGATGAAGAAGAGGTTTTCAGCGGGGATTTCGGTTGCTTCACTGTTAGTGTTGTCTGACACCTTCACACCGTCAACAAAGTAGTAGTGGTCGGTGATGTCTGCGTCGTACATTGATTTACCGGTCATCTGGTCAACACCTGCATAGTGATAGGTGTACCATTCGTAGCGGCTGCGACCTTCGACAATACACTGGCTGCCGGTTACGATCTGCTTGTTGTTGTCGGGCAGTTTGATAACCTTGTTTTTGAGGGTGGTGAGGTTGGCTGCGATGTTTACAGTCCAGTCTTTGTTGGTGAACACGTCAACATCGGTGTTGATTTCAATACCTGAGTTACGGATGCTACCCATGTTCTGGTTCAGGATTGACTGAGCCTGTTTGAACTCGGTTGAACCTGCGGAGTTGGGCGCATACACCTCGAAGAGGAGGTCTTTGGTGGTACGGCTGTAGTATTCCAGTTCCACGTTCCAGCGGTTGAACAGACGTGCTTCCAGACCGATGCCCCATGATTCGCTGGTTTCCCATGAAAGGTTACCGTTGTAGTTCTGGTCGATCCAGTATGCGGCAGAACCGGCATTGGTACCTGACGAACTTGAGCCATAGAGAGCCATATAACCGTAGTAAGAGTCGAGGTCATCATTACCTACCTGACCCCAGCCACCGCGGAGTTTACCTGAGTTCAACCATGTGAAGTCCTTCATGAATTCTTCGTTTGAGAACACCCAGTTTGCGCCGACAGAGCCGAATGTGCCCCAACGGTGGTTACGGTCGAAGCGTGAAGAACCGTCGCGACGCACAGAACCTTCAATGTTGTAGCGGTCATCGAAGTTGTACTGCACGCGACCGAGGTATGATTCAGTGCGGAGATAGTTGCGGTAACCTGCGTTAGAAGAAATGGTTGCGTAGTTGGAGATTGCTGGGATATTGGCGAATTTCTCGTTTTCTTTGCGCAGGTATGTGTAGTCGTAGTGGTAGGAGTAGTTCTCATGACCGAGCAGGATGTTCACATTGTGCTTGCGGTTGAAGGTGTACACCCAGCGGAGTTGCTGCTGGAAGGTCCAGTTTTTGTAGTTGTAGACGGTCTTTGAGATAGAACCTGTTCCTTTTGAGTCACCGATGAGTTTTGATTTCATTTCGGTGTTTTCGCTGTTGCGGGTGTTAAGGTTACCCTTGATAGAGGCGGTGATGCCGTAGGGGAGCATGATGTCGGCATAAGCGATGCCGTTCATGGTGTTACGGATGGTGTTGTTTGAGTTCAGCGAAGTTTCATAGATGATGTGGCGGTCGGCGTTCTGGTTGCGTGTGGTCAGAGGTTCGCCGTCGACAGTGTTGTTTGCGATATCGTAGATGCGGTTGCCGCTTTCATCAAGGAGGTATGCACCGGTTGCAGGGTCATGCAGATGCACGGGGTAGATGGGCGACATGTAACGGCAGAAGTAGAAGGGGTTGATGTAACTGCTGTTGTCATCGCCCACACCTTTGGAATTCTGCAGTTTCTGGTGAGTGGCATTGAGGTTCAAGCCTGTCTTGAGCCATTTCACAGGCTTGATGTTGACAGACGCACGACCTGAGAAACGGTTGAAACCTGAGTTTTCGAGGTAGCCGTTTTCATCGAGGTAGTTGACTGAGAAGTAGTAGTCGGAACGTTCTGTCGCACCGCTTCCAGAGAATACATATTCAGCGCGGTAGCCGTTTTTGATAGCCTGGTCATACCAGTCGAGGTCTTCGCCGTAAGTGCCTTTGATCATTGCATCGTCGCGGAGGACACCGTTAACGAAAAGTTCGGTATCTTTCTGATTGTAGATGTTGGTGAAGAGACGTGAACTGATGAGGTTCTCGCTGGCATACTGGCGTGCGGCGGTGATATTTTCAGCCGAGCGGTCAAGACCTTTTGTCATGAGGTAGTTGTTGACCATGTTGGTGTACTCAACATTCATGAACTGACGGTCGTTTACACGGTCGTATTCCGAGATACCACGCTGGTAAACACCCTGGTTGGTCTTGAATGTGAATGAGATACGGTCTTGTTTAGCCTTTTTGGTGGTGATAAGGATTACACCGTTACCCGCGCGGCTACCGTAGAGAGCCACAGAGGAGGCATCCTTCAGCACTGACATTGATTCGATATCATCGGGGCTGAGGTCGGAGATGTTACCACCGAAAGGAACGCCATCGATAACATAAAGGGGCTCGGTTCCGTTGTTAACAGAGCCGATACCGCGGATACGGATTGTGGGTGATTCACCGGGGGCACCATACGCGCCAGATACGGTGATACCGGAGGTGGTACCTTCCAGAGCGGATGCTACGGATGAAACGGGACGCATTTCAATTTCCGCGCTGCTCACCTGCGAGATGGCACCTGTCACGGATGATTTTTTCTGTGTGCCGTAAGCCACAACCACAACTTCATCGAGGTTGGAGGCCTGCGATTCCAGACGGATTGTCATATTGTCGGCGATGGCTACCTCCTGGGGTACCATACCGATGTAGGTGACTGAGAGAGTTTTGGCATTGTCAGGGACATTGAGCGAGAAGTTACCGTCAATGTCGGTTGACGCGCCCACTTGTGTGCCTTTTACAAAAACTGATGCTCCGACAATCGGTTCGTCGGTAGCCGCTTCAATCACAGTACCTTTTACGGTACGTGCGTATGCTGAGCCTGCAAACAGACCTATGCATACCAAAAAGAATAGAATTCTTTGCTTCATGTGATTCTGATTGATGAGTTAATGATTGATTTCTTTTTTGTTTTCATGGCGCCGTATTATATACGGACATATCTAAGGTGAATTATGGTTTTACTGGTCAAACCTTGTGGAGAAGGAGTTTAGTTTGTCAGTGTAGTATTTTCGGAAATCGGTCCAACGATAGTATTTGCCCTCCACGGGGGTGAGGGGAAGGGTTGCCTCCGCTTCATTGAGAAGGACCTTCACCAGAACATCGTCGGGATTGTTGCCGGTACGGTTTTTAGGACGGTAGAACACTATCTGGATGTTCGATGCCATGGGGAAAATGTCGAAGTTTCGCCAGTTATCGCCCAGAGTGTCGATGTTGTCGGTGTCGTAGGCTGAGTCATTGAGTTCAAGGAGTACGGTCAGAGGGAGTACGATTGACTCATGACCGAAGCGGAGATTCACACTCTGAAGGGGTGAAACCATTGCGGTGTCGGCTGACTCGATAATGTTCTGCAACAGTACACGCTGATTCCAGTGGGAACGGTGGTTGTTCTGAGGTGAGTTGCCAGAGTAGGCATACCACCATGCGTTCTTTATGAGCCACTGGTTGTAGAGTTCTTCCTCGGTAAAAAGGTCGTAGAGCGAGGGCTGATTGTCGTGGCTCTGCACATTCACGGCAATGTCGAACACACCCTCGAAAATATCCCCGTCATCGACAGAGTCAGTTACATATTTCTGATCATTGAACACCTTTGAGAGGAACGCGGAGTGGTCGCTGTGGCGTTCGTTGAACTCTTTGTTCATTTTCGTAGCCGCCTTGGAAAAGTTCTTTGCCACGGTGTCGGTGCTGTTATATGCCAGGATGGGCTGATAAGCGCGAGTGGCATCGCAGGTGACATTCATTCCGGGCACCATACGCTGCATTTCGGCAATTTCGTTTGCCATTGAAAGGATACAGCGTATCACAACGGTTGATTTGGCGTCGATATTAGTGCCGGTGGTGAACAACTGGGGGAAATTGTTGACCATGCGGTGTGCGATTTCGCGGTGCTGACGGTGACCTAAGGGGGTCAGTTCGCCCAGACGGTTGTGTGAAGCCTCGTTGATGACGCGAAGTTGACCGAGCAGTTCCTTACCGCGGGGAGTAAGTTTACCCAACGAATCAGCCTTGGCAAGGATGTCAACCGGTTTCTGGTAATCCTTTTCACTGAGGAGCCATCGTGAGCCGTGACGACCGTAGTGCTCCATGTGGAAAGGTACATACCCTTTGGGGGCATCGCTAAGTTCGGGCACACCGTAGGCCGGTACAGGATATGCCATTTGCTGTGAACCCACCTGATTCAGGTCGGGTCTACCTTTAACTACGCCACTGACAGAGAAAATAGTCAGCAGGGCACATACTAATATGATACACTGTTTTTTCATTGCAAGAGTGATGTTTATGTGATTCATGGTTCGGGAGTGTAGTGGCTTTTTATACCATCTGCTAATTATAAAACCACTCACACGATTAAAATTGAGGACAAAAATAAATTAACTTTTTTTATAATCCAAATAATTGAAGATAATTTTGTGTAAAATTTTTGTGTAATATGGAAATTTACTCATAAAATGAGGGGTTAACCGATGTTTTCGGGCACCTTTTATAAATTTAACAATGAATTTTATGAATTAATCAAACATTTTGACAGAAAATTTCACGAATATTAATTTAATAATGTGTAAATTTGTAATCTGAAAACTCAAACACTCTCATAAATAGATGGAACAGGTCATCACCGCCGTGAGCGGAATCTTAACAGACTACATATTGGTGGTTGTGCTGCTGGTTGCAGCCGTGTATTTCACAATCCGCACCGGTGGAGTGCAGTTCCGGATGGCGGGCGAGATGATCCGCCTGCTGCTTCACTCAGGGAAACGTGATGAGGACAGCCACGGCGTTCCGGCCAAAGATACCGTCAGTTCGTTTCAGGCTTTCTCCCTCTCCATAGCCTCACGCGTGGGAACAGGCAACATGGCGGGTGTGGCCACGGCAATAGCCATGGGTGGACCCGGGGCAGTGTTCTGGATGTGGATGATAGCCCTGTTAGGTGCCGCAACGGCATTCGTGGAGTCTACCCTCGCCCAACTCTTCAAGGTCAAGGGGGAGAAATCGTTTATGGGAGGTCCGGCCTACTATATCCAGAAAGGATTGGGCAACCGTCCGTGGGCCGTCTGTTTCGCCGTGCTGATTACCGTCACCTTCGGTTTCGCATTCAATTCCGTGCAGGCCAACACCATAGCCTCAGCCTTCAATGAATCGTTCGGGGTGTCACCCCTGCTGACAGGGTCGGTGCTTACGGTTGCCACGTTCATCATCATCATGGGTGGTATACAGCGAGTGTCACGATTCTCGGAGTTGGTCGTGCCGGTGATGGCGATAGCCTACCTTATCCTGGCCATTGTAATCGTCACGCTCAATATAGGACGTATAGGCGAGATTCTGACAATGATTTTCGCAGACGCATTCTCGATGGATTCCGCCCTGGGAGGCACCGTGGGAATGGGAATGATTATGGGTATCAAACGCGGACTATTCAGCAACGAAGCCGGTGAGGGCTCAACTCCCAATGCTGCCGCCACCGCCACGGTGTCGCATCCTGTCAAACAGGGGCTTATCCAGGCGCTGGGCGTATACACCGACACCCTCATCGTGTGCTCCTGCACCGCATTCATCATCCTCTGCTCCGGCATCTTCACCGAGGGACATGACGGCATAGTCCTGACACAGAAAGCGATTGACGCCGACCTTGGAGCGGGCCACAACTACGGCTCCATTTTCGTCAGCATAGCCATTCTATTCTTCGCCTTCACCAGTATTGTCGCCAACTACTACTATGGCGAAACCAACCTGCTGTTCATACGCAACAGCAAACGGATGATAACGATCTACCGTCTGCTGGTATGCGCGATAGTGCTTGTCGGATCATTGACCACGCTCACCATAGTGTGGGGGTTCGCTGACATCACCATGTCACTGATGACACTGTGTAACCTCGCGGCCATTTTCCTCCTCGGCAAATATGCCTTTACCCTCCTCAAAGACTACCGCCGACAGCGCCGCGAAGGGAAAAACCCCGTCTACACCTCACGCACCATCCCACAGATAAGCCATCTTACCGAATGTTGGGATGAGCAGGAGAAGAAATAAACTTCGCTTCTTTACAAAAGTTTGGTCACACGCTTTTGAATTTATAAGAATGAAAAAGTCATCTCGACTTTTTTCAGGGTTAAAAATTTTGAACAAGGGCTGTATCAAAAATTGCAGCCTGTATTTTTATGTGTTGTACGTTCATGGACAGTGTTGTAAATTCGGCGGATGCTCCATGGAGCATCCCTACACTCTTGATAATCAATGTGTTATCCTTGTAGGGCTGCTCCATGGAGCAGCCGCATAATCCTGTATACAGCGAGGATGCGCCTATTTTGACACACTATCATAATATTCCGAAAAAATGTCATTTGTGACACTTTTTCGGAATGGGAGGTTAATTAAAAATTTTATTCATATCAAACATTGGGTGATTTTTCGCATTAAAAAGTAGATCTGATTTTGCTATTTAGATGTTGAAATTAGTTACTACGGCTACAAAATGATTGACAACGCCGTCCCTGTAATACTGGCTTATCATCTTGCTAAAAGTATAAAAAATACTCTTCAGCAAACAGTATGCAATCAAAAATAGTGGAAATATCACTGAAAATAAGTAACTTTGCACTCTGATTCATTAACACATTCTTACACACATAGATATATATGGCACTTCAATGCGGTATAGTGGGACTTCCTAACGTGGGAAAATCCACTCTTTTCAACTGTCTGTCAAACGCTAAGGCTCAGTCAGCCAACTTCCCTTTCTGCACCATCGAACCTAACGTCGGGGTTATCACCGTTCCCGATGACCGCCTGACAAAACTGGTGGAGATGTGCAACCCCAAAAGTATTGTCCCCGCCACGGTGGAGATTGTCGACATCGCCGGTCTGGTGAAGGGCGCAAGCAAAGGGGAAGGTCTCGGAAACAAGTTCCTTGCAAACATTCGTGAAACAGACGCCATTCTCCATGTGCTCCGCTGCTTCGATGATGACAATATCACCCACGTTGACGGATCGGTAGACCCTGTCCGCGACAAGGAAATCATTGACTATGAACTCCAACTCAAGGACCTGGAGACCGTGGAAAGCCGCATAGCCAAAACCCAGAAAGCGGCACAGACCGGGGGCGACAAGGTGGCAAAACTTCAATATGAGGTACTCAAGAAGTTCCACGACGCCCTGATGGAGGGTAAACCGGCCCGTTCGGTGCAGTTTGAAACTGTCGACGAACAGAAATATGCCAAGGAACTTTTCCTGCTCACAAACAAGCCGGTTCTGTATGTGTGCAACGTTGACGATGCTTCGGCCGTAAACGGCAATAAGTATGTTGAAGCAGTGCGCGAAGCCATTAAGGATGAGAATGCCGAACTCCTTATCGTGGCCGCTCAGACCGAAAGTGACATAGCCGAACTCGACACCTGGGAAGAACGCCAGGAATTCCTCGCCGAGATAGGACTGGAGGAATCAGGCGTCAGCCGTCTTATCCGTGCGGCCTACGCTCTGCTTAACCTCAAGACATACTTCACCGCGGGTGCCGACGAGGTGCGTGCATGGACCTTCCTCGACGGAATGAAGGCTCCGCAGTGTGCAGGCATTATCCACACCGACTTTGAGAAAGGTTTCATCCGTGCCGAAGTAATCAAATATGACGATTATGTTGCGCTCGGAGGTGAAAACGGCGTGAAAGAAGCCGGCAAACTCTCCGTGGAGGGTAAGGAATATGTAGTGCAGGACGGCGACATCATGCACTTCCGCTTTAACGTTTAACCCCAACACACTCTCCTTGCCATGCGACACCTGAAACTATTTCTGTTTTTCTGCCTCGTGGCGGTATTTTCCGCTCATGGACAGATAGTGGTGAATCCGGAGTCCCCGAGACTCAACACCGATTCACTCCGCACGGAATTTGATAAACTGCCCCTTATATCAATGTATAAGGACAACTACTTTATCTTCGGCGGTCCAACCAACCATCGTCCTGACAGGGAGAACACCAACGTGAAATTCCAGATTTCACTGCAATGTAAACTGACCAAAAGTACCCTACCCCTGAACACCTATCTGTTTCTCTACTACACACAGAAGGTGTTCTGGAACGTACTGGAGAACTCCATGCCTATGACAGACCTCAACTTCAACCCGGGTATAGGTCTGGCCAAGCCGTTGTTTTACAACAACCGCTACATCGGTAAAGTTAGTTTGATGATCGAACATGAAAGTAACGGACGTGACTCCATTCAGTCGCGTTCCTGGAACCGTGTGGCGCTCGGCGCAAGCATCGCCCTTGACCAGAATCTGATTATCCACGGTAAGGCATGGATACCTATTGTCGATGGTGAAAACAACCGCGATCTACTCGATTATTACGGCATCTATCAGGCCGGTATGCAGGTAATGACCAACGACCGCCGCTGGAAATTCAGCGAGATTCTGGTGAAACGCCGCGGATGGAAACTTAACTACAATTCCATCACCGAGGTCAGTTTCCGCTTTCTGCGCAATGCCGACTGGAGCCTGTTTTTCCAGTATTACAACGGCTACGGCGAAGGACTGTTAGACTATAACAAGTTTCATTCACAGGCTCGAATAGGCATAGTATTCCGACCCGATTATTTCAGCGATTATTGATTTTGAATAAGCAGAGTTAATATTCTTCTGCTTACCGCCCCACCCTCATCAGTTGCCGGATTTAGGATGCACATCCGAAGGATACGCTATGCGCACATGATACATGGTGCGTAGGCGTGAGATGAATGCCTCCTTGATAACCTTGATGTCGTTGAATGAGATGGGCGACTGTGCGTGAAGTCCCTGTTGCACCTGTCCGTCAATGATTTTGTTCACCAATGAGGTTATCGCCTCCATGGTGTGTTCAGGAAGGGAACGTGAGGCAGCCTCGACACTGTCGGCCATCATCAATAATGATGCCTCCTTGGTGGTCGGGTTGGGTCCGGGATAGGTGAACGGTTCGGGATCGATCTCCTCGCCCGGGTGACGGCGCTGCTCCATGGTGTAGAAATATTTCACAAGACCTTTGCCATGATGCTGCGAAATCATATCCTTGATTATCTGCGACAATTTGTTTTTCTCAGCCATCTTCAGCCCCTCGGTGACATGACCGATGATTATTCCAGCACTCTGCTGCGGGGTAAGTGCGTCGTGCGGATTCACCCCATGCTGATTCTCGGTGAAAAAGGCGGGGTTGGAAAGTTTACCTATGTCATGATACAGCGCTCCGGCACGCACAATCAGCGGGTTAGCCCCGATTTTTCGGGCAGCATCACTGGCAAGTGAACTCACCGACATGGAGTGCTGGAATGTTCCGGGACACTGTTCGGAAAGGTCACGCAGAATCGGGTGGTTGATGTCGGACATCTCGACCAGAGTCACCATGGAGGTGAGGGAGAAGAGTTTTTCAAATACAAAAATGAGGATATAGGCAAATGAGATCAGCACTGCATTGATGGCGAAGAATCCCATCAGTTTGCCTGTGGTGGAGGATATTGTCCCTGACTGCAGCAGTTCCATTGCCACGTAACTGACAGCGTATGTCAGAAACACCAACAGAGCCGTGCGGAGCAGTTGTGAGCGGCGGGTCAGTTCTCGGAGGGAGAAGATGGCTGCCAGTCCGGCAAGAATCTGGATGGTAATAAACTCTATCGGGAAAAGGGAGAGCGGCGCACACAGCAGAATCTCCACCACCAGACATGAGAAAGCGGTGCGGGAATCGAAGAACACCACGGTCATCACCGGAAGAATGGCAAACGGAATGAGATATATTCCCGAATTGATATGCGGCGCTACGATTGTAGCCACGATATACAGCAACGTTATAGCAAACAATATGGCACTCAACCGCCTGAGCGACATGAAATCTTTACGGCGGTAAATCCAGAGATACAGCAGTAGCGCACCCAGCAGCAGGACAGTGAAGAGCAATTGCCCCAGACCCACATAGAGCGTCTCGCTTGCCGAAGCCTCGGAGCGCGACTCCAGCATTGACTCGTAGGTTGACAGGATGGCATAAAGTTGCGGAGTCACGATATCGCCGCGGTCTACGATACGCTCACCCTGCTGCACCACACCGATGGCGGCTTCAATGGGGCGGATTCGGTCCTCATATAGTCGTTCTGTCGCAACAGTGTCAATCAGAATGTTGGGCAGAATCATCGTGGCGAGTTGAAACTCGGTTATGGCAGTGCGTGACTGAGGGGTATTGAACATGGAGTCAATGACAGCGTAAGCCTGACGGGGTGTACGGAGTGTTCCTGCCTTATGCTTCACAACCGTATTGTTTTCCACAAAACCCACTTCGGTTGTTCCACGGGCTCGAATATAGTCATTGTAGAACTCCGGTGAGACAATACCGTCGGTGTAGATTCGGCCTACGGTTTCGCGCAGGCGTGTGCGTTCATCAGGGTGAATACCCGGAATCGAGAGCAGACGGTTCAACACCGCTTTGCGGGGAGTGTTGTCAACCTTCATTATCGGGGTGAAGGAATGATTGAGCGAGTCACGCATCTGGCGTACCGTGATGGAGTCGCGGAACACCGGAATATCAAAGGGAGCCGTAAGCAGCGAATGGGTCCAGGGGCGGTTCATCTCGAATTGGAAATGACGGCTGTCGCTCCTTGGGAAAAAGAGCAGTATCAGCGAGGTCGCCGCCAGGATGACCAGCGCACGGAGTATGTTTTCTTTATTGAACATGTCTCTTAAATATTATTAAAGCACACGCGCCACCTGCTTTACGCCGTTGACTTCCGCCACTTTGGCACAAAGGTCACGCACCACATCATTGTCGGCCACCTTAATCCACAGGTCGCAGTGGAACACCTCTTTCTCAGCCTCGATGTTCATTTTGCGTATGTCAATCGCAAGATGTGATGAAATCATCTGGGTCAGTTCCTGAAGTATTCCGAAACGGTCTATCCCCTCGATATGTATCTGAGCAGGGAACGACTGCTTCTGCACATCCCACTTCACCTGCAGCAGACGGGGTCCGAAACTGGCTTTCAGAGCCTGTGCGCGGGGACAGTCCATGGAGTGTACCTCAACCTCATTATTATCATTGATGAAGCCCAGCACATTGTCGCCGGGGATGGGGTTGCAACATGGAGCGAACACGAAGTTGGCACCATTCTCGTCGCTATGCAGGGTGTAGGTTTGCTTACGGTTGATATTATCCTTGCGCTCGGTTTCGGCATGTTCGTCAGCAGCCTTCTTTGAGCGGCGGAAAATGAGACGAGACAGGAGCGACTCATTCTGTTTTTTCATCATCCGCACCACGTAGTCGCCCAAAGTGACCTCACCGCTCCCTATACGCATGTAAAGTTCGTCGCGGTTACTTACCTTGCAGATGCCGAGCAGTTTGGTGAAACTCTCGTTTGTCTCCTTGATGTCGTTGTTGCGGAGGAACTGTTCGTAAATCTCTTTTCCCGTTTCTATGGCAGGACGCTGAGCCTGTTTCAAAGCCTGACGCAGCCGTGTCTTTGCTTTTGCCGAAGCGAGGAACGACATCCATTCTTCCTTGGGCTTCTGCGATTTAGAGGTCAGCACCTCCACCTGGTCACCACTCTTGAGTTTCTGACTCAGCGGCACCAGTTTATGATTCACCTTGCCGGCGATGCAATGGAAGCCGAGTTGAGTGTGGAGGTTAAATGCCACGTCAAGCACGGTTGAACCGGCAGGAAGCGTTATCAGTTCGCCGCTGGGGGTGAATACAACAATCTCGGTTGCGAACAGATTCAGTTTAACCGTGTCGAGGAAGTCGATGGCATTGGGGTCGGGGTTATCCAGAATCTCCTTGATGGTCTGCAGCCATGCGTTGAGTTCACTCTCCTCGTCACCTTCGCCGATTTTATATTTCCAGTGGGCGGCAAAACCTTTTTCGGCTATCTCGTCCATGCGGCGTGAACGTATCTGTATCTCTACCCAGTTTCCGTCGGGCCCCATAACCGTCAGATGCAGAGCCTGATAGCCATTGGCCTTGGGTATTGAGAGCCAGTCGCGCGTACGCTCGGGATGGAGTCGGTAGAGTTCGGTGATGGCGGTGTAGATGCTCCAGCATATAGCCTTTTCCTTAGCGGGGTCGTCACACTCGAAGATGATTCGCATGGCATAAAGGTCGTAAACCTCCTCGAAGGGGATATGTTTTGACTCCATCTTGTTCCAGATGGAATAGACCGACTTCATGCGTGCCTTCGCATCGAATTGCAATCCGAGCGATTTGAGTTTCTCAATGATGGGTGTTGCAAAGTCGGTGTAAACCTCATTGCGTCGCGCCTCGGTGGCCTTAATCTTGTCGCTTATCTCCTGATATGCAGCAGGATGCTCATATTTGAAACTGAGGTCTTCAAGTTCGGTTTTAATGGCGAAGAGCCCCAGGCGGTGGGCCAGCGGGGCGTAGATGTAGAGTGTTTCACCGGCAATTTTATACTGCTTGGCGGGTGCCATAGAGCCCAGGGTGCGCATGTTGTGGAGGCGGTCAGCCATCTTGATGAGCACCACACGAATATCCTCGCTCATGGTCAGAAGCAGTTTGCGGAAATTCTCGGCCTGCGCCGATGCTTTCGCTCCGAAGATACCTCCGGATATTTTGGTCAGACCCGACACAAGTTGGGCTATTTTCTTTCCGAAGTGCTGTTCAATATCCTCAACGGTAAATTCCGTATCCTCAACCACATCATGGAGCAGCGCGGCACAGATGGAGGTTGATCCCAACCCTATCTCCTGACTGGCGATTTTCGCCACGGCAATGGGGTGCAGTATATAAGGCTCACCAGAGCGACGGCGTATTCCTTTGTGGGCTTCCTTGGCAAATTCAAAAGCCCTTACGATAATCTCCACCTTCTTGCGGTGGTTACTTGCGAGGTATCCGTTTAGAAGGTCGTTGAACGCCTCCTGGATCATCGCATCCTCTTCCTGTGGGGTTTTGTTGTATTCAGCCATAATTATTTACCGGTGTGAAGTCACAAATTTAATGATAATTGTTGGAAAAATGAAATAATTGTCAAAAAATATGTTTGGCGACATCCAAGAAACTGTTTTAACCTCTTTTTGCCCCCATTGTCAGCACTAATAAATTACCATAATTCACACAACAACTACCGAATTTTATTACCCTCCATCAATAAAATTAAATATTTTCCAATTTTTTATTCAATTTCTCTTGCATATTAAAATTAAATATTATACCTTTGTCCCATCCTTAGGTACGAACATACTAAGTGATACGGAAATCCTCTCTGAGTTGATATTTCTTTTTGATTTCCGACTACTATTCTTTTCATGAGAAATAGTTTTTTTCACGGCATCCATGGTAAGTGATTTATATAGGATGCAGGTTATTAGGATTGGTTTAGTAAGGTTTCATACACAAACCGGTGTATGAAGAAAATGGAAAAGGGTGCATGCGTATCCTTTTTTATTTTTTTTACGATATCACCAATGCAGAGATAACAAAACAGTGGGCTGTGTCAAAAATTGAAGCCTGTATTTTATATGTGTTGTACGTTCATGGACAGTGATGTATATTCGGCGGATGCTCCATGGAGCATCCCTACACTCTTGACAATCAATACATTAACCCCGTAGGGCTGCTCCATGGAGCAGCCGCATCATCCTTTATACGGCGAGGCTGCGCCTATTATGACACAGCCTCCTGAGATTATATTGTGTTATTTCAGTTCTATTTGAATCGCCAGGTTATGGTTCCCGTCTGGTTCTTGTCGGAATTTGCCAAGGGGGAGAATTTTGTTTCCAGTGTGGCCTTGATTGTTTTGTTACGCATGGCGTTGTCACCTGCTGCCGCGCCTTCGCCTCCGGCATAATCGGCACGGATTACCTTCCCTTCAGGATTAACGGTCACGCTTACGCGTATGGTCCCCGACTTACGGCTCGAGTTAGCACCCCACCGCAGGATGGTACGACCGGCAAGGTCATGACCCTGCTCGCCGGTAGGTTGACCGGATACATTGTCGCCCTCACCTTTGCCGCTTATACCTTCACCTTTTCCGGTACCGGAAAATTTCATCTGCGACGCGATTTTATTACGGGTATTCTGCTCCTGACGTATCCGCTCCTGCTCAGCCAGCTCCTCCTTTGTAGGACCTGTTTTCTCAGGCTTTTCCTTAGGGGTAACTTTCATGGGCGACTCCTGCTGCGAAGCCACTTCTGGGGGAGTCACTCCTGCCGGGCCACTGTTGTCCATGTCATGTCCGTCCTGAAGTGTCTCACCCGGTTGCGGGTCGGCCAGCGGTGCGTCGGAGGGGGTGACATCGCGGAGCATATCGCCCAGATTGATGTAATCGCTCACCAGCAGAATCTCGGTGCTGTCAACAGGCACACGACTATCCTCCGGATCCTCGGGAGGCCAGCGCAGGTAGGTGGTTGTGAGCACAAGCAGCAACAGCAGGTGCACCCCAACGGCTATGACGGCGGATATGACTTTATCACGTTTCATTGCGGACGTGCTGATTTGGGGGCAGGCTTGGTGGCAAGAACCATCTTGAGGTTACCTTCAGCACCAATGTTCAGTATCTCCACTATCTTTCCGTAGGGCACCTCTTCATCGGCGTAGAGTGCAATGAACCCTTCCGGATCGTTTTCATGCGCCAGACGCAGGAAGGTGACAAGCGTTTCGGGTGTCATCGGCTGAGGTTCCTCACCCTGATAAGAGGCGAAGAGGTTGCTGTTCATGTCAAGATAGACGGTCGTACCGGGTTTGATTGCCCGTTGCTCCGAACTCTCGGGGAGATTGACCTCCAGAGCCGTAGGCATGACGAAGGTTGACGTAACCATGAAGAATATCAGCAACAGGAAAATGACGTCGGTCATTGACGCCATGGAGAATGTCGCCTCCATTCGGTGTTGTGACTTGATTGCCATGATGCTTTATATTATTGTTAAGTAGATGTTGAAAATTAGTTTATACTTAGTTCGTTTCTATTTTCGAGTGATATTTTGTTTTTGAAGAAGGAGTGTAGTGAACTACACGACTGATGAAAAAACGAAATAGTGCCGAAAAGAGAAATGAAATAAGTAGAAACAACATCTGCTTGATGATATAAAATAATTTTCAACTTCTACTTATCAGGCCGGTTCGTTAAGCANGTCCATGAATTCCATGGTCTTGGCTTCGAGAAGATTCATCACGTGGTTGATGCGTGCCACCAGATAGTTGTAGGCAAACATGGCNATGACACCTACAACCAGACCGGCTACNGTTGTCACCAGCGCGGTGTAGATACCGCCGGCNAAAGTGGAGATGGAGGCGGCGTTACCCTGCGAGGCTATATCGAAGAATGCCTGCACCATACCGATAACTGTGCCAAGGAAGCCGAGCATNGGAGCGCCGGCGGCNGTGGTTGCCAGCCAGGGGAGACCTTTGCCGAGGTTGGCTACCTCGATATTTCCGGTGTTCTCGATNGTCACCAGCACATCCTGCATGGGGCGTCCGATGCGTGACAGACCTTTGGCTATCAGGCGGGCGTANGGNGAGTTATCCTTTTTGCAGAGATTCATCGCACTCTCGATTTCTCCNTCATGGACATAATCCTTGATACGNTTCATNAATGTTTCGTCATGACGAGCGGCACGGTTGATGACAATGGCACGCTCAACCAGTATGTAGATACTGATTATTGAGAGCAGCAACAGCGGTATCATCAGTATACCTCCCTGCATGCAGAGGTCCCAGATAGGGAGTGAGGTTTCAACAACTTCCGGCACCGGGGGCTGNGCCGCGGTAGTCAGAGTGTCGGCGGTTATCTCGTTGAAAACTTCAACGGTGTCAGGTGTTTGAATTGCAAGAGTAAGCATCGGAATTATAATAATTGGTTGGAGATTGTTTGTTTATGAAATTGAGTTGACCNGACTATGCCAGCGCTGCTTTGTAGCGGCGGATGGTTTCCTCCAGCCCCAGATAAAGGGCGTCNCTGATCAGAGCGTGACCTATNGAAACCTCATTCAGATGGGGGAGACGGTCATGGAAATATTTCAGGTTATCCAGNTTNAGGTCATGTCCTGCATTGACACCCAACCCTNNCTGACGGGCAGCCTTGGAGGCCTCGATAAAGGGAGCGACTGCCTTTTCGGGGTCACGCGGATAGAGGTCGGCATACGGTTTGGTGTANAGTTCCACACGGTCCGCACCGGTGCGNGCAGCCGCACGGATNTTGTCCGTNTCCGTACCCACAAAAATCGAGGTCCTNATTCCGGCATCCTTGAACTTTTCCACCACCTCGGCGAGGAAATCGAAGTTTGCCTCCACATNCCACCCGGAGTCGGAGGTCAACTGGTCGGGAGCGTCGGGAACAAGCGTTACCTGTTCGGGGCGTACCCTCAGCACCAGATCAATGAATTCCGGCGACGGGTATCCCTCGATGTTGAACTCTGTGGTCACCACCGGACGCAACCCGAACACNTCGCTGCGACGNATGTGACGCTCATCGGGACGGGGATGCACGGTGATTCCGTCAGCACCGAACCGTTCACAGTCAGCGGCAACCTTCAGCAGGTCGGGCACATTCTCTCCGCGGGCATTCCGCAGAGTGGCTATCTTATTTACATTGACACTCAGATTGGTAGTCATCTGCTATTTATGTTAAAGTTATCCAACAGGGCAACNCAAATGGTTGCGCAAGTTAGGAAAATTTGCTAAATTTGTAGTCTGAACTCCTATGGAACATATCATCCACAGGAATGNTTCTGCAAAAATAGTCAGAAAAATTTAAATTTTGGGAAAAATTGAACCTAAAAGATTCATATAATTCAAAAAACAAAGATTTTTCTCCTGCAAAGGAGGATATGTGGTCACGCAGATTCCCGGAGAATCCTGATGCGTCGGAACTCGTTCTGGCCGTAATGCCCGAGGACTACTCNGCATCGCGTATAGCCGGTGCGGTCGAGGATTGTAACGCTCATCTGCTCAACCTCAACGTNACNCGCCTGCTGACCGANCGCGGTCAGATGATNGTNGACCTGCGCGTAAACCATTCCAACTCCTCNTCTGTGGCTCGNTCNCTNGAACGCTACGGCTTTGAGGTCCTTGACCACGGTAACATCCACGGCTCCGACGCGGAAACGGAACGCGCCCGCTCCCGTGCTGACGAAATTCTTAGAATCCTCAATATCTGACAGAAATGGTAACCATCGCCGTCTACGGAAGCCGACGCCAGGAACCGGCATCGCTCAAATTAATCGATTCACTTCTTCAGGACCTGTCAGCCCGNGGCTGTCAACTCCTGATTCACAGCAAAATATATGCTTCGCTGACACAAGGAGGATATGACCCNGCCAACTGGAACCTCTATGCCGTCACNGATTCGGACCGTTTTTNGGCTGAACTGGTAATCAGCATCGGCGGTGACGGAACATTTCTCCGNACTGCCCGATGGGTGGGTGACAAGGAGATACCCATCGTAGGNGTCAACTCCGGTCATCTCGGCTATCTGACGGCNTTTGACATTGCCGACTCCCCGGAACTGCTGAAGATGCTTTTCAGCGGAGAATTTTATGTTGAAAAACGTTCGNTGGTAAAAATCAGCGGCGACAGCGTTCCCGAAACAATATGGAAATGCGCTCTCAACGAAATAGCCATNATGAAGCATGACACCAGTTCGATGATCTCCATCGATGCCACCATCGACGGGCACCACTTAGCCGTGTACAAGGCTGACGGNCTNTTAGTNGCNACNCCCACCGGCTCCACCGGCTACTCNCTTTCGGTGGGTGGTCCCATACTTCAGCCNACGTCACCNAACTTNGTCATCAGCCCCATTGCCGCTCACTCGCTGACCATGCGACCGCTGGTAATCACCGACAACTCNATCCTGACCCTCAAGGTTGGAGGACGCTCTGACTCCTGCTTCGTCAGCATCGACGGNAACNCCTTCCCCGTTCCNACCGGCGCCACACTCACCGTAAGCAAAGCCCCCCACTCCATCAAAGTTGTCATGCGCAACGATCANGGCTTCGCCACCACACTGCGCGANAAACTGTTGTGGGGAATTTGACCTCAGCATATTTGGTAACACATTAAATAATGGTTAACTTTGCAGCAAACTTNNCATNNANAAATTNATNAAANCAANANATATGTCAAAAGTAATAATCATCGGGTGCGGCGGTGTCGGCACCGTTGTGGCGCACAAATGCGCTCAGAACCCCCAGNTATTCAATGAAATCGTCATTGCATCGCGCACAAAAAGCAAATGCGATGCCGTTGCCAAAGCGATCGGTAAACCCAATGTGACCACCGACAGCGTAGATGCCGACAGCGTGGAACAACTCGTGGNTCTGTTCAACCGCCACAAACCGGACCTTGTCATCAACGTGGCACTTCCCTATCAGGACCTCACTATCATGGACGCCTGTCTGGAATGTGGAGTGAACTACCTTGACACTGCCAACTATGAGCCCAAGGATGAAGCCCATTTCGAATACTCATGGCAGTGGGCCTACCGCGAACGTTTCGAGAAAGCCGGTCTGACCGCTATCCTCGGCTGCGGCTTTGACCCGGGTGTGACAGGCGTATTCACCGCCTATGCNGCAAAACACCACTTCTCAAAGATGGAATATCTGGACATCGTTGACTGCAACGCCGGNGACCATGGCAAGGCTTTCGCCACAAACTTCAACCCCGAAATCAACATCCGCGAAATCACCCAGAACGGCCGCTACTATCAGGATGGCAAATGGATCACCACCGGTCCGCTGGAAATCCACGCCTCACTGAACTATCCCAACATCGGNCCCCGCGACTCCTATCTGCTCTATCACGAAGAACTGGAGTCACTGGTGCAGAACTTCCCCACCATCAAACGCGCACGCTTCTGGATGACCTTCGGTCAGGAATATCTGACCCACCTGCGTGTGATCCAGAACATCGGCATGGCNCGCATCGACGAAGTTGAATACAACGGCGTGAAAATCGTGCCTCTGCAATTCCTCAAAGCCGTACTCCCCAACCCCCAGGACCTGGGCGAGAACTATCATGGCGAAACCTCAATAGGATGTCGCATAGCCGGTTACGACAAAGAAGGCAAACCCCTNACATATTACATCTACAACAACTGCTCACACGAAGANTCATATCGTGAAACNGGCATGCAGGCAGTAAGTTACACCACCGGCGTTCCCGCCATGACCGGCGCCATGATGTTCCTCACCGGCAAATGGGTCAAACCCGGCGTGCACAACGTAGAAGAGTTCGATCCCGATCCCTTCCTGGAGCAACTCGCCGTGCAGGGACTCCCCTGGCATGAGATTCTCAATGCCGACCTCGAAGTGGATAATATCGGATAATATTGTACAAAATTTATTAAACAAGGTGTGTTTATGAAAAATAAACACTACCTTTGCAGAAGAATAATCATAATTATTAAATAACCCTATGGTAAGTTACAAAGAATTAGGTCTGGTGAACACCCGCGAGATGTTCGCCAAAGCAATCAAAGGGGGCTACGCAGTTCCCGCGTTCAACTTCAACAACATGGAACAACTTCAGGCTATCATCAAGGCAGCCGCTGAAGACCGTTCACCCGTTATCCTCCAGGTTTCAAAGGGCGCACGCAACTATGCCAACGCTACCCTTCTGCGCTACATGGCTCAGGGTGCCGTTGAATACGCTAAAGAACTCGGTTGGGAACATCCCCAGATCTGNCTCCACCTCGACCATGGCGACAGTTTCGAACTTTGCAAATCATGTATCGACAACGGTTTCTCTTCAGTAATGATCGACGGTTCACACCTCCCCTACGAAGAAAACGTTGCCCTGACCAAGAAAGTAGTTGACTACGCTCACCAGTTTGACGTAACCGTTGAAGGTGAACTCGGCGTACTGGCCGGCGTTGAAGATGAAGTATCATCTGACCACCACACCTACACCGACCCCGAAGAAGTTATTGACTTCGCTACCCGCACCGGCTGCGACTCACTGGCTATCTCAATCGGTACCTCTCACGGTGCATACAAATTCACTCCCGANCAGTGCACCCGCGATNCGNAGACAGGCNNNCTCGTTCCNCCNCCNTTGGCATTCGACGTTCTCGATGCTGTTATGGAAAAACTCCCCGGATTCCCCATCGTTCTCCACGGTTCTTCATCAGTTCCCCAGGAAGAAGTTGACACCATCAACAAATATGGCGGTAAACTTCCCGATGCTATCGGTATCCCCGAAGAACAACTCCGCAAAGCCGCTAAGAGCGCAGTTTGCAAAATCAACATCGACTCTGACAGCCGTCTGGCCANGACCGCCGCTATCCGTAAAGTATTCGCAGAAAAACCTGCTGAATTCGACCCCCGCAAATANCTGGGTCCGGCTCGCGACAACATGGAAAAACTNTACAAACACAAAATCGAAAACGTTCTCGGCTCAAAGGACAAAGCCCTCTGATTCCGTAGTNATCGATAACCCACAGAACCGCATCGCCNCCTACCGGACGGTGCGGTTTTCTTTTTTCCATCCTNAAAANCCGGCTCTTTTCTGACAGAAAAAATCGGTTGCTTCACNCTAACTTTCAGACAGGTGAACNGGAGGTTTATATTTATTNGGGNCAGGAGAACAGTNGGGACAGGAGACTTGATGNCTTATTTATAGACAGTAGCACAGGAGAGACANGAGATTTNATAATTTTTTTATNGACAGTAGCACAGGAGAGACANGAGATTTTATAATTTTTTATGGACAGGAGCACAGGAGGGACAGGAGGTTTTATAATTTTTTGGAGACAGGAGCACAGGAGGGACAGGAGATTTTATAATTTTTTGGAGACAGGAGATTTTATAATTTTTGGGGGACAGNAGCACAGNAGGGACANNAGGTTTGGTGCGTTTAGACCAGCCCCTGGGCGTCCAGCCGGACGCCGACTTTGAGTAACCGTGGTACGCCGGAACGGAGTGGAGGCGTGCCCGGTTAGAAAGCACCCTCAAAGGGCGTGCCAATTAGGTACGCCGAGTGAAGAAACCCATGGCTCCAACCCTAACGACAAACCCTGTTCTTTTCCCATTCNACAAAAAATCGCACTTTCCAAAAAAAATTTCATCACACGTGAACATTTTTAAACCCCCGGATGTTATAATAANGAACATAGCAAGAAATGTGATAATGATTGGTTTATAACGAATTAAAGGCTGTCGGGATGACAGCCTTTTTTCGTAAACAGTATATAAAAAACACCCGATTGTGAAAAAAAATTACACATTTCTATAAAAAGGATTTAATGGATGTATATTTATATTAAAAAAAGTGTTATATTTGCAGCATCATTCATTCTAATCAATCATTCTTACAGACGTTTAAGGAGATTGCGACTGTTAAGATTTATCNCTAACAAATCTCCATCCTCGTAAACAAAATGAAATCTAAAACTACTGCAATCCTTCTTTGCTTCTTCCTCGGCGGCTTCGGCGCACACCAGTTCTATCTTGGTAAAATGGGTCTCGGCGTTCTTTACCTGCTNACAGCCGGTCTCTGCGGTATCGGTACTCTCGTTAACTTCATCCAACTNCTTATGATGTCTCANGAGCAGTTCGANGCTAAATACAACAACGCTGCTCCCCAGGCTTAATCCTTTCGGAGAATAAAAAAAATAAAAAACCTGCATCTGAAACATTTGTTTCACGATGCAGTTTTTTATATATACCATTTACGAAAAAAGGCTGTCATCCCGACAGCCTTTAATTCGTTATAAACCAATCATTATCACATTTCTTGCTATGTTCATAATTATAACACACGGTGATTCCTTAAAGTTCACATCCGAATAGTGAAAAAACGTTAAATTGGTTAATAGTTTAGAAATATTAGTACATTGTTTATTACTTTTACCAAATAAAACCAATAAGCCAATCCTTATCCATTGCCATGACATTACGCCTACGTAGTTTTTCAAGCATATTCATACTTCTGATCACATCCTTCACTTGCCTTAATGCCACCGAACCTACCATAGAACAGATGCTTGTGCATCTGGACTCGCTTATTGCAGACCGCAATTCGTTTATCGCCTCCAAAGAACACCGTATTGCCGAAATAAAAAAGGAACAGTCCAAACTGCAGACTCCGGAAGAAAAATACTGGCATAACCGTCGCCTGTATTATGAATATTATGTGTTTGACGCCGACTCGGCCATGCGCTACATCAACGACAATCTTGAACTGGCGCGCATGGAGGGTAACCGTGCCTGGGAAAACGAATGGAAAATCAATAAATCGTTCATTCTCTCGGTAATGGGGTTGCTCAAGGATGCCGACGATGTCATCTCATCGGTTGACCGTTCGGAACTGTCAGGCCCGTTGGTTGCCGAATACTATGGTCAACTCGCCTACCTCTGCTCCCACATGAGCCAGTTGTCGGAACACCGCAACGTGGGTGATGACTATGACGAACTGAGCCACATCTATCAGGACTCCGCCTTCTCCAACATCACCTCCGATAGCCCCAACTACCTGTCACACAGAGGGTCGGCACTCTATGACAATCCTCAACACTCCGACTCGGTGATTGCCCAACTGCTGACAGTGGTGGAAAACTCACCCTGCGATTCACGCCTGGATGCCATCAATGCCTACGTGCTGTCACGCCTTTACGGCGATCGGGGAGATAACGAAAACCGCATGCGATACCTCATCAAATCGGGGTGTATCGATGTCATGACCGCCAACCGAGACATCGCCTCGCTGGAAGAACTGGCTGCCATACTGATGGATCAGGGTGATATTGACCGCGCATACACATATATTAATTACAGTCGCGAGCAGGCACTGAATCTGCCCAACCGCGTCCGTGCCGCTTCACTATCCCGCACCGAGGCATCCATACACCGTCAGTATCTCGACAAAATTCAGGCAGCCTCAGCCGACCTGCGCACCATCTCGATTGTCCTGATGGTGGTGTTGATTCTCCTGATCATAATGATTATAGCCGTGGTCAACCGATCACGCCGCGTCAAGAAATCACGTCGGCAACTGACCGAAATCAACGCCACGCTCAGTGAAAAACTATCCGAACTGTCTCAGGCACAGAAGTCGCAGGAAGAGGCTCTCTCGTCACTGAAGGAACTGAATCAGAAAAACAAGGAAATCAACCTCGAACTGAAAGAGGCCAACTACGTAAAAGAGGAGTGTCTGGGCGCAGCCTTCGCCCTATGCTCGACCTACATCGACCATCAGGAGCAATTCCGTCGCCATGTGTCACGTCTGGTTAAATCCAATTCCTGGAAAGAACTGCGCGAGGAGGTGGTGGAGAATGGTGCCGGTGCCGAGGATATGAAAGAGTTCTTCAAGATTTTCGACACACTCTTCCTGAACATCTACCCCGACTTTGTCAAGGACTTCAACGAACTGCTTCGCGAGGATGAACGGATACATGTCAAACCCGGCGAACTTAACACCGAACTCAGAATCTACGCCCTGGTGAGATTAGGTATCAACGACTCCGTCAAGATAGCCTCCATCCTCCATTGCTCTCCCCAGACCGTCTACAACTACCGTCTGCGAACCCGCAACAAAGCCGCCGGACCACGCGAAAACTTCGCCGAAACAGTAAAATCGCTCGGAAAATACCATCATATCCCGTAGCGACCCCTTACTGAATTCTTACTTCCCTCCCGACCTAACACACACACTATCAACACACTAAGTTTTTAAAAACTTACCATACCATATTACTTCCCCATTTTTGACAGCACACATATTTATAAATTTGCAAAACCAATCCGAAAAGCAAAAAAAACGCAACATAAAAACACCATGATTAATTTTAAACCATTATTCATCACATCTCTTCTGACCGCTTCTGCACTGTCACTGTGCGGATGCTCATCGTCAAACGACGACAATGGGACATCACTTGTTCAGGAAGCGACAATCACCGTTAATCCCGAATCAATAACTGCAGCACCGGAAGGAAATGAATCAACCATAAGCGTGACATCGACCGGCGACTGGAGCATCAGCGCAAACGCCTCATGGGTTACCACTTTCCCCACAGGCGGTCTGAAAAACAACCCCACGAATGTTAAAGTTACCATCGGCGCAAACAAGGATAAGGCCGACCGCGCTGCCATAATCACCGTGCGTTCCGGCAAAACAGAAAAGAATATCTCCGTTTCGCAAAACGCATCTGCCTACCTCATAACCGCTGCCAACACCCTCAGTTTCGGCGCACAGGAAGGTTCATCCACCATTACTGTGGAGTCAAACGTAACCTGGACAGCAACCTCATCGGAAGGATGGTGCACTGTCAGCACTACCGCCGATGCACTGACCGTGAAATGCTCAGCCAACCAGAGCAATGCCGACCGTAAGGCCACCGTTACCCTCACCGCCGACAAACTCACTCAGGAAATCACAATCACCCAACTCTCCGACGCCATCGTAACTCCCGAAGGATACACCCTGGTTTGGAACGACGAGTTCAACACCGAGGACGGTTCACAGCCCGACATGAACAAATGGTACTACGATGTGTGGAATCCCGGCTTCGTCAACAACGAACTCCAGCGTTACGTGGCAGGTAGCCAGAACGGTGAGAAAACCGCAGAAATCAACAACGGCATCCTCAACATCACCGCCAAGAAAATCGGCAGCGAGGTTTGCTCGGCACGCCTCAACACCCGCGAACTCTGGACCTACGGCTACTTCGAGGCTCGCCTCAAACTCCCCAAAGGTAAAGGCACATGGCCCGCATTCTGGATGATGCCATCCGACGGCGGCAACTGGCCTCACTGCGGTGAAATAGATATCATGGAAGAGGTTGGATCAAATGCAAACTACACCTCCTCATCAATCCACTGCACCGCCTACAACCACACCATCGGCACACAGAAAACAGCCGAACGCCTCACCCCCGGTGCAGAAGATGAATTCCACATCTACGCCCTTGAATGGACCCCAGACTTCATCCGCACTTACGTTGATGGCAAACTCCTCTTCTCATTCGACAACGATAAGAAAGGCGACGACAACACCTGGCCATTCCACAAACCGTTCCACCCCATCCTGAACCTTGCATGGGGAGGCGACTGGGGAGGCTACCGCGGCATCGACGAGTCTGCACTTCCCGCAACATATCAGATCGACTACGTCCGCATATTCCAGAAATTCTGATACCCCCACTGACCAATCACATTCACTTATATCTTACATTCTCCTGCAAGATATATCTGATACCATATCCGAAAAAATATAAACCAAAATAATTCTACACATGAAAAAATTGCTATGTTTCTTCATCGCTCTTACAGCATGTCTGGCACTGAGTGCCAAGGACGTGAGCGTGAGCGGTACTGTAATCGGCAGGGCAGACGGCGAACCCCTCATCGGGGCAAGCGTCATTGTCCAAGGTAATGAAACAGGTGTGAACACCAACCTCGACGGTGAATTCACCATTACCGCGCCCGAAGGTTCAACAATCACATTCAGTTATGTAGGCTACAAAGCCCATAACCTCAAAGTAACCGGCGAAATGTCAGGCATCGTTATCGAAATGGACGAAGACAGCAGCGTTCTCGACGAAGTAGTCGTTGTGGGCTACGGCACACAGAAAAAGAGCGTTGTTACCGCCGCCATCTCAAGCATCGGCGATGACAAACTCGCAACCACCGCACCTGTCCGCATGGACAACGCGCTGAAAGGTCTTACCTCAGGTGTGACCGTAACCTCAGCATCAGGTCAGCCCGGTGAGGCAGCCCGTGTACGTGTCCGCGGTATTGGTACCATCAACAACTCCGAACCCCTCTACATCGTTGACGGTATGCCTATCGACGGTGGTCTGGACTACCTCAACCCCTCCGACATCAAATCAATCGAAGTGCTGAAAGATGCCGCATCTGGTGCGGTTTACGGTGCCCGTGCAGCCAACGGTGTTATCCTCGTGACCACCAAAAGCGGTCAGCAGGGTCGCGCCCGCATCACTTACGATTTCTCTTACGGATGGCAGTCAGCATGGAAAAAACGTGATGTGCTGAACGCTACCGACTATGCCGTCATGATGAACGAAGGTTCACTCAACGCCGGCTCAGGTATCATTTACGAAAACCCCTACTCTTACGGTAAAGGTTTCGACTGGCAGGATGCAGTGTTCAACGACAACGCTCCCGTGATGAACCATCAGGTGAGCATCAGCGGCGCTTCGGAACGTACCAACTACTTCCTCTCACTTGGCTACTACACCCAGGACGGTATCGTCGGCGGTAACTATGACCGTTCAAACTACAACCGTCTGACTCTGCGTGCCAACAACCAGTACATCGTGATGGACGAAACAAAAGAACGTTCATTCCTCAACAAACTGACTCTTTCTGTCAACGCATCATACGCCCGCATCAAAAGCCGCGGCATCTCAACCAACTCAACCTGGGGTACTCCCCTGGGTTCAGCCCTCTCACTGTCGCCCATGCTGACTCCCTACGCTGAAGGTGATCAGGCAACCGCACAGTTGAACTACTATGCTCAGAACGCCAACTACGTTCCCGAATATGACGAGCAGGGCCGCCTCTTCCTCATTCCCGAAGCATTCGGTAACTATCAGGAAATGGCCAACCCCCTTCAGGAACTGTCACGTCGCGGTTCACAGAACTGGAGCCACAAATTCGTGGGTAACTTCATCGCTGAACTCCAGGTTTGGGACAACATCAAATATCGCATCAGTTACGGCGCCGACCTCGGTTTCTGGGGCAACGACGGCTACACTCCCCTCTACTTCAACCGTTCAGGTTCATACACCACCTTCACCTCGGCTTACGCAAGCAAGAGCCAGGGCACAACATGGCAGTTGGAAAACACCCTGTCATGGGACAAAAACTTCGGCAACCACCACGTAGGCGTGCTGTTGGGTCAGTCAGCCAAAGCAAACCGCGGTTCTTACCTGTCAGGTTCACGTAACCACGTAACCGACCCCAACCGTCCCAACATCGACGCATCAACCGGTCTGGCAGCCGACGGTGACCAGAGCGTTTCAGGCGCACCCACAGTTCAGGCTAAACTCGCCTCACTCTTCGGTCGTGTAGACTATGACTACGATGGCCGCTACATGTTCCAGGCCACTGTACGCCGCGACGGTTCAAGCCGCTTCGGTTCAAACAACCACTGGGCAACCTTCCCCTCATTCTCACTCGGTTGGAACCCCACCAGCGAAAAATTCCTCGAAGACCGTCCCACATGGTGGAACTCAACAAAAGTTCGCTTCTCATGGGGTAAGAACGGTAACGAAAACATCGGTGACTTCCTGTTCCTTTCACTGGCCAACTCAGGCAACAACGCCATCTTCGGACGCGGTGAATATGTTGTGAACGGTGTGAAGGCATCAATCCTCCCCAACAAAAACCTCAAATGGGAAGAATCAACTCAGACCGACGTCGGTCTGGACTTCGCCTTCCTCGACAACAGCCTCCGCTTCTCAGTGGACTACTACAAAAAGACCACCGACGGCATGCTTATGAACATGAGCGTTCCTGCCTACGTAGGTGAATCTGTTCCCGTCGGCAACGTCGGTAAGATGGAAAACTCAGGTGTTGAAATGGAACTCAACTTCACCCGTCGTTTCGGCGACTTCAACGTTACTGTAGGTGGTAACCTCACTTACCTGAAGAACAAACTGATCGAATACGGTAACGACGAAGGCTATGCCAACTATGACTCCTTCCAGGGCACAGGTACAATCACCCGCGCTGAGAACGGCAAACCCTTCCCCTTCTTCTACGGTTTCAAAACCAACGGTATCATCCAGAACCAGGCTGAAGCCGACGCTTACAACGCACTCTACTCCGGCGGTTACTTCTCCGATGCCGTTCCCGGTGATGTTCGCTTCGTTGACGTAAACGGCGACGGTGTCATCGACCAGGAAGACCGCACCGATCTTGGTAAAGGTATGCCCGACTGGACCTACGGTATCAACCTCGGTGTTGAATGGAAAGGTCTGGCAGTGAACGCACTCTTCCAGGGTGTATGGGGCAACCAGATTTTCGACGCAACCCGTCGTACCGACGCTCTTGAAAGCAACCTCCCCACATGGATGCTCGACCGCTGGACCGGCGAAGGCACATCAGACCGCATCCCCCGCTTCGTACGCGCCGACAACCGCAACTGGGTATCATCCGACCTGCTGGTTTACAACGGTGACTACTGCCGTCTGAAAAACCTCGTGGTAAGTTATACCCTCCCCCGCCAACTCACCCGCAAAGTTTCAGTTGAAAACTTCCGCGTGTATGTTTCCGGCGAAAACCTCCTGACCTGGACAAAATATCACGGCTTCGATCCTGAAATCTCTTCAGGCGGCACTTCACTGGGCATCGACTACGGTGTATATCCCCAGGCTCGTGTTTGGTCCGTTGGTTTCAACATTTCATTCTAACCGTCACTAATATCAGAAAAGATGAACACTAAACTATATATTAAGGCTGCCCTCTGCGCTGCCGCAATATCTTTCACCGGCTGTTCCGATTCGTTCCTGGATGTGGATTCTCCCACCCAGCAGCCTATCGAAGAATATTTCACCACCGACGCTCACATTCAGGAAGCAGTAGTGGCTGCTTACCAGCCCCTGTGGTGGCCTGACTGGGCGATGAACGAATATAACCCCGTCAACATCATGTCAGACATCATGGCCGACGACCTCTGGGTGGGCGGTTCTGACAAAAACGACAACGCCAACTGGCACCGAATGATGAACTTCGAGGCTGCCCCCAACGCAGTGATCGCAGGTCTCTGGACCGATGCCTACTCAGGTGTGAAACGTTGTAACGACGTTATCGCCTACATGAACGATCTCGACGTGGCCGACCTGACCGAAGAAAACGCAAAATACTATGAGGCTCAGGTGCGTGTGCTCCGCGTGTTCTACTACAACTGGCTCTGGAAATTCTGGGGTAATGTGGTTTACTTTGAAAAGAACTTCGACGGTGCGCCCTACCTCGGAACACAGTACACCGCCGATGAAATCTATGAGTTCATGATCGCTGACCTTGAAGGTGTAATCGCCATGAACAACCTCCCCATGAAGGAATCCGACGAGAACCTCGGTCGTGTGACAAAAGCAATGGCCTACATGCTCTATGCTGAAATCGTTATGTATCAGAACGATGAGTCACGCTTCGGCACTGCCCTCAACTACATGAAGGAGATCATCAACGAACCCGGCTACGGCCTGAACCCCGACTACGCCAACATATTCACCGCCTCAGGCGAATGGACCAGCGAGTCAATCTACGAAATCGGCTACACCGACGATAACGCAGTACGCAGTTGGAGCAACCCCCTCTATCCCGGCGGTACAGTTCTTCCCACACTCATCAGCCCCAGCAACTGGCCTTCAGGTGTTGACGGACATGATGACGGATGGGGATTCTGCCCCATGCGACTGGAAACATACCAGCGCTACGCCGCAGGCGACACCCGCCGCGATGCCACCTGCTGGAACGCTGCCGCTGCAGGCGAATACAACCAGCGTTATCAGGACACCGGCTTCTTCCTCGAAAAATATGCCGCTCACACCGGTGACAACGCCCGCCAGAAAGCCGACGCTCAGTTGAACTGGAATAACAACCTCCGCATCTACCGCTACTCTGAAACTCTGCTCAACGCAGCCGAACTCATTGCTCGCGGTGCAGGTTCAGGCGACGCTCAGGGCTACATGGACCAGGTTCGCAGCCGTGCAGGTCTCCCCTCAATCCCCGCAACCGTCGACAACATCCTCGAAGAACGTCACCTTGAATTCGTAGGTGAAGGCAAACGCTACTGGGACCTTATCCGCTCAGGTAAAGCCGCTTCCGTTCTCGTTCCCGATGAATACGGCTACCGCACCAACACATGGTCGGCAAACAAAAAACATCTCCCCATTCCTCAGAGCGAAATCGACAAGGCTCGCGGAACTCTTACTCAAAACCCCTATTAATACCGATAAATCATGAAATCCATAATATCATCAATATGGGCGCTGTGCCTTGCGGCGGTAATCTGCATTCTCCCCTCTTGCTCCGCTGACACTTACGACAGCGTTGACCCCAACGGTCGTCCCGATGCAAGTGAAATCGATGCCACCGTAACCGTCGATCAGGAAACTAACACCTACACCCTTACCCTCAACAACAAGGGTTACTACCCCGTGTGGACCGTTAATGTGGGCAAGAAACCCAAAGTATCTTCTCAGAACAACCTCACCGGCGTTATCGCTGAAGCAGGTACTTATCAGGTTGAAGTGCGCATGGGTAACCGTAACGGTATCTCCGAAGGCTCAAAAATCCTTGAAATCGTTATCGAGAACACCATTGGCGGCGATGACTTCACCGGTTTCAAATACGACACCGAGTTCAACCTGTGGAAAAACTGCGAAATCACCGAAGTTTCATATTGGTTCGCCAATAACGACTGGGGTCAGATAGGCGATCCTTCCATCGACATTGAAAAAGAAGGTTTCTCATTCATCCTCCCCGCAGAGATGGGTACACAGCAGTGGCAGGGTCAGGTTCACATCAACACCAACCTCAGCACCAACTCCGCAACCAACTACGATTTCTCTATCTTCCTCCGCGCAGCAGCCGATCACCCCGGTGTGACTGTCAAACTGCAGGATATGACCAACGATGAAGTATACTACTGCGCTGAACGTGTTAAACTGGAAGCAGGCAAAGGAAAAGCATTCTTCCTTTCTGACGTGAAGGGTCTGGACATCGCCAACATTCAACTCTGTCTTGACTTCGGTGGTGGCGAACCCGGAACAGAAGTGCAGGTAAGCAACATCGTAATCAAGGACCACGCCAACGATGACGGCACCGAACTGCCCGCATCTGTTGAATTTGATGACGCCCGCAACCTCTTCGCTGGTTTCTCTGTTGTGAACTTCACAACATGGTTTGCGAACAACGACTGGGATTCAAGCGCAATCACCCAGCCCGCAATCAACTTCAACTCAGAAGGTTATGACTTCGTGATGCCCGCCGGTGTAGGTAGCCAGCAGTGGCAGGGTCAGGTTCACATGTGGACCAACGTTGCCGCCTACGAAAGCAAACGCTACGACTTCTGCTGCACACTGCTCTGCTCTGACGACGCACCCTCTGTAACCATCAAGGTTCAGAAAGGCGACAGCCTGGGCGATGACACCGCTGATGACGAAGTATTCTTCAATGTCAACGTGGTTGCCCTCAAGGCTAACGTACCTTACACCTTCTTCTTCGAGGATCTCCCCGGCATTGAAACCTCAAACATCCAGATATGCTGCGACTTCGGCGGCACACCTGAAGGCGCTGAGGTATCACTCTCAAATATTCATCTGCAAGAACATCTGTAATTTCAAGATTACATTACTAAGGTTAAAAGGTTGATTTCTCCAGACAGGCAACCGAAGAGGTTCCTGAAACCTCGGTTGCCTGTCTGTTTTTTTAACACGTCTATCAATGAAAAAATCGGTCATCACTTTCTTTCTTCTGTCACTGCTGTCATCCCTCTCCTCCTTTGGTGCGGAAGGCTTCCTCCATGTCAAAGGGCAGGATATTGTCACTGCGGATGGAGAAAAATACTACATTCAGGGAACAAACCTGGGTAACTGGCTCAATCCTGAAGGCTATATGTTCGGCTTCCGCAAGTGCAATGCCCCGCGGATGATCAACGACGCATTCTGCCAGATGGTGGGTCCGGATGCCACAGCCCGATTCTGGAAAGAATTCAAAGATAACTACATCACTGAAGCCGACGTACACTTCATAGCCTCTACCGGAGCGAACACAATTCGTCTGCCGTTCCACTACAAACTCTTCACCGATGAGGATTACATGGGACTCACATCCAATCAGGATGGCTTTCAGCGTGTTGACTCCGTGGTGAACTGGTGTCGTAACAATGGCCTGCATCTTATCCTTGACATGCACGACGCTCCCGGAGGTCAGACCGGCGACAACATCGACGACTCATGCGGAGGTTATCCCTGGCTGATGGTTTCTCCCGAAAGTCAGCAGCAGTTCTGCCAAATCTGGAAAGAAATAGCCTCACGCTATGCCGACGAACCTGTCATACTCGGTTATGAACTTATCAACGAACCTGTAGCCACCTACTTCGGCGAGGAAGAGGCTTCGCTCAACACAGCCCTTGTGGAGGTGCTTAAAATGGGACTCGCCGCCATCCGTGAAGTGGACTGCAATCACATTGTGCTGATAGGTTCACCGCAGTGGAACTCCAATTTCAAGCCCCTTGAAGGTGTGGATTTCAACGATTCAAACATCATGTACACCTGTCATCGTTACGGTGGCGACCCTACGCCGGAAGCCATCCGCAGTTACATTGATTTCCGCGATGCCGTCAACCTTCCGATGTACATGGGCGAGATAGGTCACAACACAGACCAATGGCAGGCCGACTTTGTCAAGACCATGAAGGATAACAACATCAGTTACACTTTCTGGCCTTACAAAAAATGCAAGGATTCATGCATGGTCGGGTTCACCCTCCCCGACGGATGGGATGAAGTGATAGCCTACACCGAAGCAGACCGCTCCACCTACGCCGAGATGCGCAAAAACCGTCCTGACATTCAGAAAGTCAACGCTGCGCTGGCTCAACTTATTGAAAACTGCAAATTTGAAAACTGTACCCCTCAGAACGGCTACATCGCCTCGATGGGTATGAAGAAATGATATAAACCTGACATGAACAACTCCTTTCTTTCCATGATAGCGGGAGCAGCCGTCCTGATGCTCACCTCAGCCGCTCCCGCCACATATCTCGACCCGCAGGCACCCATCGAGGAGCGTGTGGAGGATGCCCTCTCACGCATGACCCTGCAGGAAAAGATCAACATACTGCACGCGCAGTCAAAATTCTCATCGCCCGGCGTGCCTCGCCTCGGTATCCCTGAACTGTGGACCACCGACGGACCTCACGGCATTCGCCCGGAAGTGATGTGGGACCAGTGGGAACAGGCTGAATGGACATCCGACTCCTGCACCGCCTTCCCCGCCCTGACCTGTCTGGCGGCTACATGGAACCCCGATGTGGCGCTCGAATATGGCAACGCCATAGGCGAGGAAGCTCGTTACCGCAAAAAAGATATCCTTCTGGGACCCGGCGTAAATATTTGCCGTACACCCCTCAATGGCCGCAACTTTGAATATATGGGAGAAGATCCTCTGCTGGCCGCCCGCATGGTTGTCCCCTACATCAAGGGGGTGCAGCAGAACGGTGTCGCAACCTGCGTGAAACATTTCGCCCTCAACAATCATGAAATCAACCGCCACACAACCAACGTGATTGTTGATGACCGCGCCTTACACGAAATTTACCTCCCCGCCTTCAAGGCAGCAGTCCAGCAGGGGGGCACATGGTCGATTATGGGAAGTTACAACCTCTATCGCGACCAGCACGTCTGTCACAATCAATATCTGATCAACGACATCCTCAAGGGTGACTGGGGCTTCGACGGTGTGGTGGTGTCGGACTGGGGTGGTACACATGACACCGACCAGGCCATAGCCAACGGTCTTGACCTTGAATTCGGAACATGGACTGATGGACTGAGCAACGGAGCCAGCAACGCATACGACAACTACTACCTTGCCGCTCCCTACGCCGCACGTATCGCTGAAGGGAAAACCGATACAGCCACTCTGGATGATAAAGTGCGCCGCGTGCTCCGTCTGATGTTCCGCACCAACATGAACCTCAACCGTCCCTTCGGATCATTCGCTTCGCCCGAACACTCTGCCGCCGCGCGTCACATTGCCGGCGAAGGTATCGTGATGCTCAAGAACGATAAAGCCACTCTGCCGCTGATCAATGTCAGAAAAGTAGCCGTAATCGGTGAGAACGCAATCAAGATGATGACCGTTGGCGGTGGCAGTTCATCGCTCAAGGCACGTTACGAAACCTCTCCCCTCGACGGTCTGCGCTCAGCATTGACCGGTAACGCCGAAGTCATTTACGCACGTGGCTATGTCGGCGACGCATCAGGCGAATACAACGGTGTTGTGACCGGTCAGGACCTCTCTGACAACCGTTCAGCAGCCGAACTGACAGCCGAAGCCTTGGAAATCGCACGCAATGCCGATGCCGTAATCTTCGTTGGAGGTCTGAACAAATCTGCAGGTCAGGACTGCGAGGATAGCGACCGTCAGGCACTGGAACTCCCCTACGGACAGAATGAACTGATTGAAGCGCTGGCTGCTGTCACTCCCCGCCTGGTGGTTGTTAACATCTCCGGCAATCCCGTGGCTATGCCCTGGGCAGACAAGGTCGGAGCCATCCTTCAGGCATGGTACTTAGGAAGCGAGGCCGGCAACGCGATTGCCGATGTTCTCACCGGTGCTGTCAATCCCTCCGGAAAACTTCCCATGACCTTCCCCCGCTCACTGGCTCAGGTTGGTGCCCACGCCTCAAGCGAATCTTATCTCGGTAAAAAACGCGACAATGAGGAGATATTCGACTGCGAATATCCCGAAAGCATCTTCGTAGGCTATCGCTGGATTGACCGTGCGGGTGAGAAACCCCTCTTCCCCTTCGGTCACGGTCTCAGTTACACCACCTTTGCATACGGCAAACCCACAGCAGACAGCAGCAAAATGACCGCCGACGGAAAAATCATCATCACCGTTCCCGTGACAAACACCGGAAAGGTTGCAGGCAGCGAGGTTGTGCAACTCTACATCACAGACGTCAAATCGTCGCTCCCCCGCCCTGTCAAGGAACTGAAAGATTTCTCCAAGGTGAACTTAGCCCCGGGCGAAACAGCCGATGTGACCTTTACCATTGACAAGGACGCCCTCTCATTCTATTCGCCCGAGGCGCAGGCCATGGTTGCCGAACCGGGTAAATTCAAGGCACTCATCGGAGCATCATCCGCTGACATACGCTCTACAGTTAACTTTGAACTTCTATGAAAATGAAACGTAATCTAACATCCCTGGCACTCGGTGCTATGGCAATCTCCGCTTTTGCCACCGAACCGGCAATACCCGTCGACGCAGCCCTGGAAGCACGCGTAAACGAAATTGTTTCCGGAATGACACTTGAACAAAAAGTGGGTCAGATGTGCGAACTCACCATCGACTACATCACCCATCAGGATCGCTCCGAAGGTTATCGCATGAGCCCGGAGAAAGCCGAAGATGCATTCAAAAAATATATGGTCGGCTCAATCCTCAATGTCCCCTTAGGAGAGGCTCAGACACCCGAGGTATGGCATAAAATCATCTCGGAAATCCAGGATGAGTCAATGAAATATATCGGTATTCCCGACATCTACGGTGTGGATCAGATTCACGGCACCACCTACACCGCCGGAGGAACCTTCTTCCCTCAGGAGGTGAACATGGCCGCATCATTCAACCGCGCCCTGGTTCGCCGCGCCGGTGAAATCAGTGCCTACGAAACCCGCGCCGGCTCCATACCCTGGACCTATGCTCCCGTGATGGATATCGCACGTGATCACCGCTGGTCACGAGTGTGGGAAAGTTTCGGCGAAGACCCCTACATCAACGGTCAGATGGCCGTAGAACTGGTGAAAGGCTATCAGGGTGAGAACCCCAACAATATTGACAAATATCACGTGGCTTCATGTGCCAAACACTATCTGGGCTACGGTGCCCCTCGCTCAGGAAAGGACCGTACTCCCGCCATCATCGCACCCAACGAACTGCGTGAGAAATATTTCTACCCCTTCCGCGAAGCAATCAAAGCGGGGGCACTCTCAGTGATGGTAAATTCAGGAAGCATCAACGGTATGCCCGTCCATGCCGATTACGAACTGATGACCGAATGGCTCAAAGAAGGGCTGAACTGGGATGGCGTCATCGTAACTGACTGGGCCGACATCCACAACCTCTGGACACGCGAGAAAGTGGCCAAAGACTACAAAGAAGCGATAGCCCTGTCAATCAACGCCGGTGTGGATATGTCAATGACACCCTACGACGCTGATTTCTGCACCCTGCTGATTGAATTAGCCAAGGAAGGGACTGTTCCCATGAGCCGCATCGACGACGCCGTGCGCCGCATCATCCGCATGAAACTCCGCTGCAACCTGTGGGAAATGCCTGTCACCAACCCTGCCGACTATCCTCTGTTCGGCTCAAAAGAATTTGCTGAAACTGCTCTCGAACTGGCAGTGCAGTCAGAGGTACTTCTCAAAAATGACAACTCCCTTCTTCCCCTCGCAGCAGGCACACGTATGCTTGTCACAGGTCCGAACGCCAACTCAATGCGCGCGCTCAACGGCGGTTGGTCCTACACCTGGCAAGGCACAGCCGACGGTAAATTCCATGACCGCTACAACACCATCGTTGAAGCCCTCACAAACCGCTTCGGCGCTCAGAACGTGACATACGTGCCCGGTGTGGAATATGACGACGCCGGAAACTGGGATGCTGAAAAGAACATCAACATCGAGGCTGCCGTGGACGCAGCCAAAAATGTCAACGTTATCGTTGCCTGCATCGGTGAAAACAGTTACTGCGAAACTCCCGGCAACCTCACCGACCTGAATCTCTCTGTCAATCAGCAGAATCTGGTGAAAGCACTCGCGGCAACCGGCAAACCTGTCATCCTTATCCTCAACGAAGGACGCCAGCGTATCATCGGTGACATCACTCCCCTCGCCTCGGCAGTCATCGACATTATGCTTCCCGGAAACTACGGTGCCGACGCTCTGGCACTGCTCATGGCAGGTGACCGCAACTTCTCGGGTCGTCTCCCCTTCACCTATCCCAAGGAGATCAGCGCCTACTCCGTCTATGACTACAAGACCTCGGAGAGCGTCGCCACAATGGAAGGTAATTACAACTACAGCGCATCAACAGCCGTAGAATGGGAATTCGGCTATGGTCTGTCATACACCACCTTCGAGTTCTCCAATCTCAAGGTCAACAGCGACAGTTTCAAGCCTTCGGACACACTCACCGTCACCGTTGACGTGACAAACACAGGTCGTCGTGACGGCATGACACCCGTACTGATCTATTCAAGTGACCTGGTGGCTTCGCTCACTCCCGACATCAAACGTCTGCGTGCGTTCGAAAAAGTATCGCTCAAACCGGGTGAAACCAAAACCGTCACATTCAGTATCCCCGCAACCGAACTCGCTTTCGTCAACCACAAGGGTAACTACACCGTTGAGAAAGGTGAATTCGTAATCCATTGCGACAAACTCACCCAACTGATCAACTGCACCGAAACAGCAGTGTGGTCTGAATAAATCCATATTCATAGAAAAAGGTCGGTTAGTATTCCCTGATTCTATGAAAGGAGGTGCTCCGGAAACCCCGGAAGCACCTCCGCTTTTTATTATATTTTCATGTAAACCACTTGTGGGCACGCGCTTTGACAGCCGTGGAGTCACTGAGCATTCTGATGAAACGTAGAGCCGATTGCTTGCGGTAGCAGTTACGCAGCATATGGACACACCCCTCCATTTCGTTGGATGGCAGATCAAGCGGAATGGCTTTGACACCTACCTGATTATAGACCGTAGCCTCGGCAAGGATGGTGATCATATTGCTGTGCTTGATAAGTTCAAGCAGAATGTTGACCTCATTGAGTTCAATGCGTATGTCAAGCCGATCCAACTGATCCGACAAATAGTGGTCAAAAACATTTCGTGCCTGCAGACCTTTTGACGGCAGGGCAAGATTATAGCGGCTCAGATCATCCAACCCTATACGCTCCTTCCTGGCCAACGGATGCCCGTCGCGGACTATCACGGCCAGATGGTTTTCAAACAACACATGCGACTCTATCTCCTTAATTTTTTCCGACGGACGGAATGCCAGCACAAAATCTACCGAATGTGAGCGGAGCATCTCCATCAGTTCCTCCATAGGTTTATAGAACACGTTGAGCCGCACACCGGGATATTCACGGGTAAACTCAATGAGCGTTTCGGTAAGGATGGGGCTGAACGAGTATGTCACCCCGATGTTCAGAGTGCCGGTAGCAAGATTCGAAAGGTCATTGACACGGGCAATACAGGTGTCGGCATCGTAAACCATGCGTCTGGCATACGGAAGCAACTCATGCCCCGCCTCTGTCAGGCTTATGACATGGGCATTTCGCTCAAAAAGTTGTATCCCCAACTCATCCTCAAGTTGTTTAACCTGTTGCGACAAGGTGCTCTGAGCCACATTCAATGCGCGGGCTGCATCCGAAAAGTTGAGCAGTTCGGCTGCCTTTACGAAATATTTTATCTGACGGAATTCCATAACTGCAAAGATACAAAATTTCAGCGGGTTGTTTGAAAAGAAATCTTTTTAAACAGGAAGATAGGGATGTTGGGACCGATGACCATGCCGAGAATAATCAGCAGGCAGGTGGTGGAGTTGAATGCCAGACTGTAGAGACTCCCTATATTGTCGGGCGAGGAACTGCTGACACATGAAATCAGTGCCTCAACCGCCCTGTAGGCGTACATTCCCGGAATCATAGGGAGAAGCGACGGATAGAGACATGCTTCGGCCGGTACCCTCACAAGCGGCGCCATAAGCACTGCTATAAGTCCCACGACAAAAGCCGCGGTGGTGCTTGCCAGAATAATATTTATGTTACCCAACGATGGCGACATCATGACATAGCGCAGAGCATGACCGGCGGCTGCCGCGAGTCCCGAAATGATGAATGTGCGCTTCGGAGTGTGACTGATACTTGAAAAACCTATCGCTGCCATAGCCGCGAAAAAGCCGTCCTCAACTATATTTTGCAAAAGTAACTGTTCCATAATCATCAAATGAACTGATTAATACCCATCAGCGAAAGTCCCGCACACATCCCTATTGATAAACAGGCTGTCAGCACGAAAGCATCCATCAGTCGGCTCAACGAGCAGAGATAATGACGATCCAGAAGGTCGCTTGCCGAATTGATGTAAGGCACACCGGGGATAAGATACAACACACACGTCGCTATCGCTATGCCGGAGGAATCGCACCAACCGAACAGTTGTGCACCCGCGGCTATTACCGTTGAGACAAACGCACAAATCATAAAGACCACACGCACATCAAGGTGGGCCTTCAACAGGATATTCTTCAGTTCAAATCCTGCGAAAGTGGCCATAAACACAACCATCATCGCGGCAGCATCCCCACCGAACAAACGGCAGAACGAAGCGTTGGCAAGCGCGGTAAGAAACACCGTCAACTGTGAATTCGGGTAGCCCGTGTTTACTATTTTTTCAAACTGTTCCTTCGCCCTGGAATAGGTAATTTTCTTGTCGGCTATTTTCCAACTGAGACTGCTCAAGCGCGTGTTCAGATCAAAATTAATGCCACATTTCACCATCTGACGCTGAAATGTCGACTGCTCGCCTGTGGCGGGATTCTTCAGCGTCAGACTTATATGTTTAGGCATAATGGTGACACATATATCATAGCCCAAAGCACGGGCAATGCGTTCTGTATTTTTCTCGAGGCGCACACATGTTGCACCACAACCCCACAACCATGCCGTGTAATCGGCGATGAAATCACCCACATCGGTCAGAGTCTCGGAAGGTTGCATCTGAAGGTCATTCATCAAACTCATCCTCCTCAAATTTGTCGCCCGGCACGTAGAAAATATCAAGATCACGTGAAAGTCCTAAAAGATGATGGTGATGCGTATGACCGCTTTTGTGCGACAACATGTAGTGAATGAAATTCATCAGGAATACCAAAAGGACAATTCCAACGGTAATATACCAAAAATACATAGGGTGTGTCATAATTTATAAATCTTTAAATTGACTTCTAATCTGTTTCTTATACAAAAGTAACATCGTCAAACCCCAAAGGATTAATGAATATTGATGTTTTTTCCGATGGTCATCATCGGTTTTACCGATGATGCGCAGGATTCATTCCCAAACGAGCAAGAAAAAGACCTTCATGGACAGTGATGTATATTCGGCGGATGCTCCAGGAAGCATCCCTACTCTCTTGACAATCAACGCATTATCCTGTATACGGCCAGGCTTCGCCTATTTTGACACACCCTCGAATTCTTTAAATTTTAAACTGACGATATATTAAACAACTTAATCCCAATACTTATATTCTGTAATAAAAATATAAAAATTCACATAAAAATATTTGCACAATCTGAAAAAGAGTTATAACTTTGCGGTCGTAAGGTAAAAAGGTTTTTGTTATGATGTATTTATTACTGATACAGTTAGCACCAATTTATTTTATTCAACACTTATTTATTAATCATTAAACAATTTCTCTATGAAGAAAATTTACTCTTTTGCTATTGCAACTGCCGTTTCATTAACCGCTTTTGCAAACACAAATGTCTCTAAGGTTACTAATCTGGAATCAGTTCAGAGTGAGTTGAAAATTCGTACTGCTGCAGAACGCACTTTGGATCGCCCTTCCAAGACAACAAAGGAAGTAACAGACTACGATAAAATAACATGGAAATCAATAGGTGAAGGAAAGTACGTTGCGTCTGTAGTTGCCGATTATTATACCGCATCTGCAGAACCTACCACTGTTGAGGTTTTTGAGGCTGACGGACAGCCCGGAATATATAAGGCTGTCGGAACATGGTCTGATATCGTAAAAACCGGCTATTCTTATATTATTGTTGATGCGTCAAACAAGGAGTGTATTAAGGTTCCTTATACCTTCACAGGAATTAAGGATAACGTGGATGGTGACACATATATTGCATCTCAAACATGGGTGCTGTCTCAACAGTATTCCGATGATGCAATTATTGCAGGAGCGCCTGATATTCTCCCTGTTTATGATGATGCAAGCAAAACAATTACATTCCCTGCCAAGTCACTTGTGTTAAGATGGCCGGAGGCTCCTGCCGACAGTCAGTATGGTACTGACCCCTCAAAATATTATGTAGGTGAAAGTCAAGGTGCATTGATTCTTCCCGGTGGTACTTATGTCGAACCATGGCAACTTTTCGGTGAGGCTACTATAAGCGGAGATCTTTATTTCTCTTCTTTTGGTAAAACTCCCTCTGACTACAAAGTGGAAGTATACCAGTCTACTTCCAATCCGGCGATATTACGTGTTAAGAATGCTATCCAAGGTTTGTATAATGCTCTCAATTTCAATGCTGCGGCTCCTGATTTTGATTTTGATACCACTGACCCTGAAAACGTGTCTCTTGAGCCTACATCCTTGCTTATTAATGGTGGAACTGACGGTGTTTACTATGCATTGACTTATAACCAGAATCTGCAGGATCCTTCCACTTGTCCGGCGGCTTTCCGTTCTACTTTCACCAATAACGATAATGATGCTGTTATTGCCATTCCTAATAAAGGTTTATTCCTCTGGCCTTCAGCAACTACAAACCTTTATTATGCAAATACAACTGCGGTAAATATTTCCATAAAGAAAACTTCAGGTGTTGAGGAGATTACTGAAGTTGAAGCCGATGATGCTCCCGTAGAATATTACAACCTCCAGGGTATTCGAGTAAATAACCCCACTTCCGGAATCTATATTGTTCGTCAAGGTGCAAAAGTAAGCAAAGTGCTTGTGAAATAATCTCCACCTCTATAAATGCGTTTCCAGACGGGCTGTGTCAAATTGATGCAGCCCTGTTTTTTTATGTGTTGTACGTTCACGGAAAGTGATTTATATTCGGCGGATGCTCCAGGGAGCATCCCTACACTCCTGATAATCAACACATTATCCCTGTAGGGCTGCTCCATGGAGCAGCCGCATAATCCTGTATACGGCGAGACTTCGCCTATTTTGCCACACCCTCTCTTAAGGTGTTTTAGAATAGGTCAGATGTTAGGCGCTGAGTCCGAATTCCGAGATACTCGATAGTATTGCGGTTACGCATCCGGTTCGCATACCACATGCACGAAAAAAGGCTGTCATCCCGACAGCCTTTAATTCGTTATAAACCAATCATTATCACATTTCTTGCTATGTTCGTAATTATAACACGTCACAAAGAAAAAAAGTTCACCGGGAAGTGATTTTTTTTGTGCTGCAACAAATAATTACTACCTTTGCAACAACAAACATAATTTATTAGGGGTGCTAAGTCACTGATGACTGGCTGAGATCATACCCTTATAACCTGATCCGGGTAATACCGGCGTAGTGAAAATAAAACAGATGAAAAAATTCGTTTTTGCGGTGGCGGCTATTGCCGTGGCTCCGTTGGCGTGGGGTGATGACACCCTTCCCGCCGATTCAATGAGTGTCAATCTAACCGATGTTGTAGTGGTTGCTAACCGTGCCGACTACAAGACACCCGTTGCGTTCTCCACAGTTACAAAAAAACAGATTGAAAAGGTCAACGACGGGCGTGACATACCCTTCCTGCTTGATTATACCCCATCGATCGTCACCACATCGGATGCAGGTGGAGGGATAGGATACTCCTCCATTCGTGTCCGTGGCACGGATGGCTCACGAATCAACGTGACCGCTAACGGTGTACCCATCAATAACCCTGAGAGCCACAATGTGTACTGGGTCAATATGCCCGACCTGGCCTCTTCACTTGCAGATATTCAGGTGCAGCGCGGCGTGGGTACTTCAACCAACGGTGCAGGTGCTTTCGGTGCATCGATCAATATGCTCACTGATACCCCCTCGTTAACCCCCTACGCCACCGTTTCCGGCAGTTACGGCTCCTACAACAGTAATAAGGAGACTTTGCGTGTCGGAACAGGACTGATGGGAGGACACTGGATGGCCGATGCCCGTTTCAGCCATCTGGGCAGCGACGGATACATTGACCGCGCATGGTCCAAACTGTGGAGTTATTTCGGGCAGGTTGCCTATAAGAATGAGAATACGCTGCTGCGCCTGTTAGCCTTCGGTGGAAAGGAACAGACCTACATGGCCTGGGACTACGCCTCAAAGGAGCAGATGGAGGAATACGGACGCCGCTACAACCCCTGCGGCGAGTATATCGATGCGGAGGGGAACGTGGCTTACTATCCCGACCAGACCGATAATTATATTCAACATCATTTCCACCTGCTGCTGACTCAGAATCTCTCGGAAAGTCTGACCCTTAACGCCGCCCTCCACTACACCAAGGATGACGGTTACTACAACCAGTATAAAACCAACCGCACTCTGGAGGAATATGGGCTTGAACCGTTCTATCTTGATGGCGAAAAAATCAAGAAAAGCGACCTGATACGCCTGAAAAAGAACCGCAACGGGTTCGGAGGAGGTCTGTTCTCCTTCGCATATAATCAGGGAATAGTTCAGGCTCAGGCGGGAGGTGCATTGAATAATTTCAAGGGTAACCACTTCGGGCAGGTGGCATGGGTAAGAAACTATGTGGGGAATATCGACCCGCTTCAGGAATATTACCGTAACACGGGTGAGAAACTCGATGCCAACGTTTTTGCACGCGCCAACGTGGCTGTTTCAAACAGTGTCCGTGCTTTCGCCGACCTCCAGTATCGCTACATCACTTACAGCATCACCGGACGCAGCGACAATTTTGACTACAACACCGGCGACATGCAACGGCTTGACATACACCGCACATACAACTTCTTCAACCCCAAAGTGGGTGTAAACTGGCAGATCAATTCCGCCAACCGCCTGTTCGCTTCCTGGTCTGTGGCCCACAAGGAGCCGGTGCGCGACAACTTCACCGACAGCGACCCCGCCCACCTGCCCCATGCCGAACGTCTGTTCGATTATGAAGCGGGCTACTCCTATAACTCCTCGATATTCTCGCTCGGTGCTAACCTTTATTTCATGGACTACAAGGATCAACTTGTTGCCACGGGTGAAATCTCCGACACCGGCAACCCCATCAGCGTAAATGTCCCTGACAGTTACCGCGCCGGAATTGAACTGCAGGCCACACTGCGTCCCTGCACCTGGTTCAACTGGAATTTCAACACCACCCTGTCACGTAACCGGATAAAGAACTTCACGGAATATATCTACGAAGATGAGTGGACCAACCCCATCTCCTTTGATCTGGGCGACACACCCATCTCTTTCTCTCCCGATGTCACCCTGTTCAACTCGTTCAGTTTCCTCTTCAAAGGGTTTGAGGCCAACCTCAACAGCAAATATGTGTCAAAACAGTATCTGAACAACGCGCGTAACAATGAGCAGGCTCTTGATGCATATTTCGTCACCGACCTCCACTTAGGCTACACCTTCCGCAATATCCTGTCAGCAAAGGAGATACGCACCGGATTCACCATCTACAACCTTTTCAACGAAAAATATTGCAGCAACGGTTATGCCGGAGCAGGATACTATGTTGACGGAGCGGGTGAAAAGGTAATATACCGCTACGCCGGATTCGCCGCACAAGCCACAACAAACGTCATGGCAACCGTAACACTCACATTCTAAGGACAGTATGGAGGAAGTAATCGCATTTTTCACGCCCGAAAGATTTCTGGAGATAGGAGGACTGCTGGTAGGTCTGGCCTATCTCTACTTTGAATATCACGCCAACCGCCTTGTGTGGCTGATGAGCGTCATCATGCCCATGATTTCAATGGTGGTCTATTTCAAGGCGGGGATATATGCCGATTTCGCCATCAACATCTATTATCTGATTATCGCCATCTACGGCTACATCGTGTGGAGTTTCAACCTCAGCAAACGCAAACGTGAGCCACGTGCCATCAGCCGTATGCCGGGCGTGTTCTACCTCCCTGCCGGAATAACGCTGATACTGCTCTTCATACTGTTGTCATGGTCACTGATCAGTTTCACCAACAGCACGGTGCCCTACTGGGATGCCTTCACCACAGCCCTGAGTATCGTCGGCTCATGGATGCTCGCCCGGAAATATGTCGAACAGTGGATAGTATGGTTTATTGTCGATGCCGCTTGCACCGGGCTCTACTTCTACAAAGGGATATACTTCTATGCGGTTCTGTATGCCGTCTACACCGTTATCGCACTGTTAGGCTACCGCAAATGGCTCAGGATGATGGCTTCCTCAAATAGCGGAGATTCCGCTGCAGCCCCGCAAGTTTAGCCCTCTTGACGGCCGAGTGCCGGCACAGGGTGCTGAACTGCTCCTGCGTCATCATCTCCACCTCCCCGATGGTCAGATGACGTAATCCTTCCCTGAGATGGAATTCCTTAATAGTGGTTTCTGGAATATCTTTATTATGGGGACAAACTTTCTGGCAAACGTCACATCCGTAAAGCATACGCAGTTCCGTCCCTTCCGGCATCTCTCCACGGTGTTCTATGCTCAGATAGGAATGACAGCGTCGGGCATCCACCCTACCCCCCTCCATTATAGCGTTGCCGGGACACGCCTTGACACATCGGTCGCAGCCCCTGCATTGATAACCTAAAGGCTCATCAGGCTCAAGCGGTGCATCAGTGATAATCTCACAAAGGAAACAGAACGAACCCACCTCCGGCACTATGGCAAGCCCATTGCGCCCGGCGAACGCCACACCGCTTTTCAATGCCCAGTAGCGTTCACGCACCGGAGCGGTGTCGACACAGATCCGTGCGCCGTAGCCATGCGCGGCAAGCAGTTCCGTAAGCGGACGCATCATGGCGCGCGCCACCTCATGATAGTCATCGCCATGGGCATACATCGCCAAAGAGGCCTCTGCGGAGCCTTCTGCCGCATGATAATAGTTCAGTGCAAGGGAGATTACGGAACGTGCGCCCGGAAGCAGCAGAGCGGCATCGGAACGCAGGTCGGGATAATTGTGCAGATATTCCATTCCGGCGGCATACCCCTGTTGTAGCCATTCACCGTAACTTCTGACCCATTCCTCATCGACCGGCTCGCACTTCGCCACACCTATTGCGGAGAATCCGGCTTGCAGAGCCTGACGGCGCAGTTGATTTTTCAGCGTCGTCATTTCATGGAGAGCGGAAGAAGTTCATACCCCTCGGCAAGCAGCCATTCAATAGCCTCGGAAAGCACCTGCCGGGTGTGCTGAAGCGATTTAAGCGAGTCATGAAACACTATTATCGAGCCGTTGCGGGTGTAGCGCTTCACGTTGTGCAATATCCTCTCCGAGGGTAGTTTAGGGTCATAGTCGCGGGTGATGACATCATACATCACCACGTTGAAACTCTTTTTTACAGCATGGGCCTGCTTCCAGCGCATTATGCCGTGTGGGGGACGGAAAAGATGACTGTCGATATAGTTCTCAGCCTGGCGTATGTCACGCAGATAGGTGGGCCAGGTCACCTTCATCCCCTGAATATGGTGCATGGTGTGGTTGCCATAGGAGTGTCCGCGCCGTTTGATTTCCTGAAACAGATCGGGATATTTTCTGACGTTGTCCCCCACCATGAAGAATGTGGCTTTGACACCGTAGCGGTCAAGAATATCAAGTATGAGGGGAGTGGACTCCGGTATGGGACCGTCGTCAAAAGTTAGGAAGGCACGCTTTTTTCTGCGACCCGGTATACGCCATATCGCCTCCGGAAACAGGAGGCGATACAGCAATGGGGGTTGTTCAATAAGCATGGCTTAAGAAACCGGGGTTAATAGAGTTGCATCAGGCACCCAACTGATTGATGTCGACACCCGAAATCATCAGTTCTTTTTCCAGTTCCTCGAGGTTTCCGCCACCTATGTAATAGGTCTGAATCAGACGTATAAGATAGGTGGGTGCATAGCGGTCGATACGGCTCAACAGTGCCGCGTTGCCGTTGCGGCCCTGATACTGCACATAGCGTGCTATCTCGGCATAGCGGGTTATCTCATCATGGAGCAGTGCCAGACCGGCCTCGGTCAGTGCCTTATCGTTAGTCTCCTTACCCAATGAGATGTACAGGTTACCGATCTGCTCACCGATCTGAATTCCTAACGGAGCATAACGAACAGGGAGTTTTTCGTTGATAATCTCCAGAATTTCAGTCGCTTTCTTGAATTTGTCATTGGCAATGCCGACACCCTCGGGGTTGATTTCGTCGGTACCATCCTTATATTTCGCCTCGATACCCTGGTTGTAGAGTTCCACAGCAAGGTCAAGGAGGGCTGAGCGGTGGGTGGTGACCATTTTGCGCACTGTCTCGTCAAGATAGAGGTTCTTATCTGCAGCCGCTGCCTCGGGCAGACCGCCCCAGCGGAAGTTCTCGGTGACGTTTTTATACATCTTCTCAGCATCGACCGATGTTTCGTCGTCGTACTGGTTACGCATCGGAACAACCTGATAAGCCAGACCTGTGTTACGCATGAAGGGTGAGAGACCGAGGTAGTAGTCGTCGGGAACGGTCATTGCGAAATATACCGGGCGGTTCCAGCCGTTTTTAGCACTTGTGGCGAGCATATCCAGCGAGAGTACCTTGCTCAGCGATGCGCCATGGTCATTGGCGGTGAACTGGTCTTCAAGGAGGTTCACAGGGATATAGGTCAGCGCCGCTGCCGAGTCTGACTCACTGATGATACCGGCTTTTACAGCGGCATCCAAATCAACGGGGATATACATGTTGACATTCTTCCATGTGGCCTGTGTTTCGCCGGTCTTGGGTGCGTTGCGATAGAGTTCGCCGAGCGAGGCGAGAGCCTCAACGGGAACCTTATTGCCGGGATCTTCCGGATCAATATAATTGAACTGAAGGCGGTCATATCCGTATGCCTCGGGAGTAGCGAGCATTTCGATGGCGTCGGCATGGTATGTGGGCAGTTTCATCTGGTTGGCATACCAGTCGGTGGTCAGATAGGAGAGGTTGACCACGCGCACATCGGTGCGGTAGTCCTCAACCTCCTGAGCATACCACAGGGGGAATGTGTCGTTGTCACCGTTGGTGAAGATGATGGCGTTGGGAGCGAGCGACGACAGGTAGTTCATACCGAAATCACGGGCTGCATAACGTCCGGAACGGTCATGGTCATCCCAAGTCTGTGACACCATCTGCAGGGGTATGGCCAGACCCACAACCACGGCCACGGCTGCGGCAATCTTCTCGGCATTGCGGTTTTTGTGCATGTAACTTGCAAGGAGATTGGCTATGGCAGCCACACCGAGTCCTATCCAGATGGCGTAGGCATAGAATGATCCGGCGAACGCATAGTCACGCTCACGGGGCTGGGCCGGGGGCTGATTAAGGTAGAGCACGATGGCTATACCGGTCATGAAGAAGAGGAAGAACACCACCCAGAACTGCTCGATACCACGTTTTGAGTGAAACGCCTGCCAGAGCAGACCTATGATTCCGAGCAACAGAGGGAGCATGTAGAACACGTTGTGTCCGGCATTACCCTCACCCTGTTCGTAGGGAAGGAGCGACTGGTCACCCAGACGCATGTCATCCAGAGGCTTGATACCTGTAATCCAGTTTCCGCGGTTCAGTTCACCGTTACCCTGCAAGTCGTTCTGACGTCCTGCGAAGTTCCAGAGGAAGTAGCGGAAATACATATAGTTCAACTGATAGTTGATGAAATATCTGAGGTTCTGCGCGAAGGTGGGGGTTTTGACAGTCATTTTTATAGGCTCGCCCCATCCGCTCTTCAGCACATTTCCTTCTGCATCAAGGTAGGGTGATATTTCAACATCCTTCATATCGGCCTGAGTGGCACCGATCCAGTCGAGATACTGCTGACCGTGCTGGCGTGAATACATTCGGGGGAACACGGTGTTGGGGGTCCACTGATATGTATCCTTTGTGCCTGTTATGACATATTGGTCGCGCTGGGTGGAATCGGTTTTCACCACTTTGCCATAGAGGTTGCGTCCTTTTTTCAGGGCAGCCTTGACATTGTTGTCGTTGACGTAGGTGTAGATCGGGGTTGATGTGAACTGCTGACCGTAGAGCAGAGGGGTGTCGCCATACTGCTCGCGGCTCAGATATGAAGCCAGTGAAAATACGTTGTCAGGCGCATTCTGGTTCATCGGAGGATTGGCACCGGAGCGTATCAGCAGCAGGGCATAACTGGAGTAACCGGCAAAGATGACGGTGATGCTCAGTGAGGCTATGGCAAGCATCCGCACGGGGAGTTTCTTCGCCTTGAACAGATACACCGTCAGGGCTATGAAAAGCACCAGGGGGATGAGCAGACTGTCGCCGATGAAGAGGATTCCTGACATCAGGGTCATCAGCAGGAAGGAGATGCGGATGGCCAGGGGACGACGGTCGGCATACAGTTCGTAGATGCTCCATACGGCAGACACCACAAAGAGGATTGCATAGACAATCACACCGACGTTGTAACTGCAATGGAATGTGTTGACGAAAAGAAGTTCAAAGTACTGTGCCACCTCAACGAAGCCCGGAACAAGACCGAACAGGATGAGTGCCACGATAACGAACGAAATCAGCAGTGACACCAGCGAACCCTTGACATTGACATTCTTCCATTTGCGATAGTAAATCACAAGTACGATGGCAGGGATACAGAGCAGGTTCAGCAGGTGGACCGCAATGGAGATACCGATAATATATGCTATTAGAATCAGATAACGGTCGCTGTGGGGCTGATCGGCCCGGTTCTCCCATTTGAGGATGAGCCAGAACACCAGTGCCGTACAGAATGAGGAGAAGGCGTAAACCTCACCCTCGACGGCTGAGAACCAGAAGGTATCGCTCCAGGTGTAGGCCAATGCGCCACACAATCCGGCCGCCATGATTATGATGGTGGTGGGAAGAGATATTTCTGTATCCTCATCCTTGACCAGCAGACGTTTTGCCAGATGTGTCACCGTCCAGAACAGCAACAGGATGGTGCCCGCACTGAGCAGTGCCGACATGGCATTGACCATCAGCGCCACCTTGGTTACGTCGCCGCCGGCAAAGTTCACGAAGAAACGGGCGGCAAGCATGAAGATGGGGTTGCCCGGTGGGTGACCTACTTCAAGTTTGAACCCTTGAGAAATGAATTCCGGACAGTCCCAGAAACTGGCGGTGGGCTCCAATGTCAGCAGATATGTCACTGCTGCTATCAGGAAGCAAAGCCATCCCAGCGAGTTGTTGATGAGGTTATATCTCTTCATAAATAAATATATTACGGTATTATTTACGGATTATTTTCTTGATGATTGTTTTATCTGTGGCGGTTGTCACCCTTATCAGCAGTACAGAGGGGTAATCTGAGGCCGATAGGGAGGCTGTTGTGAGGTGAGGCGCAGATTGGTGAAGCAGTTGCCCCGCAATGTCATATACCTCAACCTTTTCCATCGCGACGGAACAGGTAAGGATAATATCTGATCCGCTGACGGTTACCATAAGCGCTGTTTCTTCGTCAATGATATTCTCCCGCCCGCTCATGTCAGTGATAATAAACTCCTTCCATTGCGGCGTTGATTTGAACGCCTCAGCAAGTGTGGTGGAACTAACCTCCAGCACAACCTGCTCCTGAGGAGTGTTTGCCCATACCTCGTTGCCGAGTTCCGGAACGGCGGTCATACCCTCGGGAATGGTCACCGTCTCGAGTGCACTCCATTGCTGCATGGCTCTGTCACCTAAATAGGTCAGTGTTTCCGGCAAGATTATCTTCTGAGTGCTTTTCCAGTTGGCAAGCGCGTAATCGCCCACAGTTTCCACAGCGGTTTCTGCCATGATATTCACCTGTTCGGTCACATTCAATGATGTCAGTCCGGCCAGCGAGAGTGTTTCAATATTTACCAAAGTTGTCGGCAAAAGAAGGGTTGTGATGGCATTATCACCGAAGAACATACCCTCCGACAATGTGGTCAAACCTTCCGGCAGAGCCACAGCGGCAAGATTTTCACATTCTGCGAAACTCATTTTACCTACTGTTTTCAGTGAGGTCATCTCCCTCAGATCAAGTTCTGTCAGCCCGGTGGCTGCAAAGGCACTTTCNCCTATNGATTTCAGTTCGGGCGAGAAATTAAATGCGGTCAGTGAGCGGCAGCCTTTGAAAGCATCACGCCCNATAACCGTCACTCCCTGTGCGTCAACCCACTGAAGCGACGTACAACCCTCAAANGCATCTTCGCCTATCTCATTGACAGACTCCGGTAAACTCAACTGACNCAGCGANGTGGCATCTTTTGCCATTGATGCGGGTATGGTTCGGATTCCGTTACCCAACACGAGCGTTTCNATACCGCTNCCGGCNAAGGCNGCTTCCCCAATGGATGTGACATAATCACCTATAGTCAAGTCCTTTACAGAGGTTCCGAAAAGTGCGTAAGGGGGAATCATNCCCTCCNGNGANACACCGGAGCCATTACGTGTGGCAACACCTTTATAGGCCACNATNCGTGCATCNATNACCAGAGTGGTCAGTTCGGTCATCTGTTCGGCTATGAANTCAAAGTCANTGACATCCATATCTCCCTTGACCGTAAGCGTTGTCATATCGGTCTTTTCACCGACAAGTGCACGCAGTCCGCCCGGGGTGCAATCAATCACCTCGGCNAGCGCAGCAACATTGACAAGCAGGAATAATATGTAACAAAGCAAATGCTTCAAAGTCAGTTCATTAAAGAAAATCAACCACAAAAGTAGCAATTTTTCACGAANCTACTGTAATACAAACAATTAAAAATAATTAATAATTAGAGNGTGTTTGAATGTAATTGATTTTANCCCAGAGAATGGTGCTATTTCATCTTTTTCTCTATAAGTTTTCGTTCTTGACAACCCAATAACCGTTACGGTTGTCACCCTTACGCTCCAGTCTGCCATCCTCCTTCATCTTGGCAATGATTTTCTTTANCCCGCTTTCGGAAATACCCATTTTTTCCGCAAGTTCTACCCGGGTCAACCGCGGGTTGTCCTGTAGAAAATGCAGCAGCGTAATATCAGATTTTTTGGGTACTTTTTGGGTCACTTTTTGGGTCACTTTTTGGGGTACTTTTTTGGGTACTTTTTTGGGTACTTTTATCCGGGTACCGGTTTCTAAGGTCTTTAATATCTCATTCAGCATGAAGTCGATAAAAGGTCCTGACTGTCCTTCCGCAGTGGACANGGCTATTGCATCATAATATTCCTGCTGATTAGCATAAACCATGTTTTCCACCGGGAGATATTCAAACAGAGGATTCAGCCTANCAAGAATCAATGACTGCCACAACCTTCCAANCCTTCCATTGCCATCTGAAAACGGATGAATGAATTCAAATTCATAATGGAATACGCATGAACGTATCAACAGATGATCTTTGGATTTTTTTAACCAACAAAACAGGTTATCCATCAGTTCCGGAACACGNTGGAANGGAGGTGCCANATGAACAAGTCCTGCATCACCGAACACGCCCACACCTCCGCTGCGATATCTGCCCGCATCATCAGTCAAAGCCTCCATCATTATGCCATGAGCCTTTAGTAAATCTTTCTCGGAAAATGGATTTAATTGTGAGAATATATCGTAAACCTTAATGGCATTCTTAACCTCNTGGATCTGACGGATTGGTGCGATAACCTGTTTACCATTGATTATATCTCTTACTTCCTCCTCACTCAATGTATTTCCCTCAATGGCAAGNGACGAGTGAATGGTTTTCACACGGTTAACCTTACGCAACTTCACGCCCTGTTCTCCTTCAATGGCTATGTTATGCCGCTCCAGAAGTGCGGATATCTCTGCAATTTTATTGATTGCATCTGCTGAAACGGTAAACGGAGGATTTGTCATAAGCCTTTTGTTGATCTAAGAGAGTACTAAAGATGAGGGTGTGTCAAAATAGGTGCAGCCTCGCCGTATACAGGATTATGCGGCTGCTCCAGGGAGCAGCCCTACAGGGCNAATGTGTTGATTAGTCAAGAGAGTANGNATGCTCCCTGGAGCATCCGCCGAATATACATCACTGTCCATGTAGGTACAACACATAAAAAATACAGGCTTCAATTTTTGACACAGCCCTTCTGAGACAAAGTTAATTATTTTTTCTGAGANTACAGTATAAACGAACAGATTTTATAAATATCAAACAGCGGNGCATCAAGTGAATGACGCACCGCCGTTGTGGGNTTATTCANANCGGAATCAGAGTTCCTTGTATTCAGTCACGGATTTAACACCTTTCTGACCGAAATATGCCTCGAGNTTACCTTTCAGGAGCAGATGTTTTTTGTAAACATCGGGGTGGTCCTGGAGGTTAAGTGCTGTGCGNACATCGTTGTTGGGAAGTTGCACGGGNACACATTTGGTGAGGTCGGTTTCTGAGGCAGAGGCTGCCACCAGAAGATTGGTCTTGATNGTTGCATCGGCATTGAACTGCGCTGTATCGTAAGTCTTGTCGGCAATCCAGCCTACTACATAACAGTCAACCCATACGCCTGTGCCTGTTGCACCGCCGAGAACGTCAGCGATGGTATAAGGACTNCTTTCNGTGCCGTCACCATTGCCGGTTGCGGGAGGNGTAACGGGGGTACTGCCACCTTCGCCNAGAACNTATTCNGTNACGGTTTTCACACCCATCTGACCGAAGTATTTCTCGATTGAGCCTTTCAGTTTCACCTGCTTCTTGTAGTTGCCGGGGTTGGTCTGGAGGTTCAGNGCNGTGCGGACTGTTCCGGCAGGNAACTGGATGGGTATACACTTNGTGAGGTCGGTTTCATCAGGTGTGGCAGCCAGAAGAAGGTTGGTCTGGATGGTGGCGNTGCTGTTGAACTGAGCGGTGTCGTAGGTCTTGTCTGCGATCCAGCCTACNATGTAACCCTCAACCCATACAGATGAGCCTGNNGCTGTTCCGGCAATTACCTGACCGATGGTGAAGGGGTTGCTGTCGGAGCCGTCACCATTGCCTGTNGCAGGAGGAGTGACGGGGGTACTGCCACCTTCGCCGAGAACATATTCAGTTACGGTTTTCACACCCATCTGACCGAAGTATTTCTCGATTGAGCCTTTCAGTTTCACCTGCTTCTTGTAGTTGCCGGGGT
>JAAVGE010000026.1 GCA_014800385.1 Bacteroidales bacterium
GTTTAGCTCAGCTGGTTCAGAGCATCTGCCTTACAAGCAGAGGGTCGGCGGTTCGAATCCGTCAACGCCCACGGAAGTTGATAATATTAACCTGTCGTTTCTCCGGCAGGTTTTTTTTATATACTTACTAATACCATTCCGTTCTTCATGTCGTGCAAATTTCAAAAAAGTTGCCGAAAGAGAAGAAAAAAAGAGAAATTTCGGCATTTTAACCAATTTATTTCTTAAATTTGCAGGGTAAAAGTGTAAAAGGCTCTTTTGCACTTGCATATAACTGAGTGAATTATCAATCATTATTCCTTAAATAACTAATTACTGATATGAATATTTCTCATATTGAACACATCGGTATAGCAGTTCCCTCATTGGACGAGGCTATCCCCTTCTACGAAAACATTCTTGGTTTCAAATGCTTCGCTATCGAAGAAGTTGCTGATCAGAAAGTTCGCACTGCTTTCTTCCAGGTAGGTCAGACAAAAATCGAACTTCTTGAAGGTACTTCAGAGGATAGCGCCATCTCAAAATTCATTGCCAATAACGGTGGCCGCGGTGGCATCCAGCATGTTGCTTTCGCAGTTGAGGACGGTGTGGCTAACGCTCTTGCTGAAGCCGAAGAAAAAGGTTGTCGCCTCATTGACAAGGCTCCCCGCAAAGGTGCTGAAGGACTGAACATCGCGTTCCTGCACCCCAAATCAACCGTTGGTACTCTGGTTGAACTCTGCGAGGATCCCAAAAAGAAATAAACCATACTCATTATTATAATATACACTCATTATGAGCAGTCAACTCGAAAAAGTCAAAGAACTTATTGAACTCCGCAACGAGGCTCGTCTCGGCGGTGGTCAGAAAGCCATCGACAAACAGCACGAGCGCGGTAAATACACCGCTCGCGAACGTATCGCTCAGTTGCTGGATGAAGGTTCATTCGAAGAACTCGACATGTTTGTCCGTCACCGTTGCTACAACTTCGGTATCGATAAAAAATCATATCTCGGCGACGGCGTCGTTACCGGTTACGGTACTATCGACGGTCGTCTGGTTTACGTTTTCGCTCAGGACTTCACCGTGTTCGGCGGTGCTCTCTCTGAAATGCTTGCCCTGAAGATCTGCAAGATCATGGACATGGCAATGAAGATGGGCGCTCCCGTAATCGGTCTGAACGACTCAGGTGGCGCACGTATCCAGGAAGGTATTAACGCTCTGGCAGGATATGCTGAAATTTTCCAGCGCAATATCCTCGCATCAGGTGTTATTCCTCAGATTTCAGCCATCCTCGGTCCCTGTGCAGGTGGCGCGGTTTATTCTCCCGCCCTCACCGACTTCACCATCATGGCAAAAGGTATCTCATATATGTTCCTCACCGGTCCCAAGGTTGTCAAGACCGTTACCGGCGAAGATGTTTCTCAGGATGCTCTCGGTGGTGCTGAAGTACACTCACAGAAGAGTGGTGTTGCCCACTTCGCTGCTGAAGATGGTGAAGAGGCTCTCCGCATCATCCGTAAACTGTTCAGTTACATCCCCCAGAACAACCTCGAAGAGGCTCCCCTGGTGGAATGTACCGACCCCATCGACCGTCTGGAAGACTCTCTGAACGAAATCATCCCCGATTCAGCCAACAAACCTTACGACATGTATGAGGTTATCGGTGCGATCGTTGACAATGGCGAATTCCTTGAAATTCAGCGTGACTATGCCAAGAACATCATCATCGGTTTCGCTCGTTTCAACGGTCAGTCAGTAGGTATCGTTGCCAACCAGCCTAAGTTCCTGGCAGGTGTGCTCGACTCCAACGCATCACGCAAGGCTGCACGTTTCGTTCGCTTCTGCGACGCCTTCAACATCCCCTTGGTGACACTGGTTGACGTTCCCGGATTCCTCCCCGGAACAGGTCAGGAATACAACGGCGTTATCCTCCACGGTGCGAAACTCCTTTATGCCTACGGCGAGGCTACCGTGCCCAAAGTAACCGTCACACTGCGTAAGAGTTACGGTGGTAGCCACATCGTGATGAGTTGTAAACAACTCCGTGGCGACATGAACTACGCATGGCCCACTGCCGAAATCGCAGTTATGGGTGGTGCAGGTGCTGTGGAAGTGCTCTATGCCAAGGAAGCCAAAGCAGCGGAAGATCCCAAAGCAGTGCTCGCAGAAAAAGAGGCGGAATACAACAAACTGTTCTGCAACCCCTACAATGCAGCACGCTACGGCTACATCGATGATGTTATCGAACCCCGTAACACACGTTTCCGCATCATCCGCGCTCTGCAGCAACTCGCAACCAAGAAAGTTACCAACCCCGCTAAGAAACACGGTAACATCCCCTTGTAATAATCACACCCCATTCGGACATGAAAAAAAATATTTTCCTATTGATAATCGCCCTCTTCTGCTGTGCTGCCGCAGTCAACGGTCAAGGCCGTGCCGCGCTGCGCATCAATGAGGTGATGGTCGTCAATGATTCGAACGCCGTGGATGATTTCGGGCATCGTCACGCATGGATTGAACTGTTCAACTCCAACCATGCCCCCATGGAAATCTCCAGCGTGTTCATCACCAACGACCCCCAGAACCCCAGGAAATATCCCGTGCCTCTGGGCGATGTGAACACCCGCATCCCCAAACGCCAGCATGTGGTGTTCTGGGCTGACGGAATGCCCTCACGCGGTACTTTCCACTTGAATTTCCTCCTTGAAGAAGGTAAGGATAACTGGATTGGCGTTTACGATGCCAACGGTATCACCCTGATTGACTCCGTGACTGTTCCCGCATCGCTGGGCCGCAACCAGTCTTACGCCCGCTCCGAGGACGGTGCCGGCGTATGGCAGATCCGCGACGACCATGGTGAGAACTACATCACTCCGTCAAGCAACAACGTCATCCGCGACCAGAACGACAAAATCGCTCTGTTCAAGGCTCGTGACGCAAACGGCTTCGCAATGACCATCATGGCTATGTGCATCGTGTTCTCCGCTCTGCTCTGCCTCTGCCTCGCCTTCCTCGCAATCAGCAAGATTGGCGCAAGCATCGCTCGCCGCAACAAGATGGAGGCTCAGGGCATCGCAGCCGATGATGCAACCGCTCACGCTGCAACCGGTCATGACACCGGCGAGGAAATCGCTGCTATCGCCATGGCGCTCCGCGATCACTTCGATGCTCACGACCAGGAATCAACCATCCTTACAATCAACAAAGTACGTCGCAGTTACTCTCCCTGGAGTTCTAAAATCTACGGCATGCGTCAACTCCCCAAATAATTAATCTCACATTTCCGATCAAAATGAAAGAATATAAGTATAAGATCAACGGTAACCCCTACAAAGTGGCCGTAGGTGACCTGGAGGACAATATCGTCACCGTTGAAGTTAACGGCGTGCCTTACAAAGTTGAACTCGAGAAGGCTCCCGCTGTAAAAGTAGTGTCGGCTCCCCGTCCCTCTGCTGCTCCCCGCACAGAAACCGGTGCCAAGGTAATCAGCAAACCCGCCGCTGCAACTGGTGCAGGCGCCGCTGTCAAGGCTCCTCTGCCCGGCGTTGTTCTCAGCATCAACGTTAAGGTAGGCGACACTGTCAAGGCTGCCGACACTGTCCTGATGCTCGAAGCAATGAAAATGGAAAACGCCATCCATGCCGGTCGCGACGGTAAAGTGACATCAGTCAACGTTGCTCAGGGCGACTCCGTTCTGGAAGGCGCAGTCCTCATCACTATTGAATAACTAACACCAAAATAAACTGAAATGGAAATATCTTTTGGTGATTTCTTAATGCAAAACCTCACCCAGTTCTGGCATTTCACAGGCTTCTACAATGCAACGTGGCAGCACTTCGTGATGCTCGCCGTGGGTCTGTTCTTCATCTGGCTTGCCATCAAGAAGGACTTTGAACCCATGCTTCTGGTGCCCATAGGCTTCGGTATCCTCATCGGTAACATCCCCTTCAACACCCATGCAGGACTGGAAATAGGTATCTACGAGGAGGGCTCCGTGCTCAACATCCTCTACAATGGTGTAAGTGCCGGATGGTATCCTCCGCTCATCTTCCTGGGTATCGGTGCGATGACTGACTTCTCAGCCCTTATCGCCAACCCCAAACTGATGCTTATCGGTGCAGCAGCCCAGTTCGGTATCTTCGGTGCCTACATGGTGGCTCTGGCCATCGGCTTCGAACCCGACCAGGCAGGTGCCATCGCTATCATCGGTGGTGCTGACGGTCCCACAGCAATCTTCCTGTCGTCAAAACTCGCTCCCAACCTGATGGGTGCAATCGCAGTGTCGGCTTATTCCTACATGGCACTTGTGCCTGTGATCCAGCCCCCTATCATGCGACTGCTCACCACCAAGAACGAGCGACTGATAAAGATGAAACCCGCGCGAGCCGTATCGCAGAACGAAAAGATCATCTTCCCCATCGTGGGTATGCTTCTGACCTGTTTCGTTGTCCCCTCAGGTCTTCCCCTGCTCGGTATGCTCTTCTTCGGTAACCTCCTTCGCGAATGTGGCGTGACCACCCGTCTGGCCAAGACTGCAAGCAACGCACTGACCGACATCGTCACCATCCTGCTCGGTATGACCGTCGGTGCTTCAACCCAGGCAACCTCATTCCTTACCGCAGAAACCATCTTCATCTTCTTCCTCGGATTCATGGCATTCATCATCGCTTCAGCATCAGGTGTATGCTTCGTGAAGATCTTCAACATCTTCCTTCCCAAATCCAAGAAGATCAATCCCCTCATCGGCAACGCCGGCGTATCGGCCGTTCCGATGTCAGCACGTATCTCCAACAACCTCGGTCTGGAATACGACCCCTCCAACTATCTGCTCATGCACGCCATGGGTCCCAACGTTGCAGGTGTGATCGGTTCAGCCGTGGCTGCCGGTGTGCTCCTCGGATTCCTCGCCTAAGCCATAACACTTATATAGGCAGCGGTGCGCTTACCATCAGTGGTTGGCGCACCGCCTTTTTTTGTGATAAAATCTGTCACTACTTTATGCCGGAATATTGCAGACAAATATCTACTTTTGCATAGATAAACATTCTAAAATTTGAACGAGATGAAATTCAAACATTTTACAATGGCGCTGCTGCTTGCCGCGACAATGGCATCATGCGGAGGCGCATCACAGGCGCAGCAGGAAACTGCCGAAGTTGACACCACAGAAGTAGCGTTGGATTACGAACGCCCCATTTCCGACGCATGGCCGTATGTCCCCTCCGAAATCGGTGACTGCTATATCGGCGAACGTGTCCTGAAATCAAACGGAGTCAGTGAATGGTGTGAAATCACATTCTATTCCGATGGCAACTGTGAACTCAAAACAAAAGACACCTCCGCCAAAGGAACCTTCGGTGGAACAATCAACGAAGAGGGAGCCTACAAAATCATCGCCAATCTCAGCGACGGCGAAACCCTCATATTTGAAGGTGATCAGTCACATCTCGAGGCTGACGATGACAACGTAAGATATGATCTGAGTCAGGAGATGTAATAGAACATCATAGAATTATTAAACGTAAGTGGCTGTATCAAAAATTGATGCAGCCTGTTTTTTTTATGTGTTGTACGTTCATGGATAGTGATATATATTCGGCGGATGCTCCAGGGAACATCCCTACTATCTTGACAATCAACGCGTTAGCCCTGTAGGGCTGCTCCATGGAGCAGCCGCATAATCCTGTATACGGTGAGGCTTCGCCTATTTTGACACACCCTCTTGGCACTATGGAATCATGCGGAACCGGTAGAACTTCCACTTTGAGTAACAAGGGTTTCACGTCACTGTAACCCCAAAAATGAGCAGGTCCAACATCTTGAAACACAGAGGTTGGACTCGCTCTTTTTAGTAGATTATTCAGCATGAGGAAATAAGGGTTAATTAGTTTTAATTTGAACCATTTTGAACCAAAAATCCAAGTAACCGGTCAAAGTAAACTCCGTATCTTTGCAGCGATTAACCATCACCACTATGCCCATATATAGAAATTAAACCACAAATAAGAAATGAAATGAAACGATTAATCAATTTAGTATCAGGGGTAATCCTGTCGCTCCTGCTCTTCACTTCGTGTGACGATGACCTTGAGTATTCAAACGGAGGAAACTTCAGGATGTCAATGGATGAGGGTTACCTTATCAAAGATGGAACCAACAACCTGCTCACGCTTACTGCATCCTATCCCATCCTGAAAGTGTCATCAGTATTCAGTCTGACGGCAAGCGCGCCTGAAATAGCCTACGTGGGACAATTTCACGACATGGTTGAGATACCACTCTCCACTAACGAGATGTTCAGTTCGCAGGCCACGATACACAACTGTGGCGGATATATTGTAAAGATGAACCTTATAAAACCGGGAAAGAATGAGACAGAAAAGTGTATCATCAAACTCTTTATAAAAGAAGGTCCGGCCTATGAGGAGGATCTGCCTGACTACCTCGATGTTGAATATGAAATTTACCGTTAATAGAAACTACTAAAGAAACCAATGATGGATAAGGAAGAAAAAGAATTGAAACAACATCTGCTTAATGAAGAACCGGCAGCAGAGAATAAAGAAAAAGAGGAGGAAGATGGCAACTGTCTGGGTTCAATCCTGTTTATGGTGTTAGTTGCTGCAGTAATTTGGGCTCTCATTCACTTCAATCCTTCAGAAGAAGAGCACCATGAAAAAATCAAGGAGTCATTAACAGAAGCGGTGGCTGACATTTACACAGATGGTTATAGCCCTGATTATCGGCAGATTGCAAAAATAAGCGATGCAAAGTACCATTCTTTAGGAGTATGCTCTTGGACAACAGTCCGTTACCGTGGNCAAACATCAGTAACTTCAATCGGAATACTTGGATGGGTTTGCCCGCTTTTTTAAAGAANTCTTGAAATATTCTGCTTTGCCGAACCGAACAAACNGAGTATTGAACNGTCNGTAAACATNNNGGNAGGAGATAAACGTGCACTATCAGCGTTTATCTCCTTCAGNGGTTAATACAGGTTTGCAGAATCGCGGTTTTTTCCTTAAATTTGTAGGAAACAAGTATAANAAGTATGAATCTGAGATGCATTACACGCGAACCGTTTGAGTTACCTGCCGAGATAGTTGATTATCTGGAGGAAAATTCTGAGATTGTCACATTTCGAAAAAATGAGACAATTCTACCGGCCGGAATGTTGGACGCTCCGTTTTATTTTCTCAGTGCCGGATTGGCACGCCTGTATTATCCGCCCCTCCATGGAGAGGAACGTGAGGAGACGATTCTTTTTGGAGAAGCAGGAAATATTGCCGGGTCGTTATCGAATTTTATGCTCGGACTCCCCGCCGTGTTCGGTGTCAAGGCTGTAACTCCGGTCAAGGCATATCGTATCGCACCAAAGATTATACGCGACCTGTATCAGTCGAATCATATATTTTGCAAGTGGATCATGGAATTGGCCTTACTGCAGATAGCGCATCTGGAGATTCGCCACACCTATTTCACGAGTAAAGACCCATACGAAAGGTTTATTAACTTTATTCGTTTCAAACCCAAATCCTATTTGCGCCGTGTGCCGGGCTACATGATAGCCTCCTATCTGGATATCTCTCCGACGGAGTACTCCAAAGTACGTGAACGCTATGATGCAGAGCACCTTAATGTTGCCTACGACAAGGAATTCCTTGATGCTGTCGGCCTGACAGGTTTTGCCCCTGAAGAGTAGTTAAAGTTGCTATAATCACTGTTATCAAATGTTAAATCGCTGGATATTGTGTTAAATGAGGGCGTAATTAACATTTATTAACTGTAATTATATTGTAAACTGTTTTCCGTTGTCTAACTTTACCGCCAATAAAGTTGGGCAACGGGTGCTTACAATTATAGGAAGCGTTGCTCACAAAGTTCATCCAATAGAGCATTTCAAAAGCAGCGCCTATGAAAAGGTTAATACTCGTTTCTTTGCTTGGAGCCACATTAAGTGTTTCAACATTTGCATCTCCAATAACTCCGGAGCAAGCACTCAGCCGTCTAAAATCCTCCACAAGTCATTCATTGAAGTTGCGTGGTACGCAAACTGCCGACTTTAAGTTCGCCTACGGCAACGATCAATGGTATGCCTTTGACAATCCCCGCGGGGGATGGGTAATTCTTCCGGGCGATGACGTGGCAATGCCGCTTTTGGGCTATGCCGACAGTGGTGAGTTTGACTACGACAACCTGCCGGAAGCAATGAAATGGTGGCTTGAGCAGTATGCCCTTGAAATAGATGCCGCGCAGAAGGGTGGGGTAGAGACCGCTGCCGTTGCAGGGGGAGCGAACAGTCACGATGCAATATCTCCGTTACTGAAAACTAACTGGGATCAGAACTCTCCCTTCAATCTTCTGACCCCGGTGGTCGACGGAGTACAGTCGCCGAGCGGATGTGTAGCAACCTCGCAGGCTCAGTTCATGAAATATTTTAACTATCCCTCAAAAGGAACCGGCAACCTCAGTTATGTCATGAACGGCACCACATTATCAATGAATCTCGATGAGGTGGTTTTTGAGTGGGACAAGATGCTCGATGTTTACGGTGCGGATGCAACCGAGGAGCAGAAGGAGGCGGTGGCCAAACTGATGCAGGCATGTGGCTATGCGGTAAAAAGCGATTATAAGGCATACGAAACCAGTGCATCGGTCTACCTGTGGTATAGTTCGCTGGTGCAGAACTTCGGATATGCCCCATCATCACGTCTGATCAGCCGTATCTACTTCAATAACGAAGACTGGGACAACGCTGTCTATCAATCACTCGCCAACGGTGAGCCTGTGCTTTATTCAGGGCTCGGCAGCAGTGGCGGTCATGCTTTTGTGTGTGACGGCTATTCCGGCGATGGCTATTATCACTTCAACTGGGGATGGGCAGGACTGAGCAACGGCTACTTCCTTTTATCCGCACTCAATCCCACGGCTCTCGGCACCGGAGGTGGAGCCGGAGGCTTCAATAGCGGTCAGATAGCGTTGGTTGACTGTCGGCCGAACTTTGAGGGTTCCGTGGCAACACCTCAGATGGGACTGTTGCAACAGACTCAGTTGTCATACTCCAACGTGTCGAAAAATCTTTCAATCATAGGTGGCGGACTTATGAATCTTTCCGCAACTCCCCTGTCAGCACGGGCAGGTTTTGAAATAGAGTGTCCGGACGGAACACTCCTCTATGCCGGTGAAACCAACTCCCCCCTCGAATTTGACGTATCGTTCATTCTGACTACGTATGCCCGAAAAGTGCCTGTAACACTTGAGGATGGAACCTACAAGGTGCGCCCCGTATTCGGAATAGAACAAGACGGAGCAACCAAATGGTATCATGCACAGGTGCCTGTGGATATGAACCCCTACTGGACGCTGACCATGGCGGGAGGAAAAGGTACACTGGAAAATAATACTGCAAACAGTGACATTGTAGTGACCNACTTTAAACCTACCACAGANATATATTCAAGCACGCAGTTCAAGGTTGGCGCAAATATTCAGAACAATGGNGAACGTGAATTCATGAGTAACCTCTACGTGCAGATTTTTAGCAAAGAGGGCTCATTGGTGATGACAGGCACNGCCAATCCTGTTGATNTGATGCCCGGTCAGACCGATTATTTTGAGTTCACCGTNGAACCCCGCAATCTCATNNTCGGTGAAATGGCAATCTCACTGTCCGTGGATANAANTGGNGAAATAAAGGANATNACACCACGCATACCGGTAACGGTTCATCCATTCTGCACCGAAGTGGAGATAAAGGCCACGGAATTTTATGTNGAGAATTCTGACAATGTAAATCCNGAGAATATCAATCTTCACATTGCCATGACCTGCGTGAAAGGAAATTATGCCAATCCGGTGAGATTCTGGATACGTCCGGCCAGTGTTACNACCGGAACATGGGGGCAGATGCTTCAGACCTCATGGGTATATTTAAGTGAAGGTGAGTCAACCTCATTTGTCTACACCTTTGAATACCCCAAAGGTGTTGCCGGAGAAACATATAATCTGCTTTCGAACTACATCATTCCGGAATCACAATCATGGTTCGGTCAGTGCCAATTCACCATCGGTGCTACAGATGGTGTTGAAGCCGTGGAGGATGATTCTGATGCGCCCGCACACTATTATAATCTCCAGGGTATGGAAGTGGCCACTCCCGTAAAGGGGCTTTACATAAAAGTAAAAGGGGGAAAATCCGAAAAGGTGTTTTTCTAAGAAACTGTTTAAATTTATGTGCGAATGATTTTGAGGATATTTTTGGATGAGTTTTGCAAGTTGAGGAGGGAGCGATGCGGGCATCGTGCCCGACGAAACTTGGCAAAAATCACCAAAAAGATCCTTAAAATCAGAGTATAAAAAATTTATTCAAAAATTTAAACAGTTTCTGACATCCACCACATGACAGTACTTTAACTTTTTAATATTAACATTTATGAGAGGAAAACTTTACTCAGTTGCTATCGCTGCCCTCGCATTGACGCTGTCGGCTTCTGCTGTCAACAGAAATGTGGAGATTAAACGTCCGGCAAGTGTTACGTCAAACGATGTTGTAATGTACAAGGCCGCAACAGAAGCGCTGCTGCCGGCCTCAGTCGATGCCGAGCATATCATTTCTGTAGGCAAGCACACAAACAAAGGTCGCCTGAGAGCGGAAAATGACAATCTTGCCGACTTCCAGATGGCTATTGACACCATCAACAAAGAAGCGTGGATTGTAAAATGTACCAGCAAGGATGCCAGCGTCACCATCCCTGATGCCATAGATTACAACGGCGTCACCTATCCGGTGGCTGTAATATATACGCAGGCCTTCTCAGCATTGTCGACAATGAAGGAGATTAACTTCGGAAAGAACGTTCGCAAAATCGAGACACAGGCATTCCTTGTCTGCATGAGTCTTACCGATGTGAACCTCAATGAGGGTCTGATTGAAATCGGTCCGCAGGCATTCTCTACATTCACCAATAAAATCACCTCTCTTGAACTCCCGTCAACTGTTGAGGTGCTTGGTGAACGAGCCTTTGCAGGCACCTCACTTGCCGGTGAATTCATCATCAACAAAAACCTCCGCGAAATTGGTGGCGGTGCCTTTGCAGGAAAGAAAATCACCGGTTTCTACATCAACGAGGATGGTAACGACAACTTTACGAGTGAAGATGGTGTGCTCTATACCAAGGATGGCGAGTCACTGGTGGTTTATCCCCCGGCATTGGTTGAACCTACGCTAACTCTTCCTCAGGGAGTAAAGAAACTCGCGCCCTACGCCTTTGCATATTGCTCTACAGTAACCAAGGTAAACCTTCCGGAATCGCTCACCGAGATTGGTGATTTCGCATTCAGCGGATGTAAACTGACCGAGTTCAACGTAGGCAAAAACATAGTCAAGTTCGGTCAAGGCGTGTTGCGCGACAACACCGGTCTTACCAAAATCACTCTTGAAGAAGGTAACACCGCCCTTGAACTGACTAACGATATGCTCATTGACAAGACGAGCAAATATCTGCTGGCTGTACCTTACAACAAAACATCGCTTGATATTCCCGAAGGTGTGGAATATATCGGTAAATACCTCTGCTACAATAATAAAAACGTCACCTCTGTTTCAGGTCCATCTACTTTGAAAGCCATCGGTCAATATGCCTTCTATGGCTGCGAGGCTATCGCATCGGTTGACCTCAAGAGCGTTGAAAAAATTGAGAATAACGTATTTTCAGGCGTGAAAAAGGCATCCAAGATTGTCTTCCCCTCAAATCTCAAACGCCTTGAACGCGAGGTGTTCAGTAATGCGGAAGTGGCTGAAGTCGTTCTGCCTGACGGTGTTGAATATATAGGCTCCAATGCCTTCATCCAATCAAAAATCGAGAAGGTAAACATCCCCGGCACAGTCAAGGAGTTCGGTCCTTCAATCTTTTACAACTGCGCATCGCTCAGCGAACTCACTCTTGGTGAAGGTCTGACTGAGATTCCTTCAACAATGTGCTACGGTTGCGTGAAACTTTACTTCGTTGATTTCCCCTCTACCCTAAAGGTGATCCGTCAGGACGCCTTCTCAATGTCATGGTTGCAGATTGCCGATCTGCCTGAAGGTGTAACCACTATTGAACGTACGGCCTTCCAGTTGGCACCGCTCCACTATATTGACATTCCCAACTCAGTTGAAACCATTGGCGACTTTGCATTCTCAATCACAAACGCTGAGTATATCAAATGTGGAACAGGATTGAAATCAATCGGTGTGAACTCATTCCAGTCAAGCAAAAAGGCTGAATATATCACTCTTAACGAGGGTCTTGAAAAAATCGGCTACCGCGCACTTTACGGCGAAGAGAAAATATCTGAAATCACAATTCCGTCAACTGTGAAGGAGATAGGTGACAGTGCCCTGATCATCACTCCGCTGAAACGTCTGGTAAACCTCTCAAAGGTGCCCCAGCCCCTGACCACAATGATAACCGGTAACCCCTACAATCCATACCCCAATGTTACCCCCATCTATGACACATGTACTCTCGTAGTACCTCACGGCTGTGCAGAAGCATACCGCAGCGCCAACATCTGGGGTCTTTACACCAACATCGAAGAACTTGCCGAAGAAGGTGTCGAAGCCGTGGAAGATGAAGAAGAGGCCACCATTGTAAAAATCTATGGCATTGATGGCGTAGAGCGCGAAACGTTAGGCAGCGGTCTCAACATCTGTGTCCTTTCCAATGGCAAAGTGATAAAGAAAATGAAGTAAAGCGAATTAAACTCTCAAAAAAAGTGGAGGAGATGCACGGTCATCCCCTCCATTTTTTTTGTTTCCATCCCGCTCCAGTTGAAATCTATTCTATTGATAGGGTGGCTACTGCCCTTGTCCATAAAATAAATTTGGGTTAGTGGGCGGATAGTCGAGGCTGTCTAACAAGTTTAGGCAGCCTCTTTCTCTTTATTGCACAGGCAAAAAAATAAGGCTTTCATGCTGAATTTCAGCGGGAAAGCCTTTGTTATGTCTGGGATTTTTAGTAAATTTGGGTTGCACTTAAACCACTAATAATCAAAACATAACATGGCAAAGTTA
>JAAVGE010000027.1 GCA_014800385.1 Bacteroidales bacterium
CTATTTTCGAGTGATATTTTGTTTTTGAAGAAGGAGTGTAGTGAACTACACGACTGATGAAAAAACGGAATAGCGCCGAAAAGAGAAATGAAATAAGTAGAAACAACATCTGCTTGATAATATAAAATAATTTTCAACTTCTACTTATGTTTATCTTCAAACTAACTTATAAGAAGCCGCTGACGGAGGTTGATCGTTTTCTGGCTGCACACCGCGAGTTTTTGGACAGGTTTTATCAGGCCGGAAAACTGGTNGCTTCGGGTCCGCGTGANCCGAGGGTGGGGGGCGTGATTCTGTGTAATGCTGCTACGGAGGCGGAGGCGCGTGAGATTATCGCGCAGGATCCGTTCTTTGNGGAGGANGTGGCTGAATATGAGGTTGTTCAGTTTCATGCTACTAAACATAATGTGGATAATTTCCTTGGGGGAATTGAGTGATTTGCTCTTTTCNGGTGGTTTCTGANTNGCATGTCNCAGTTTCTGAATAATNCGGATTCCTACAGNGNGGAGAGCCGGGCGNGGATTGATTTTGACGATGCTGTCAAACTTCCCGGCGGGGGCTCTACATGTGATATTTACAAGACTCGGTGGCAGCGTCGCGAGGTGTTCGTGAAGCGCCTGAAGGANGAGTTCCGGTCGATGCCTATCTATCTGGATGCTCTGGATAANGAGTATGAGGTTGGGGTGGGGCTGAGGCATCCTTCGTTGCCTGACTACCGTGAGTTTCACCGCGACTATATCGTTATGGATTATGTCGACGGNATGACGCTTGCCGAGATGATGCGCCGACGTGATCCGTGGCTTGACAGTGAGGAACATCTGGTGAAGATGCTGCGCGAACTTGTCGGTGTGGTTGATTATCTCCACCGCCATAATGTGGTTCACTGCGACATNAAGCCTGACAATATCATTATCACGTCGAACACNAAGAATCTGGTGCTNCTGGATTTTGACAAGTCATATACATATTCGCTCAACGACACGTCGGGTCANCCCGNAAAGTATGGGCTGACGGTTGAGGCTACCGGGAAAACGGCTATCGATTTCCATGGCATAGGGATGGTNGTGGAGCGGCTCAGATCGGCGAATCCGGCGTTCAGATTTTCGGGTTATGAGCGGTTTGTCGANGCGTGTCGGCGTGANGATGTGAATTGTGAGGATTTATATGAAATTTTAGATCATGGCGGACGCAGCCGGAAGCGATGGATNCCCGTTGCTGTCGCTGTGTTGCTGNCGTGTGNNGNCGCGGGCTATCTGTTTTGGAACGTTGATGATGCCGACCCGGTTCTGACCGANGAGNTTNCCGACATCGCTCTGCCGGTCAATAATGACACGGTTGTGTTGCACAGGGTTGACACCGTGTGGCAGGTTGCAGAGAAACAGCCTGANCNNCAGCCATCTNCGTCTGTTGNANTTAAAANNNTNACCCCTNANCCGGAAGCCGAGGCGAAGGATGAACATCAGGAGATCACGCTNGAGGAGGCTACGCATAGGGCNGCCATGCTGGATGATCAGATCAGGGATTCTTTCAAAGATCTGCTTGCCGACCTCGACCGTCTGAACGACGTGAAGCGTGANACCACGCTNACNGCAAGTCAGTTGCTCGATGAGATACGCGCACACTCGGATATTGCCGACGACAGGATTGCCGGTGCATTCCGGACGCTCAACAACATGTTTCCNGGTCTGACCTATCGCGAGCAGTGGAACATCATAGCGCAGTCAAAAGTGTACACATCATATACCCATCGTGCATCGCCCGAACTCAAGGAGTATGGNTCGGAGATTGAGCGGCGGCTTAAGCAGGAGCATGAANGGAAACGCCGGGNTGTGTCATCCGAGAATCTCCACTGACTTNAAACCCTTGAATTTGGCAGCCTCGTAGGGCCCGAGGTCATTACCGTCGCGGTTGACCTGAGAGGCTATGAAGCGGTGTCCGACGGCTAANTGCGAGACGGTCAGAATGTCACCTTTCAGAATNTTTTTGCTCCCNTTNACATCGTTGACAATAAAGCGGCTCTCNCTGATGTANGTCATNGTGAACACGCGGTTCGGTTCGTAGACGGTACGCACCTGTGTGCCGGGCTGAAGTGACNGCACATCAATGGCTTCGATAGNGGTGAAAACAGATATGTCGGCATCCTCACCCAGTTCCTTNGCCAGCGAGTCATAGTTGTCGCATCCCAGGAATCGGGCAATGATGTCGAGGGTAGAAAGACGCGGAACTGTTTTATCCATTTTGAATCCGAACAGACGCTTCAGGGTGTTTACCCCCAAATTCTCATTTGTGGTGTCCCTGATAGCCTGTGACAAAACCTCGAAGTCACCGCTACGGGTCATGTCTAATCCTATTTTTTCACGTATTCGCTGAAGAATCTCGTTTTCATTAGTCATAGTGCCGTCATTGCTTTTTTTGCAAAGATATGTATTTCTGTCCAATTTTGATAAATTAATATGCAAAACGGATGAAGTGGATGAAAAATATTATNCTGNNGCCTCGGTCGCTGTGATNGACNGNGCATTNNGGNANGGCGATNGNATCAACGGGCNCGNAGAAATCTGATTCGGCAGGGTATAATGACCGTNANCCTTCACTCGGCGCTGTCCCAAAAACACAACCACNCTCCTGTTCCTNCTGNCAAAANGATAAANAGACGCNNNAAAACAAAGAAGTTGCGCCATAACCTGAGTTACAGCACAACCTCCGTGATATTTATTCAAAGAAGAGTGTTAGAATGCTTTNAGTGCGATGTCGGTAAGCCATATCCAGAGCGGACAGGTGACTACGAACAGTATCACACTGAGGGTCAATGAAGATGTACCGGTTGCAACNTAAGTGTTGTATTCGTCCGCGATGATGATACCTGAGAAGGCNGGGGGAAGGGCGGCTGCNACAACGAGCATCTTGAGGTTTTCAGGTTCCATGTGGAAGAGAAGACCGAGGATNAGCACTACTGCAGGCATCACGAACATTTTCAGGATTGAACCAAGTATAACCTGCCAGTTGATAGAAACCTTAATTGAGGAAAGGGTGATACCGGCTGAGAACACTGCCAATGATGCGTTGGCCTTTGCGATAAGGTCAAATGAAGGACTCAGTTCTTTAGGCCAGGGTATACCNNCCAATACCCAAACAACGGCGAGGATAGGNGCCCATGCAACAGGCTGNGCAAGNGCATGCAGAACAGGCTTCCATGCTGATTCTTTCTTACCTCCGTTGGCTGCACCCTGCTTTGCNAGAGATGAGTTCATCAGGGAGAGTCCCACNGGGATACCGATNGCGTTGACCACGATACCGACGATGGCAACCACAAGAGCGACGGCGGGCAGACCTACGGTTGAGTCGAAGATAGGCTCAAGAACGGCAAACCCGAGGAAGCCGATTGTAGGCGAACCGCTGATCAAGGCACTGATGGCGGCATCCGCACCGGTGTTTTTCTTGAAACAGTATTTAAAAATGAAGTACACGAGCATAAAACAGCCCATGATGCCGAGTATTGAAACCAACGTGAGGTTGGCATACTTGGCAAGATCTTCACGTGATGACTGCACGATTGACACGAACAANGCTGCCGGCAATGCGAAGTCAAGCACCACTTTGTTGAATTTCTTTGCGTCATCACCGCTGAAGGCTCCCTTTTTACCGGCTATGTAACCGGCGAGCATAACCACGACGATAGGCACGATGGCGTATAGGATGATNTGTGTCATGATATTCTTGAATTTTGATTATNNAATGTTGTTAGGGAGAATCCGGCGTGTCGGTCATANTCTCCTCCACGCCGGATTATGTTTTATCAGACGGTGTAGTCGATAAGCGGGGTGGGGTTGAGGTAACCGATGTGACCGCTTTCCTTACCGGAGTCTGCTGCCAACTGAACGTTGATCAGCGCAGGTTTCTTGGCTGCGATAGCCTGGGTAAGTGCTTTGGTCAGTTCTTCGGGGGTGCTGACGTAGTAAGCGTCGCCGCCGAATGCTTCGGCCATCTTGTCGTAGCGTGCGTTGATGTCAAGNGTGGTAGGAGCGGGTTCATCGCCGCCACCGGGGTTGACACCTACACCATTGTAGATACCGCCGTTNTTGAANATAACCACTGTACAGGGAAGTTTGTAACGGCAGATGGTGGCGAATTCCATGCCTGAGAATCCGAAGGCTGAGTCACCTTCGATGGCCACTACGCTCTTGCCGGTTGCCACGGCTGCACCGATGGTTGAACCCATACCCATACCCATGATTGACCATGATGCACAGTCAACACGGTGACGGGGAAGTGCCATATCGACGGTGTCACGGGTGTCGTCCAGTGTGTTNGCACCCTCGTTGATGAGGATAACGTCGGGGTTGGATTCCAGAATAGGCTTGATGGCGTTAAGAGCGGTCCAGTGGTTCATAGGCTGGGCATTGGCGGCTGCCTGCAGACGTNCTGCAAACTTCTTGTTCTTTTCAGCGGATTCAGCCTGCAGTGAGGGAACCCATGTGGGGTCGAACGANGTTTTGTATTTGGGCAGTTCGGCCAGAATAGCCTTNAGCGATTCGTTCATGTCACCGACAACAGGAGCGGCAACNGGAACGTTACGGTCAATTTCGCGAGGCTCGACATCNAGTTGGACAAACTTCACGTTGGGGTTCCATTTACCCTTACCGAATGAGAGCATCCAGTTGATACGTGCACCGATAACGATGACCACATCNGCCTGCTCCATGATGGTTGAGCGGCATGAAAGTGCGCTGAGTTCACCCTTGTCGGGGAGCACACCCTTGGCCATTGACATTGCCAGATAAGGGATTTTATATGTGTCGCTGAGTTGTTTGATCAGATCTTCGGCCTGAGCCTGTGCAGCACCTTTACCAAGGAGGATGGCAGGTTTCTTGGCCGATGCGATTGTCTGAGCGGCGCGGGTTACAGCGTCGGCGTTAGGAGCAACCTTTGAGTAGACATCCACGGGTGAGAAATAAAGTTTTTCTGCTTCAGCAGCATCCATTACTTCGCCCAGTGCGGGAGTGGTCATGTCGATATAAACACCACCGGGACGACCGCTGACGGCTGCACGATAGGCACGTGCAACGGCTGCGGGAATATCCTTGGCATGGCTGCATCGGAAAGCCGCTTTAACATAGGGGCGGGCAGCGTTCAACTGGTCAAGTTGCTCGTANGTACCCATGTCCATGTCAACCATCTGAGGATCTGACGCACCTGAAATCTGAATCATAGGATAGCAGTTCACAGTAGCGTTTATAGTAGCGGTCAAACCGTTGAGGAAGCCCAGAGAAGAAACGGTAAGCAGCACACCGGGTTTGCCGGTGAGATAGCCGTGAGTGGCGGCTGCCATACCTGCCTGCTGTTCAAAACGGAAGCCATAGTAGTTCATACCTATTTTCTGCATTGCGTATGCAACTTCGGTCACGGGGATACCCACCAGACCATATACATCCATCAGTCCGAGTCGGCGTAGTGATTCTGCCAGAATATACATACCGGTTACCTGCTCCGGAAATTTGGGAGCGGCCTGGCTTGAAGCCGGTGTATTAACTGTTGTGCTCATAATATTTTTTTTAACGTGTTTTCAAANAGTAAANAGGTGACTTGCGGAATTCCGCAACGGAGATCCGCAAGNCACCGGTATGNAAAGGTTTATTTCTGTGCAGATGCGGCGGGTGCTGCAGGAGCGGCGGGTTTGGGAGCGGGAGCGGTTGTACCGTTCTTGGCAAATGAGTCAATCTCAGCCTGAGTATAACCCAGNGAAGAAAGAATTTCAGTTGTGTTACCGCCAAGTTCAGGAGCAGGACCGTAGGTAGGCTGGTAGTTTGACATGGTGAAGGGGCAACCAACAGTTACGAATTCACCGATTTCACCACCCTGATTGATACGTACCAATGTGTTGCCGTCATAGAGNCTTTCATCGGTCATCATCTCCTTGGTTGACAATACGGGNCCAACNGGAACACCTGCTTTACCCAGAATTTCGGTAACCTCATATTTGGTCTTGTCNGCTGTCCACTGACCGATACGCTGATAGATNGCCTGTTTGTTGCGGTCACGGGCGTCGGCGGTATTGAAATCGGGGTTGGTCAGCCAATCCTCGAAACCTGTAGCCTTGCAGAACAGTTCGAAATCTTTTNCGCCACGCTGCAGAACAATGTAAACATAGTTGTTTGCATCAAGTTCGGTGTCATAACCACCGGCAGGTTTACATTTGTANGTCCAACCAAGAACACCACCACCTTCAATGTTACCTGAACGAGGAACGCAATCACCGAATTTACCATTAGGATACTGCGGGAACTGAGTCAGATAACCGATCTTGTCAAGAGTCAACTGGTCACGGGTCTTGATACGGCAGAGGTTNAGACATGCATTGTGCATAGACTGATAAACGTAAACACCTTCGCCGGTTTTTTCACGCTGAACAACAGCGGCGAGCAGACCGATCAGCAAGTGCATACCGGTGTTNGAGTCACCAAGTGCGGCACCACTCTGAGTAGGGATATTGTATTCACCGTCATACCAGCCTGTAGTAGAGGCGGCAGCGGCAGTAACCTGTGCGATAGGTTCGTAGGCTTTCAGATCCTTATATTTTGAAGAAACAGGGAANCCTTTGATAGTACCATAAATACAGCGGGGGTTCAAGGCNTGAACGGCTTCCCAACTGAAACCGAGTTTATCCATTGCGCCCGGGTGGAGGTTCTCAACGAAAATATCACATTCTTTAATAAGTTTGGTAAGGATAGCCTTGCCGTCAGGAGTTTTAGCATCCAATGACAGAGACTTCTTGTCACTGTTCAACTGGAGGAAGTAATAACTGGGCAGATCAGGATTAAACTGAAGTTCCTTACGGGTTGCGTCACCGACACCGGGACGTTCAATTTTTATGACATCGGCTCCNAGCCATGCTAACATCTGAGTACATGAGGGACCGGACTGAACTTCTGTGAAGTCAACTACTTTTAAGCCTTGTAAAGGTGCTGTGTTCATAATACTATACTTTAAATTTTGATATATGAGTTATTTAGTTTTCGTATTTATCAAACAACCGAAAAGGAATAATAGTTTTTTGCATAGNTAAAAAANATGTTAACAGCGGAGGTATGTGATTAATCCTCTCTTATTTACGACGTGGGCTGGTGTTGTTCACATGTTTGCTCATTATAAACTCCAAATAAAATTGTGAGTTAAATTTATTTATATTATTTTTGCCGTACAGATATTTAAAATCTCTCTCNGCTTATGAAAAATCAATTGATCACATTTTCGNTGCTTACTTCTGTGAAAGCATTTACAAGCCTACTGTTAATGATATTATTATGCCTTCAAAGTTTAGAATTGTGCGCATGCTCAAATAAAACTNTTGAACGCAANGATAATACCTCTGTCGAAAAATCATGCGCAAGTTCNNGTTCAATTAANGNCAANTCAGANGNAGTTATACATNCAAAAAAATATAACCTCCCTGAATTAAATATGAGCGAACACGGCATGTTTATTGAGGCGTTATTAAAATCATTGAAGGTGACTAACTCTCAAGAGAAAGGNCCGGAACATCCTATTTTCATGNAGATGTTTCATTACGAGTCTGATGACTTTGTAACTTTTTCCTTCGGATCTTGTATTATACCATGGAATTATCAGGGCTATTTTACATACAATGACTACTATTGTATGGTGAAAACTTCTNCAATTGAATCATTCCCAAAATGTAAACCTGAGAATAACCATGTTTTTGCAGAAGAAGCAGAAGAAGCAGAAGAANCAGAAGACGCAATAGTAGTACAGAGAAGATATATAGATTACTGGGATGTTACGTTCAGAATAATCGATGGACGATGTGAACTGCTAAGTAATGACGAAGGTTGGGAGGTTCATTTAAAATCCAGGGAAAAACAAAATTAAAATTTGAGTGATTATGAATAACGTAAAAGGTTTCTTAATATCAATGTCAGTATGCTTGTCTGTAATAATTATAAGCAGCAGTTTTTCCAATAAATACAATCGATATTTTGATTCAAGATATGAATTTGAACTTGCCGGAGAAACAGATCACTATGTCGATAGTATTNTGGCGAACCTCCCGGCGGATGTTACGGTTTTAGGAAGTCGGATTAAAGTGGACAGCGTCAAAAATACCTTGCCCTACAGAAATGAGAAATCGCGTAAATATTTCTACTCCGTCAATAGGTATGTTACAATAAAAATGCCGCAATTGGAAGTTCCTACAGATAAAGAACTCAGAATGATTTTAAAATATATCAAACCATCAAAAGANAATAAGCCTGAACGATATTATTTTTTGATTGGTAACAGAGGCTATTCAGTTGAACCAGGGAACAACAAAATTGGTAGTTTCAGCGGTTTTTTTGTTCATAACAAAGATACATTTTTGGTGGTAAATAAAAGAGATATCAAACTAATTCCACGCCAACCAAAGGTTTATAAGGANTTTAAGTTTANNGTAAACTACTCAAAGTANAGTTTGTATGATGANNTAAAGCGAAAATGAATAGAAATAACCGTACAGTGAAAAACTCGGATAAATAAAAGATAGGAAACATGATAAACCACCCTTTTGCTAAGTTGATTATAATGCTTCTTTCGTTAATCCCGGCATTATGCATGGCTAACCCCTATTGGGATGATTTTTCTGTGTCGGAGCAGCAGGCATATCTTCAATCCGGTGAGGTTAATGAGACCGCGCGGTTAGTTTATNGGGGTTTGTTTAGCCCAAGTGACGATGATGCCACATTNGATATGTTTGATGANATCTGCCAGCGCAGGAATAGTGATATTGCCAATGCATTCAATATAATGCTTTATTTCAGGATACTGGAAAAGAGTGATGCNGCACTGGCGGAAGGGATGTCGGAGTACTCGGCGAAAATGTTGGATTCTAATCCGTTATTCGTGTTGGAATATCTGAGACTGAATCCGGATAAAACCAAAAGTTTCGCTTGGTCAGCAGGTNATGCATTTNNTGTAGATAATCAGTATGACATGCAGGAATATGAAAAGTTAAAGAAAAAAATTCAATCACTTGACACCACTCCTGAAATGCAAGATTTCATTAAACTGTTTCTTGATGATGTTGAAGCGAATTTCTGTGGGTTGTATTGACTTAAAAAACTTTAAACATGAAGAAATATATAACCNTTTTTGGTGTGCTGATGATGATNTGCAATATTTGTTGCAGTGCAGAAAGCAGGAGTAAACAATACNCNGCGGAGGTCCGTTTTGAGAGTCTGCGGAGTTATCCGGATTCAACTTACAGCGAGNATAATGCCATACTGTTCTCCGGTTGTGACGGAGATGTGTGGCAGTACAATGTGAGAGGTGAAGCGGCGGATCGTCTTTATCTGGAACTCCGTAAGCCTGAAAGTGATTTCAGTATCACCACGTGGGTTGATAAATCAGATGTGGATGTTGACTCTGTTGGAGAGATCCCTTTAAGGCTTGCCGANCCTGTTTATCATTACAAACNATCACNACCGTTCAAANATTGNTATATAGAAACAATCATGTCAACGACGGTTCCCGGAATCGTATATGCCGATTCTGTCGCAACGGAATANAGTGCGGTGCTTAATNATNTATNCATGAAGGANTTGTATTGGGGNGGAGCCATANTGGATAAGTCGGAAAACCGCCTGAAAGTNGAACTGATGCAGGACTTGTCAGGTTCAATATCGGAATCCTTGGTGACAGGATGGGTTGANAAGGGTACNCTGGTNGTATNCCCTNCTAATCACACAAAAGCGGGTGCCGGAGTGTTTNTCTTGTATCAACAGCCTGANNNTCAGTCGNAATCNTNNNCAGTATGACNATNCGTNGNTGGTTATGGANGAGTTCTCGGTTCTTGACTATGTNAAGGANANCAGAACCNNTGANANNTGGCTTAAAGTGGAGTTTATCCATAAACCGGATGGGACAACCGTTANNGGTTGGATAGACNATTGGTGTGATTCAGTGTGGACTTGTGGAAATTAATATATTATGAAGAAATTACTTTTCATGTCAGTGTGCGTGGCGGCAACGATTGCNGTTTGCACGTCATGTCAGTCGGAGAAAATNGTAAACCGTCANTATCCAACGGTNGATGTGGATTTCAGAAGTATAAAAAGTTATCCTGATTCAGTTTCTGACCACGCAAATGCCATACTTTTTTCNGGNTGTGAACCAAATTGGGAATGTGGTCTGATTGGGGNATCATCCGACAGGTTGTATGTGGAATTAAGCAGACCGGACGATGATTTCAGCATAACCACCTGGGTGAANAAATCAGCGTTTTCTGTAGATACGGTTGTGGATTTGGAGTATGAACGGGTTAAGCCTCGCTATCACTTCGTTGAGGGAAAACAGATGCCGGGGATTGAAGCAATCATGACCCAACAGTTGCCCGTNTTGGTTTATGCTGACTCGGTTTCAGCCTCCTTCANTGCTGCNNTAAGNAACATCCCGTGGATGNATCTTCTCTGGGGTGGTCGTATAATCGACAAGTCGGNAANNCGACTGAANNTGGAGTTGATGCAGGATTTAGCCCAACCCGGATCTACCGAGTCATTGATAACGGGATGGGTGGAAAAGGGTGTGCCGGTTGTTTTCCCTCCTAAGAACGGAGCGGATAGCAAGGCTGGGCCCAACCTGTTTATTTTGTATCAGAAGCCTACGGTTCANTCNGGGAATCAGCGGTATGTGAGAAATTACATCAACCGAAAAGAACTNGCGGTTCTTGATTATGCGGTTGATGAAAATGGGGAAAAGTGGTTGAAGGTGAAGTTTTTCTATCTTAACCCATTGGATGCAACCCCCGTTGTTGGGTGGATTAACCAATGGTCTACCAATTTGTCGGATGCGGGTTGTCGTTTTTAATACCTTTCCGGGGTTGCTTCNCTCGGCGTCCTGACGCCCATGGGAATATAAAAATCTCCTGTCCCTATCCCCAAAATACCAACTAAGTNTCCTGTCTCTACTGTTCCCCTGTCCCAAAAATATACACCNAGCCTCCTGTCNCTCCTGTTCTCCTGTCCCGAAATACCCTAATCCCCCTAATGACTCTAATGACNCTAATGACCCTCTTCAAGGCTTAAAAATGTTAATTATCGCATTTTTAACACTTCNNCATNCGATAATTTGATGTCGAATCCACTCCTNAGNAAACTACCTTTGCAAAAAANNTCCANNCAATGAAAAATATAATCTTAAAAAAGGAGTGGNTGACCATNCTNAGCAACAAATCAAAANCGCTGCGCAACGAAGTNATGTCCGCCATATTTGACTACATCGAATCAGGCAACGAACCGGACAANCTATCCNCCGAAGCCGAAATATCATTTCAGTTAATCAAATCCGAAATGATNGCCCTCGACGCATCACTCGACTTTGACGGTGCCCTCGAAGCAGCCATAAGAAAGAAACGTGCCCAACAGCGTCGTGAGGCGAAAGCCGCCGAGGCCAACAACACCGCTAACGCTGAAAAGGAGCAGAACCGCAAAGCCGGAATAATAACCATTGAGAAACACCGATCCAACAACATCACACCA
>JAAVGE010000028.1 GCA_014800385.1 Bacteroidales bacterium
AAGAAAAGATCCGTGAAAATCCGTTTTATCAGTGAATTAGAGCGAAGCGAAAAAATCCGTGTGTAATAAAATCTGATTAATCATGTTATTACTAATATCTTAAAAGAAATTAAAAAGGAATAAAGCACACTGATTTTAGCGTTGCTACGCCCGCAGTCACAGATTAGAACAGATAAACACGGATTTTAATGTAACGCAAGAAAAGATCCNTGAATTAGAAACTGTTTAAATTTATGAGCGAATGATTTTGAGAATATTTTTGGATGAGTTTTGCAAGTTGAGGTGGGAGCGATGCGGGCATCGTGACCAACGGAACTTGGCAAAAATCGCCAAAAAGATNCTAAAAGCAGAGTATATAAAAATTTTACTCATAAATTTAAACAGTTTCTAAGAATGCAAACGACCCCGGGGNTTTCCCGGGGTCGTTCAGATTATGTGTTGGTTGTTTTTAATCAGCCTTTGAAGTTTTCAATCCATTGNCGAGCGTTGACGAAGGCCTGAATCCAGGGGGTTACCTGGTTGTTTCGGCGTGTGCGGGGCCAGTAGCCACACTGCCAGGGGAAGATGGCACGTTCGAGGTGGGGCATCATTGCAAGATGGCGACCGTCGGCGCTTGTGAGTGCTGCTACTGCACCGCGGGAGCCGTTGGGGTTGGCGGGATATGCGGTGTAATTGTAGCGGGCAGCGATGTTATATTCGCTGAGGGCTTCGGGGAGATAGAATTGACCTTCGCCGTGAGCCACCCAGATGCCGAGTTTTGATCCGGCAAGCGAGCCGAGCATGACTGAGTTGTTTTCGGGGATTGTCAGACCGAGGAAGTTTGATTCAAATTTGTGGGATTTGTTGTGGAGCATCTTAACCTTCTTCTGNTTTTCAGGAGCGATAAGGTTAAGTTCGATCATCAACTGACAACCGTTACAGATGCCGAGCGAGAGGGTGTCTTTGCGGGCGAAGAATTTTTCGAGCGCGGTGCGTGCATTCTCGTTCCAACGGAAGCCTGAAGCCCATCCTTTGGCAGAACCGAGNACGTCACTGTTGGAGAATCCACCACAGAACACAATCATGTTCACATCCTCGAGNGTTTCACGTCCGGTCATNAGGTCGGTCATGTGGACATCNTTCACATCGAAGCCTGCCAGATAGAGCGAGTAGGCCATTTCACGGTCGCCGTTCACACCTTTTTCACGAATGATGGCGGCTTTCACGCCTGAGGGAGTGCGACGTGAAGGATCGATGCCGATTGACTGGAATGTTCCTTTCCAGTCGGCGGGGAAGCGATAGCGNATAGGCTGTTTCTTGTAGTTTGCGAAACGTTCAGCCGCCGCAGTTTCGCCACTCTGCAGGGTATCAAGCAGATAAGAGGGTTTGTACCATANATCGCGAAGGGTGTCNACATCGAGGAGAGCCACTTCAGCACCTTTGTTTTCNATGCGGAGAGTGCGTTCGGCAGTGGGTGTACCCAGACCGAAGAAGCGTACTTCGGCAGCGTTGAGAGCCTCTTCCACCATGTTTTTGCAGGTNTTGGAAACCTGGATTACCAGACCGGGGTTTTCAGCGAAAAGNGTCTTGACATTGTCTGCTTCAGAGAATCCGTCGAGTGCAACGTTCAGACCACCTTTTTCGTTTGCAAAGAGCATTTCAAGGAGAGTGGTGACCAGACCTCCGGCAGATACGTCGTGCATGGCAGCGATGGCCTTGCGACCTACCAGTTTGTTGACAGCATTGAAGGCTGCCACGAAGCGNGCCGGATCCTTAACAGCGGGGACATCGTCGCCCACNTTNCCCTGAGTCTGAGCCAGAGCCGAACCACCGAGACGCAGAGCGTCGCCNGAGAAGTCTATATAATATAATGTAGAGGGTATGTTCTGGAGNACGGGNGTTACNACTTTCTTCACGTCGGTAACTTCACCNGCGGCAGAGATGATAACGGTTCCGGGAGCCATCACTTTCTGACCTGAAGAGTATTTCTGGGTCATNGAGAGGCTGTCCTTGCCGGTGGGGATNTTNATTCCGAGTGCCACNGCNAAGTCAGAACAAGCCTCAACAGCGCGATAGAGGGCAGCGTCCTCACCTTCGTTCTTGCAGGGCCACATCCAGTTTGCNCTCAATGACACGGCAGAGAGACCTTTCTTGAGCGGNGCGCCGACAATGTTGGTGAGCGATTCAGCGATTGCGAGGACTGAACCTTTTGCAGCGTCGCCGAGGGCAGCCTGAGGAGCGTGACCTATCGAGGTTGCAATACCNGCCTTACCGGTGTAGTCCAGCGCCATGACACCACAGTCGCTCAGGGGNAACTGCAGTTCGCCCTGACACTGCTGACGGGCCACTTTACCGGTTACCGAGCGGTCAACCTTGTTGGTGAGCCAGTCTTTACATGCAACGGCTTCAAGAGAAAGNACNTCNGCTACNGCCTGCGGGATGTCGATATTTTCTGTTTCAGTATTTTCAGATTTGCGGATGACGGTTTTGTCGCGCATCACGGTTCGGGGTGAGTTTCCGAACATATCTTCCATTTCCAGGTCGATGGGGTTCTCACCCTCTTTTGCTTCGAACACGAATTTGCCGTCGCCTGTGGTGACGCCGACTTCATAGAAGGGGGCACGTTCGCGGTCAGCGATAGCCTTCACNCGAGCCACATCCTTGGCCTTCATCACCATGCCCATACGTTCCTGGCTCTCATTACCGATAATNTCCTTGGCNGAGAGAGTGGCGTCGCCAACGGGAAGTTTNTCAAGATAGATTGTNCCGCCGGTTGCTTCAACGAGTTCAGACAAGGCATTNAGGTGGCCGCCGGCGCCGTGGTCGTGGATAGAGACGATGGGGTTGTTGCCGGATTCNGCGAGTGCACGGATAACGTTAGAAACACGTTTCTGCATTTCGGGNTTGGCGCGCTGCACNGCGTTGAGTTCGATAGAGTTGTCNTATTCACCTGTAGCCACAGATGATACAGCNCCACCGCCCATTCCGATGCGGTAGTTGTCGCCACCCATAACGATCACTTCCTGACCNGGTTCGGGGATACCCTTAATGGCATCNTTGGCGGCTGCGAAACCTACACCACCGGCAAGCATTATCACCTTGTCGTAGGCATAGAGTTGGTTGTTTTCNTCGTGTTCGAAAGTAAGCAGAGATCCGCAGATCAGAGGCTGACCGAATTTGTTACCGAANTCGCTGGCNCCGTTAGAAGCCTTGATGAGGATTTCGGCAGGAGTCTGATAGAGCCAAACTCGGGGGTTGCTAATCATTTCCCATCGGCGCATGGGGTCGAGACGGGCGTATGAGGTCATATANACAGCAGTTCCGGCCAGGGGAAGCGAGGCTTTACCACCGCCGAGACGGTCGCGGATCTCNCCACCTGTTCCGGTAGCGGCACCGTTGAACGGTTCAACGGTNGTGGGGAAGTTGTGGGTTTCTGCTTTCAGAGAGAGCACAGTGCGGAGATCCTTAACCTCGAAATAGTCGGGACCTTCCGGGTTACGAGGTGCGAACTGCTCAACCACGGGACCCTTTACGAAAGCCACGTTATCCTTGTAGGCAGACACCAGTCCGCCGGGGTTTTCCTGAGANGTGCGTTTGATGAGTTTGAACAGAGAGAGCGGTTTCTCCTCGCCGTCGATGATGAACTGACCGTTGAAAATTTTGTGGCGGCAGTGTTCGGAGTTAACCTGAGAGAAGCCGAACACCTCGCTGTCNGTNAGGGGACGNCCGAGTTTCTTGCTGAGGTTTTCCAGGTATTCCTCCTCATCGGGACTGAGAGCCAGACCGGCCTCAATGTTATATTNNTTGANGTCAGTGATATGTTCGATTTCACCGGGGATGATATCCGTGGCGAAAACCTTTGAGTTCAGACCGTCGTAGAGACGGCTGAGCATTTTATCGTAGTTGGGTGTATCGGTGGTTACACGATCGTACTGCTCAATGCGCGAGATTGAGTCGATGCCCATGTTACGGGTAATTTCAACGGCGTTGGTACTCCATGGTGTCACCATCTCCTTACGCGGACCTATGAAAAGTCCTTTCAGAGAAGAAGCAGCGAGGGGTTTAGCCCCGTCGAACAACCATGTCAATCTCTCTTTTTCACCTTCTGTGAGTTTCCGGGCCGATTCCACCGCGTAGATGGTGTTCTGTCCGTACTTAAAAAATGTAACCATAGTAAATATATAGTGATAATTTTTGATTTGAGTGCAAATTTACGAAAAGTTCTTCTGTTTTACATTATGAAGTCGTCTAAACTTTTTGCGAAAATGGGATAATCGTAAAAAAGGATATTCTTCAAGGGGCTTTGTCAAAAATTGATGCAGACTGTGTTTTTTTATTTGTTGTATGTCCATGGATAGTGATGTATAGTCGGCGGATGCTCCGGGGAGCATCCCTACACTCTTGATAATCAATGGTTTAACCTTGTAGACTGCTCCATGTAGCAGCCGCATGATCCTGTATGCGGCGAGGCTTCGCCTATTTTGACACACCCTCCTGAAAAAAGTTTAGATATCTTCATTGCCCCGACAGAAAAAGCGAAGAATGTGGAAAAGAAAGTGAATGGAAAGCAGTTTACAAAAATTTATCTTAATGCTTTGAGGATATAAAATTTAGTTATATATTTGCAAAAAATTAATCCAAAACACAGCAAATCAAACCACTATGTATCAAAAAGAACTCACATTCATGGAAGCCGTTAAAAAGGTTTACCTGAAGAACTATTGCAACTTTTCGGGACGAGCATCACGTTCAGAATTCTGGTGGGCATTTCTGGCGCAGTATGCTCTGTCAATGATTTTTTCATTTTTCCTTTACATCCTCATGATAATTGTCATGGTTGTAACAGATACTGTTTCAGACAGTGATCCTATGGCAATGGTTGGAGCGATGATGATAGTATTTATACCAATGCTGATTTTCGCCTTGGCCCTGTTCCTACCTATGTTAGGTGTTACGGTACGTCGCCTGCATGACACGGGTCGCAGTGGGTGGTATTATCTTATATCACTTATCCCCATAGTAGGATTTATTCTTTACTACTGGCTTGCCCTACCCTCTGACATGTGTGAGAATGAGTATGGTCCTGTTCCTAACGTTGAGCCTCAGCCTTGGGACAATTTCACCACCCCCATGCCTCCTACACAGTTCTGATTGGACTGCTACACATTATTATATTATATAGCGCCTGCATTATATTATTAGAGGGCTGTGTCAAAAAAATTGATGCAGCCTTTATTATTTATGTTTGTACGTTCATGGACAGGGATGTGTATTCGGCGGATGCTCCAGGGAGCATCCCTACACTCTTGACAATCAACGCATTAGCCCTGGAGGGCTGCTCCATGGAGCAGCCACATAATCTTGTATACGCTGAGGCTACGCCTATATTGACACTCCCTCTTGTTTACGTTGGGTTGAACTGCACCGTTTGTTACAAAAAATGTGTTTTGTAACATCATCGCAAAGAGAAACATTCTTGTTACAAAATAATAAATATTTTTGTAACATCTTTTCAACCCTGATTTTCAACGCTTTATGATTTTTCCGCAAAAATAATTGAAATTTTTTGAAATATTTTTGCAAAATAATTTGGTGGATTAGAAAACTTATTGTAACTTTGCATCGTAATAAGTTACAAACTTGTAACACCAACGCAATCAAAGAAAGAATCACCGTATAAAATCTTACAATTATGAGCAAAGCATTCGAATCAAAACTTCTCTCTCTTCAGGGTAACCTCCTTAACTTCGCGTATATGTTGACTTCTAACCGCGATGACGCTTACGATCTTCTTCAGGACACCACTCTGAAAGCACTTGATAACGAAGATAAATATGTTGACAACACCAACTTCAAGGGATGGGTTTTCACCATCATGCGCAACATATTCATCAACAACTACCGTAAAGTTGTTCGCTCTGCCACAGTTGTAGATACCACCGAAGACCTCTACCACCTCAATATCTGTCAGGAATCAGGTCTTGACACCCCCGAAGGTTCTTTCGCTGAAAACGAAATTTCTTCAGCGATCCAGAACCTCGCCGATGAATACCGCGTACCGTTCTCAATGTACGTTGCCGGTTACAAATACAATGAAATCAGCGAAAAGATGGACCTCCCCCTCGGAACTGTTAAAAGCCGCATCTTCTTCGCACGCAAACAACTCCAGACTACACTCGCAGATTACAATAACTGATATATATGCTCAAACAACAAAGATTTTAATGGTGAATTTCTAACCTTCCCCATTACCAAGGAAAACATCAAGTATAAGGCAACGGAGTCCGTGACGGGCTCCGTTGCTGCTTTATTTCACCCATTAATGCAAAAAAAACAGCATATCACCGAAATTTTTAACATTCCGACAATAAAAATCCCACAAAAATTTATTATCTTTGTTCCCTCCATTAACAGGTACACAATTTTAGGTAAAAAATTCACGAGTTTCATCTATAAATCAAACAGTTACACATGACCCTCGAACAACTCACAGCCGTATCACCCATCGACGGACGCTATCGTTCAAAAACAGAATCTCTCGACAAATACTTCTCCGAATACGCACTGATCAAATATCGCGTTAAGGTTGAAATCGAATATTTCATCGCACTTACCGAAATCCCTCTCCCCCAACTCGCCGGATTCAACGCCGGACTGAAGCCCGAACTCCGTAAGATATACACCGACTTCTCTCTTGAAGATGCCCGTCGCATAAAAGAAATTGAATCGGTCACCAACCACGATGTCAAAGCCGTTGAATACTTCATCAAGGAACAGTTTGACCGCCTCGGCATTGCACAGTTCAAAGAATTCATCCACTTCGGACTCACCTCGCAGGATATCAACAACACATCCGTTCCCATGAGTATCGCTGATGCGCTCACCGAGGTCTACATCCCCTCGATCGAGCAGATCATCAGTCGCCTCAAAGAACTGTCAGCCGAATGGAACGACGTACCGATGCTGGCACGTACCCATGGTCAGCCCGCCTCCCCCACCCGCCTTGGAAAAGAAATCAACGTGTTTGTCTATCGCCTTGAAACCCAACTCGCCGCACTCCGCAACTGCCCCGTATCAGGAAAATTCGGTGGTGCAACAGGTAACTTCAACGCCCACAATGCCGCCTATCCCGCAATCAACTGGAAGCAGTTCGCAGCATCGTTCCTCAAGGACAAACTCAACATCATACGTGAAGATCTGACCACACAGATAAGCAACTACGACAACCTCGCCGCACTTCTGCAGGCCATTGAGCGCATCAACACCATCATCATCGACCTTGACCGTGACGTGTGGACCTACATCTCCATGAACTATTTCAAACAGAAAATCAAAGCCGGCGAAGTAGGCTCATCAGCAATGCCCCACAAAGTCAACCCCATCGACTTCGAAAACTCCGAAGGTAACCTCGGCATAGCCAACGCCATCCTCTGTCATCTGGCCCAGAAACTGCCGGTGTCACGTCTGCAGCGCGACCTCACCGACTCAACCGTACTGAGAAATGTAGGTGTACCCCTGGGACACGGACTTATAGCATACGCATCAACCCTCAAAGGGCTCAACAAACTGCTGCTCAACCGTCAGGCCATCGACGCCGATCTTGACCAGATGTGGAGCGTAGTAGCCGAAGGAATTCAAACCATCCTCCGCCGCGAAGGATACCCCAACCCCTACGAAACACTGAAACAACTCACCCGAACCAACGCTCAGGTCAACCATCAGAGCATAGCCGAATTTATCGACACACTGGAAGTTTCAGAAGAAGTAAAACAGGAGTTACGTACCCTCTCACCCCACACCTACACCGGAATTTAACATTACAATCAACAATACACCAACAAGAATTGTTACTTAACTGACCAACCACACAACAACTTATGCCCACATGCCGTGAGGCTCAGGACTAAAATACACAAACAACCATTATGGAAACCGAAGAAAAAAAACCTAAACGCCCCAGAATCGGACAACGCTCCGACTCATTCAACCCTGAAGCACCCCAGCCTCGCCGATTCGAACGCGTAGGCTACTCGCCCCGTCCCCGTTTCAACAACGATTCGCAGGACCAGTCTGCCTCTTCAGAACAAAACGGAGGCTACACACCGCGTCATCAGCAACAACCCTACGGAAGATACCAGCAACCGTATCGCCCCAACAACTATCAGACCAACCGTCAGAACAGTTACAACACCGAATCAACATATACCCCCTCCGACTCAGCCGAGTCAGGCAACGGAACCGAAGCAACATCCGCTCCCGCATACCGCCAATATAACAACCAGCAGGGTGGATACCGCAACAACAACGGCTATCGCCCCAACAACAACCGTCAAGGCGGCTATCGTCCCAACAACAACCAGGGCGGATACCGTCAGAACAACAATCAGGGAGGCTACCGCCCCAACAATAACCAGGGTGGCTATCGTCAGAACAACCAGGGAGGATACCGTCCCAACAACAACCAGGGCGGCTACCGTCAGAATAACAACCAGGGAGGATACCGCCAGAATAACAACCAAGGCGGCTACCGCCAGAACAACCAGGGCGGCTACCGTCAGAACAACCAGCAGGGTGGCTATCGCCGTCCCCAGCAGGCCGCACGCCCCGGCAAAAGTTTCGTGCCCCGTCCCAAACGCATCGAGTATGAAATGCCCATACCCGATCCCAACGAGCAGATCCGCCTGAACAAATTCATGGCAAATGCCGGAATATGCTCTCGCCGCGAAGCCGACGAATACATCCAGCAAGGTCTGGTGAAAGTCAACGGTGAGGTCACAACCGAACTCGGAACAAAAATCACCCACAGCGACGTTGTCGAATACGATGGAAAAGTAGTAGCACTGGAATCAAAATGCTACATCCTCCTCAACAAACCCAAAGACTGCGTGACTACCTCGGATGACCCCAACGGACGTCTGACCGTGATGGACCTGGTCAAAGGAGCATGCAACGAACGCATCTACCCCGTAGGACGTCTGGACCGCAACACAACCGGCGTACTCCTGCTCACCAACGACGGTGACCTCGCCTCAAAACTCACCCATCCCCAGTACGTAAAGAAAAAAATCTATCACGTGTGGTGCGACAAAGATATCGCTGAAGAAGATATGCAGCGCATAGCCGACGGCATCGAACTGGAGGACGGACCCATCCACGCTGACGAAATCAGTTACGCCACCGAAACCGACCGCAATCAGGCGGGCATCGAAATCCACTCAGGACGCAACCGCATCGTGCGCCGTATATTTGAATCACTCGGATATCACGTCACCAAACTCGATCGCGTATACTTCGCCGGTCTGACCAAAAAGAACCTTCCCCGCGGACGCTGGCGCTACCTCACCCAGGACGAAGTCAACTTCCTCAAAATGGGTTCATTCGAATAAAACAATTGTAGTTGACAAACCCAAGTCACGGTTTGTCAACTACACATATAATATTGACACCAATCATAAACCGAAATAAAGATGAAACGAACAAAAATCGTTGACATATTCAACCCCGAACTCATCGGCTCAGACGTATGCGTCAAAGGCTGGGTGAGAACAAAACGCGGCAACAAACATGTTCAGTTCGTAGCACTCAACGACGGCTCAACAATCAAAAACATACAGATTGTCTTCGACATGAGCCGTTTCACCGACGAACAACTCAAGCCCATAACCACCGGCGCATCAATCTGCGTAACCGGTAAACTCGTTGAATCAATGGGCAAAGGTCAGACTGCAGAAATCCAGGCCGACACCCTCGAAATCTACGGCACAGCCGACACCGAAACCTATCCCCTCCAGAAAAAAGGACATACCCTGGAATTCCTCCGCGAAAAAGCACACCTGCGCATGCGCACCAACACCTTCGGCGCAGTGTTCCGCGTACGCAGCGTCCTGGCCTACGCCATCCACAACTTCTTCAACCAGAAAGGATTCTTCTACCTCCATACACCCCTGATCACCGAAAGCGACTGCGAAGGCGCAGGAGCAATGTTCCAGGTGACCACACTCAACCTCAACGAACTCCCCAAAGCAGAGGACAACACTGTTGACTACACCCAGGACTTCTTCGGAAAACCCACCGCACTGACCGTGTCAGGACAACTTGAAGGAGAACTCGGCGCAACCGCACTGGGTCAGATCTACACCTTCGGACCCACCTTCCGTGCCGAAAACTCCAACACCCCCCGCCACCTGGCCGAATTCTGGATGATAGAACCTGAAATGGCATTCTATGACATCACAGACAACATGGATCTGGCAGAAGAATTCATCAAATACTGCATCCAATACGCACTGGACCATGCCGCTGACGACATCAAATTCCTCAACGACATGTACGACGACAAACTGATCGAACGCCTCAACAACGTCATCAAACAAGACTTCGTACGCCTCCCCTACACCGAAGGAGTCGACATCCTGCTCAAATCAGGCAAAAAATTCGAATACCCCGTCTACTGGGGCGCCGACCTCCAGAGCGAACACGAACGCTACCTCGTAGAAGAACACTTCAAACGCCCCGTAATCCTCACCGACTACCCCAAAGAAATCAAAGCCTTCTACATGAAACAGAACGAAGATGGCAAAACCGTACGTGCCATGGACGTCCTCTTCCCCCAGATAGGCGAAATCATCGGCGGATCAGAGCGTGAAGAAAACTACGACAAACTCCTCACCCGCATCGAAGAACTCAACATACCCATGAAAGACATGTGGTGGTATCTCGACACCCGTCGCTTCGGAACCGTGCCCCACAGCGGATTCGGACTCGGATTCGAACGCCTAATCCTCTTCGTGACCGGCATGACCAACATCCGCGACGTCATACCCTTCCCCCGCACACCCAACAACGCCGAATTCTAAGAAACCATTTGAATTCAAACACTCTCTGACAATGGGATGCTTTAGAGTATTACTGGCCATCATATTCCCACCCCTTGCCGTACTCGACAAGGGGTGCGGTCCCCTAACAATAACCACCATCCTCACCTTAGTGGGATGGGTACCCGGAGTCATAGCCGCAATAATATTCTGCACCAAATCCGACGACTGACATGGAAAAAAGCGCACTCTACACCCGCACAGGAGATGCCGGAACAACCTCCCTGGTAGGAGGCAAACGCGTAAGCAAAACCGACCCGCGCCTCGAAGCATACGGCACCGTTGACGAACTCAACTCTCTGCTCGGCACCCTGGCCGCATCATCCGACATCCGCGACGAAGACCGCCACACAATCATCTACACCCAGAACAAACTCTTCAACATAGGAGCATATCTGGCAACAGACAACCCCGACAACCAACCCACCGAATGTCTCGGACTGGGTCACACAGCCATCTCACGGATAGAAAACGAAATAGACCGGATGGACAACACCGTGCCACCCCTCAACCAATTCGTTCTACCCGGAGGCTCACCCCTGTCATCCCAGGCCAACGTAGCCCGTACAGTATGCCGCCGCTGTGAACGCCGCATCATAGCCCTCCAGCAAACCACCCACGTTGACCCCGCCGTAACACGCTTCATCAACCGATTGAGCGACTACCTCTTCATCCTCGGCAGATATTATAATTATTTAACCGAGACACCCGAAATTTTTTGGGACAAAAATTGTTAGAATCACAAACCATTACTAACTTTGCACACCCAAACAAAAACAACCTCAAAAAACCAAAACAATGTATTGGACACTCGAATTAGCATCAAAACTTGAGGACGCACCCTGGCCCGCAACAAAAGATGAACTCATCGACTACGCAATGCGCTCCGGTGCCCCCTTGGAAGTAATAGAAAACCTCCAGGAAATGGAGGATGAAGGCGAAACCTACGACTCTATCGAAGAAATCTGGCCCGACTACCCCTCCAAAGAAGACTTCTTCTTCAACGAGGAGGAGTACTAATCCGCAATCAGGCGAAACCATCGCCTTAAATAATTAAAATACAAGCGATTGACAAGTGTACAAATAAACTTGTCAATCGCTTTTTCTGTGCTTTCGCCGCAAAACTGACTTGCCTATTTTCAGACAGTTGCTGCGCCTAAATTTGTTTACAAGTCAACTGGGAACTCCTAATTGAGAAATATTCGTCGTCGCATTGCAGGTCTATCTGACAATTTGGAGTTGCACGACCGTGACGGGGAAATTATATGCGTTCCATTTGCAGGAAGGCCATGTTGATGCATCCCATTGCGTTGAGATCTACACCATACTTCGACTTGAAGGCTGCGGCGATTTTGGATGAGTTTGTGCTGTTGACACTCGCTTGGGGAAATGTCGTGCTGATTTCTACCGACATTCCCGGTTCGATGCATTGTCCTGCTCGATAGCAAGGATGTTTTACGGTTATTCTATAAAGTGGCATACTTATATGATATTAAAAAGGTTTGTTTTCGATTGCAAAATTAACTCGCCTTCCTGCCATGTGGCGGCAAGAGGGCGTGTTAAGGTTTCGATTCATTCATGCGCGATGATTGTGCTTACATATCCTCGATGACGAAACCACTTGTGAGCCCAATTGGGCACCATATAGACGTAGCCGGATATGTCCTCATGCGGAACACAGTCGAGCATATTGCCGATTGCTGAGGCGGCTTTAGCCACACTCATACCGGTCTGGCGGGCAATCTCCTCACGAAGCANGGANTATGACACNTCNCNNATTTCGGNNGCCGANGGNANGCGGCCGAANTTNCGCNGNAGTNCGTCTNTGNCGGGNANCNTNACTTTNGGNCCNACNTGGAGACCNTCGAAGCAATACTCTCCANCGCCGACCTTGCGCATCACGAAGCCCCCGCGATTACGCGCATTACACTCTTCCGCCCAGCGGCGCACCACGGGGTCGGAAACACCGCGCATCACTTCCGGAATAATCGGCTGACGCCGCAGTTGCCCATACGTATACCCCTCGCGGTTAATGCCGCCAGAGCCGGAGGGCACGTCGGAGTCGGAGATAGTCGGGTATTCAATCATAGCGTTGGCTTATTTGAACAATATTTCTAAAAATCAAGTTGGAGAGGAACTTTAGGATTATTGAGCGCTCTTATATACTCCCCTACTTTGTCAAGTGGATTAGCGACTACAATGCTTGAGATGCCTTGCAGAGAAGCAATAATTAACTCCCTGTCGTCGGATTTCAAAGCTCGTTCAAGCACATCGTAATGCTTATTCAAAGCCGTTGACCTCTCGGCGAAAACCATTGTGAGGCATTCTCTCGCATTAGCAAGCTGAGCTGCATGCATGCTGACTACAGCAGATGTTGTAGTACGAAGGGCTTCTATATTGGCGTTTATTTTCTTACTCTCTAAATATGCATCTGCTACTTTTGATGCCATGCCGCCAAGGATATTTAATTTATTGATCTCTTTGACTGTACTTTCCGGAATCTGTACTGGTAGTGTCTCCAGATAGTCAATTTCGACCTCATTTACGGCAGACTGGATCTCCGTATCGGATGGCTCGTTTCTTTTGAATATATCGAAGAATCCCATAAGTTATAAGTTATAATTTAGACATATTTATTTTATTGTATTCAGAACATACTGTCATAAGATAGCCCACATCATTCTTTATTTGAATGGCACGGATTTTGTGACGGTTACGAATATATGCAATAAAACCGTCAAATGTGCAACTTGTACCGAATATTTGATCTCTTAGAGGGGTGTAGGCCTTAACAAATGCCTCATTAGCAGCTGTTAACGCATGCATTATCTCATTTGCTCTTAACATTTTGCCATGTATCTCGACTAATTTACCTGCTGTGTGCTGAATATCATGAATATAATCAGCTGCGAGATATTCATAGTGCTCCCGTTCGTAAGCTCTTCTGGAGTTAATCTGAGATATTCCATCAATGGCAGTCTCAACGGCTCCTATTCCAAGACTTGCAACCAGAGAGTCTTTATCCTCAAACCCGCAATCTTTTAATAACGTAAAGGTTGAGTCAAATGACTCAAATCCGTTGATCAAGGATTCTTGCAGATCGACATCCGGAAGTGATGAATAATCCAGTGACACCATATTATCGGGTGATTGAATACTGATTCTTCCAATGTTGTCATGCATCAGATCCTTCTTTCTGTCTTTGAAACTTCTTATGAACGACAATAATTCTTTTGCCAGAATCATATTGCGGTAAGCGTTCTTGCGTTCAATTTCCAGGTATCCGGTAAGCCTGTGCAGTAACTTGGAGTGTTTTAAAGCAATCCTACTTATTTGCTGTAGCATTTTTAGAAGTGCTTGCGCCTTTTCTCTTGCATGTCGAACTTTTGAATTTGTAAAAAAGCTAGTGACTTTTGACAAAAATCCTAATTCGTTGTCATATTCGCGTTGAGCATTAGATACGATGCTCTGTATCTCTTTGCCGTCAGTTTTAACTGCTCTTGGAATTTCAGCATAAAGGCTTTCATAGTCTTTTCTTCTATTGCCGAGAATCAGTTCTTCATAAATATTATGGCGGAACTCATTGAAGTTCAACCTATAGACCTTGTACGGAATCATTATAAGACCAACCAACCAATATGCGAGACAGGCAATTAAGACCCACCCCTGCCAATGATTGGTTATATCTGGTAGAAGACCAATCCACATGTCTGGCTCTAACGCGTATAGCACTATGAATTTCGAGCTGCCCACAATGACTGTCCAGAATGCAAGATTTAGGAGTGAGCATGAGACATAGTCGCGCAAGTAATACAAGTCTATACGGAGCAGACTGAATACAAGCCATCTTAGAAAGGCTCCGGTACAGGTCCATGGCTTTATTCGGTAGTTGTCAATATCCCATTGCTCAGCTTCTACTTTATCGTCAGGTCGTGCTGATCCCAAAGTCGCTAAAACAAAAAGGATACCGATAAGAGAAAATCCGATAAAGAACCACCATTTATACTTTACCCAGAAAAAATATCTATGGGCGAACTCTATGGTGCCAACTTCCATTTGGTTTTGGTCATAGCCTTTTTCCGTCATTAGCAGGGTATATTGGCGTGCCAGGTTTTCGTAAGTTTGGTCAAGAGACCCGTCGGAATTCCATACTCCTATAATTTTCTCTCCAATCGAGTCCGGAAATTGCCATAGTTTAATACCCATGTGTAATTTACCGTCTTTAAAACTGCCGATTCTGTATACTGTGCTGTTGTCGTCAAAGTCAGTGTACATCTGAAAGCCATTAGTCAGCCGATTGTCTTTAAAATCACCACATTCTATTCTATAAGGAATAGAGTCCTTGCTGAACTCAATATTCCACGCGTATCCTGTTGTGCTTCCATCAATAACATCTCCGGCAACTATTGCATATTTACCATCCTCTAGTTTGTATTTAAGAGATTTAACCGGGATAAGGGAAGGTATTAACTCATTCTCTGAAATTATTGTTTTAGGATGGGTACCTGTGGTATTGACTGATATTTTAAAAGGGGGCAGGTATGTGTCAGTCTCCTCAATAGCCATTCCAAATGTGCAACTTAGAGTTGACTCGTCATATTTGTCAGAAAAATCACAGGGTACATATACTTTTACTCCTTCCTTACTTTTGACCCATTCACCTCTGCGGGTGTCATCAGAACAACCGGTACAGATGAGTAATACTAACAGAGTCAGGTGAGTAATCCAAAAATTCCGTGTTATTGTTGACTTTGAAAGATTATAAAGCATAAATTCAAGAGTATTGATTATGTTTTGTATTTATGAAATAGTTAAAGATTTACCATTAAAATTGGGAGACTCTGAGTTTCAATAAGCCCTTCTTGCTATTACTTAAAGAAATCCAAAATAGCATCCAGCAAATCAGATGATGGAGAGATGTTCCGAGATCCACAATCAGGACACTTGTTCGGTTCGAAGCGTTTCCATACTCCTGAAGTAACCGTCTGTGTAAACTTGCAACCGCATTTGTTGCACTTCATTTTCCTTTCTTCGTGATGATACATAATGTATAAATATGATTATATTAGGGAAAATATTGTTGAAACAATACCGCAAATCCATATTATAACGATGTCAACGCAATGCATCTCAACAATACGTGCGATTAGAAACACCACAATAGAGATAGCCAAGCATATTACGGAAATAGTATTCCCTAATATTGCAAACCCTATCATAACTAAAATTGGAATAAGTGTCGTTCCAAATATAGTATTCCAGTTGTTGTTCGACATTACTTGATTTCTTTGGATAGTTACACCCTCTGGAATTTACTTAAAAAAATCGCGAAAGACTTTGATTGCTAATTCAATCAACGTTTTTGCTTCTTCGGGATCTACATCTTTGATGGCCCCGTGAATATTCTTTTTTCCCATAATGACAAGATTCTGTTAATTTGCTCGCAGGCTCAAGCGGGCGTTATTATATACGAAGAACGCGAGCCGTGAATGTCGCTCTGTAGTGATGGTCGTAGGAAAAACCGTGGATGCAGATACAACATTTCAGCCCGCGCCGTATG
>JAAVGE010000029.1 GCA_014800385.1 Bacteroidales bacterium
GTTCGTTTCTATTTTCGAGTGATATTTTGTTTTTGAAGAAGGAGTGTAGTGAACTACACGACTGATGAAAAAACGGAATAGCGCCGAAAAGAGAAATGAAATAAGTAGAAACAACATCTCTTGATAATATAAAATAATTTTCAACTTCTACTTATGTACGAATGATTTTGAGGATATTTTTGNNTNANTTTTGCAAGTTGAGGAGGGAGNGATGCGGGCATCGTGACCGACGAAACTTGGCAAAAATCGCCAAAAACTCCTCAAAAGCAGAGTAGATAGAAATATTTTTCATAAATTTAAACAGATTCTTAACAGCATTTTTGATTGCAGTTGAAAAATAATCGCTAAATTTGTACTCTGTTTGAGACTGTATTGATTGTTTTCTACTGTCTCAGTCACCAATCTCTCCGCATCAGAATCTTATCACATAGAGTTCGCTTTGCAAAACAAACTAAGAAATATAATATCAGCAGCGGTTGTTCCGTTAATTCTCACCATCTGGATTCCGATGGTTACATCTGCCCGTACACCCGATGTGGCGGAGGCTACCGACTCGATTCAGCCCCTTCCACTCCCTGCTGACACCACCCTCACGATAGCATCTGATTCTGTCGCAATCCCTGCCGACACCATGCCTAAGCCCGTTTCAAGAATACGCAGGCAGAAGGTCGACCTGGACAATATTGTCAACATAAAGTCCAAGGACTCCATGATCATGATTGGACGTAACCGAGCCATTATCTACGGTGAGGGTCAGGTGGATTACGGCGACATGAAACTTGATGCCGACGAGATTGACGTTGATCTGCAGAACAGCACTGTTTACGCCGTNGGACGTCCGGACTCGGTAGGTGAAATCATCGGCTCTCCGATATTTGAAGAGGGNGGTTCCACCTACGAAACCAAAACGATGAGTTACAACTTCAAAACCAAACGTGCATTCATCACCGATGTAGTGACTCAGCAGGGAGAGGGATTCCTCACCGGAGGTCAGACNAAAAAAACCGACGGCGACGAATATTATGTGCAGAACGGACGCTACACAACCTGCGATGACACCGAGTGTCCCCACTTCTGGTTTCAACTCACCAAAGCAAAAGTCAAACCTAAAAANAATGTNGTGACAGGTCCGGTCTATCTGGTTCTCGCCGGACTTCCCCTACCCCTGGCATTACCTTTCGGTTACTTCCCGTTCTCCGACAAATATGCCTCAGGTATCATCGTTCCNACNTTCGGCGATGATTACAACCGTGGATTCTATCTCAGCGACGGTGGATATTACTTCGCCATAAACGACAACATCGACCTTGCCCTGACAGGAGAAATCTACACAAAAGGGTCATGGGGACTGAACGCNCAGTCAACCTACAACCGACGATATAAATATAGCGGCAGTTTTTCTGTCAACTATCTGACCACCATATACGGCGACAAGGGNCAGTCGGACTACAGCAAACAGAACAACTTCCAGGTGGTGTGGTCCCACTCGCAGGATTCNAAAGCCAACCCCAACATGACTCTGTCGGCAAGTGTCAACTTCGCCACCAGNGGTTACTCACGCAATGACCTCAACAGTTACTACAGCAACTCGTTCACGGAAAGCACCAAGAGTTCATCAGTCAACATGACCTATCGCTTCCCCCGTTCAAAATGGTCANTGTCAACNACAATGAACATCGCNCAGCGCACACAGGACTCCACGCTGACCGTGTCNTTTCCCAACGTNACCGTCACCATGTCGCAACTGGCGCCGTTCAAGCGCAAGAATCCCGTCGGTGAAGAACGCTGGTATGAGAAAATTCGTATCTCCTACTCCGGTTTGCTCCAGAACTCGCTGACCTCAAGGCAGGATGAGTTCTTCAAGAAAAGCCTCATAAAGGACTGGCGAAACGGCATGAAACACTCACTGCCCATCTCCGCCACNTTCTCAATGTTCAAATACATCAACCTCACCCCNTCGGTTTCATTGACCGACCGAATGTACACCCGCAAAGTTCGCCGTCAATGGGATCCGAACGCTTCTGCCGAAATCTGCGACACCACCTATAGCCTTTACAACGTGTGGGATTTCCAGGCCGGTATATCGCTCGACACCAAAATCTACGGCTTCTGGAAACCGATGCCCTTCCTCGGCGACAAGGTGAAGATGATACGCCACGTGATGACCCCCACCATTTCTTTCTCNGGTTCTCCCGACTTCGGTTCATCATTCTTCGGCTACTACGGTCAGTATCAGTTCATGGGCACCAACGGCGAAATGCAAACCCGTCGCTACTCCTACTTCCCCAACTCCATGTTCGGAGTGCCCGGCGAAGGCAAATCGGGTACCGTCTCACTGTCGCTTGCCAACAACCTGGAAATGAAGGTAAAAAGCGACAATGACAGCATCGGAGAGAAGAAAATATCACTGATTGAAAACTTCACCGTATCGCAGAGTTACAACCTTGCCGCCGACTCGCTGAACTGGAGCAATATCAACACGAGCCTGATGCTGCGACTGATGAAAAATTTCAATCTTAACCTCTCCGCAACATGGGATGTCTACACCTACCAACTCAATGAGGCAGGTAATCCCGTTAAAGTGAACCGCACCCGTCTGCAGGCCGGCAAAGGACTCGCAAAACTGTCAAGCACCGGCACATCATTCTCCTACACCCTCAGCAATGCCACTTTCAGTAAGAAAAAAGATAACGACAGCAACAAAAACAATAAAGACGGCTCTGAAAACGGCAACAACTCCGGTCGTCCCGGTCGCGTATCTAAAAAAGAGGATGACGTGGAACTGACCGATGACGGNTATGTGCCCTGGAGCGTGCCCTGGAACCTGTCNTTCAACTACTCCATCAGTTACGCCTACGGCTCATTCAACAAAAAGAAGATGGACTATGACGGCCGAATAACCCAGAACCTCTCATTCTCAGGCAATATCNGACCTACAAAAAACTGGTCCATGGGATTCTCGGCAAGTTACAACTTCGACACACACAAAATCGCCTACATGAACTGNAACGTGTCGCGCGACCTCCACTGTTTCACCATGCGTGCCAGTGTCATCCCCGTAGGNCCCTACAAATCCTACAACTTNCACATCTCCGTGAAATCCGCCATGCTCAGCGATGTCAAGTACGACAAACGCTCCTCCGCTTCAAACGGCGTGACNTGGTATTAATATTCCCTAAATTTTCNTNGAACANTCCCTGAACAATCCCGCGTTATTGATTGTTAAAGAATCTAAGAGATATTGTATTTCATTATAATTTGTTATATCTTTGTTAATTAAACCTTTGTAGTAATTTCAGGTCAAAGCAGTATAACATCACTAAACATTCAGGAATATGAACATACGCAAATCTTGGTTAATCACATCACTGATGCTCGGAACTGCACTATGCTCCGTAGCACAGGANTATTACGATGATGACATATATTATAATGCCGACAANGCGCGTAAGGAGCAGGCNGANAAAGCNAAAAAGGCAGCCGAGGCCAAACGTCTGGCATCGCAGCCTCTGCCCGGNTCCGACCAATATACAGTTTACACCGACAACACCCGCAATGTCGATGAATACAACCGACGCTATGCCACCCGTGAGGTGATTGACACCACCATGAACGAGAACGGTGACTTTGTCTACACCCGTCGTATCGAACGTTTCTATAATCCCGATATTGTCATAGGCAGCGGAAACGAAGACCTCCAGTACAACTATTATGAAGCGTTGGCCGAGAGTCAGGCTGATCCCGTCAACATAAATATCTATGTCAATGACTCATGGTCGCCATGGTATTACGCCGGTTGGCGCTCTCCCTGGTACTATTCTTCATGGGGATGGGATCCATATTATCCCTACGGCCCCGGATGGTGGGGTCCTTCCTACGCATGGGGATGGGGTCCGTCATGGTCCTTATCATGGGGATGGGGTCCGTCATGGGGATGGGGTCCCGGATGGGGCTATCCCGTCGGTGGCTGGGGACCGAGTTATCCCTATCGACCCTCAGTCGGTGGCATGATAACCCACCGTCCTAATCACGGCGGTAACTATAATTCCGGTTATGCNCCAACCTACGGAGGACGTCGTCCCGGCACTGCCACTAACGGCAGCGGTAACCGCTACACCCCNTCGTCAGGCAACCACAATNGCAACTTCAACAATTCAGGCACATCAGGCGGTCGCCGTCCCGGTGCCAACAGCAACAGCAACAATAGCAACAGCAGCAACTCAAACCGCTATAANTACAACCAGAACTCAAACTCCAACCATAACTCCGGCTCATCATTCGGCACCTCAGGCGGACGCCGCAGCGGTGCAGGATTCGGTGGCGGTTCAATGGGCGGTTCAATGGGCGGACACCGTGGCGGCGCAGGCTCNGGTGGCGGNCGNCGTCGTTAAGCACNNNGTGGCTCAACCCCTANNCTTCCACATTCATTCTTCTACATGAAATNGAAAACAACTAAATATTTATGAAGAAACTCATCCTCACATCAGTGGCCTCCATGGCAGCCTTGGGTGCCATGGCTCAAAGCGGATTCGACGCCAACCAACTCTCGCAGTCCGACCTGCGCGGTACGGCNCGNTTCATGTCAATGGGTGGCGCATTCACCGCATTAGGTGGCGATATGTCATCGCTCAACCAGAACCCTGCNGGTATCGGCCTCTATCGTAAAAGCGAAGTCAGCCTCACCGTCGACTTTAACATGACCGGTTCAAAAATGACCACTAACGGTGGCTCGTTCACACAGGATAAGACCCATGTGTACTGCAACAACTTCGGTTACATCGGTGCGGTAAACCTCAATGGCGACACATTCCGATCTTTCTCCTGGGGTGCATCCTACTCACGTGTGGCTTCATTTGACCGTACCTACTCCTTCGGTGCTGTCACAAACGGTCAATACTACGGTCCCACTATCGGCACATCACTCTCAAACTACATCGCCAACTTCTCAAACGGCTACTCCGAGGATGATCTTCTCGACTCAAAAGATTACAACCCCTACGCAAGCAATGTCGACTGGCTCAGCATCCTTGCNTATAACAGTTACATGATTAACCCCGGGGCAGGCAAAAACTCCTACGTCGGTCTGTGGCAGAACGGCACATCGGGTAACGCCGGTGGCAGNGTCCGCGAACGAGGCAGCATCGACGAATACAGCATTGACTTCGGTGGTAACATACTCGACATTGTCTACTGGGGTCTGGGATTCGGCATCACCGACATCCGNTTCACTCAGGAGGCAAACTACGACGAGGAACTGACCGATGCCCGTGTGCCCAACGCAGCAGCCGACGGCACTCAGAACGGTAACGCATACTTCAACCTGTCAAACTACAAGCACGTCACCGGTAACGGTTTCAACATGAAATTAGGTGTCATCGTCAAACCTATCCAGGAACTCCGNCTCGGTTTCGCCATCCATACCCCCACATGGTACTCTCTGCAACAGAGTTTCGATGCATCTACCAACTACAGTTACTCCACNGGATATGAAAACCGCAGCGAATACACCGACTACGGCTACTACGAATGGAAACTCCGTTCACCCTGGAAAATGATGTTCGGTGTGGCAGGCGTTATCGGCAGCCGAGGNATCCTTTCTCTCGACTACCAACTCGACTCCTACAACAGCATGCACATCTCTGACCGNGGNTCNTACATGAACTACGACTTCGAAAATAACGAAATCAAGAGCAATTTCAAGCCTCAGAGCACCATCCGCGTNGGTGGTGAATTGCGCGTGACTCCCGAATTCTCGCTCCGTGCAGGTTATGTTTACCAGACNTCNGGCGTTGAAAAACAGGTGTATGAAGGNACAACCGAGGTTTATCTGTCAGGCACNAACCCCGCGTTCACNGTTGANGANAAAACACAGTATGTCACCCTCGGTGCAGGTTACCGCTACAAAGCCTTCTACGCNGACCTCGCATACGTCAACAAACAACGCACATCATCCTATCATGCCTTCACCGGCTACACCGATGCAAATAACTTCATCCAGGCNCCCCGTTTCGACCTCAAGTCAACCGACAACAATATCGTTGTCACCCTCGGTGTGAAGTTCTAAGAAATATNANCANTCTACTTCAAGNAGGGCTGTNTCAAAAAAATTGATGCAGCCTNTATTTTTTTTATGTGTNGTACGTTCATATGGACAGTNATGTATATTCGGCGGATGCTCCAGAGAGCATCCCCACCCCCTTGACAATCAACGCATTAGCCCTGTNNGGCTNCTGTNTCNAAAATTGATGGAGCCTGTATTTTATATGTNTTGTACGTTCATGGACATTCGGCGGATATTCCCGTGAGCATCCCCACCCCCTTGACAATCAACGTATTAACCCTGTAGGGCTGCTCCATGGAGCAGCCGCATAATCCTGTATACGGCGAGACTNNGCCTGTTTTGACANACCCTCACCACCAAAAAAACACCTATTCACAAACCCATGGGTGTCCGGAGGACNCCGATTTTGAGTNGGTANGCTGTAGCANAGCGGAAGCGTGCCGGGTAAAGAATCACCCCATGAAGGGCGTGCCGATAGGTACGCCGAGTGAACCACCCCGTGTAAAACCGACATCGTACCGAATTACCAAAAGGAAGGCGGGAACACCTTTCACAGATGCTCCCGCCGATTTATAGCGAATTGTTAGTCATTAGTTGGATTGTACATTATAATTGCTTGATGAATTGATTGGAAGGTCACCGGTTTGATCGATTCCGTTATTGTTCAATACCATCATATTGTTGCTGTCCGGTATGTCCAGATACCACAGATAGTCACCACTGTTAGGAACTTTAATCATTTGAACTCCGGGCCAGTCAGTGGTACTTACTTGACTGCCGTTTTCTACAGTCCAATAGTGCAGACATGGGGTAGCCCAATTTCTATTGTTGTAAAGGTAGATTCGGCGGTAGCCTGCCTCAATCGGCTGTTCTTCGTTGAACCACTCCACTGTCAGATATCTGGCAGTGAATGTCATTGTCTCGAGGTTAAACGTCAACTTGTATCTTCCGGGGACTGTCACTTTCCACTTATAATCATCATTATTGTTGGTCTGTGCCCAAAGGCTTATAGGATTGTTCGCTCCGTAAGCATTTATCTCGGTCTGATTTACGGTAGGACGATAGAATGGCGCAGCCCAGTCGAGGGTAAAGGTTGCCTTCATCTCACCTTCNTTCAGGAATCCCTCCCATACGTAGATATTTTCAGTGTCGGTGGTAATAACTGTAGGACTGTTCAAATCCCATCCACCTGACAGCGCGTCACCTAACATATAGAATGTAGGATAGGGAGANTCAGGAATATTGACCGTTCCCTGAGTGTAGTCATACACGTAGGGGGTACCCGATGTACGACCTCCGCAACGCCACCAGTTGCTCAGTGCAGTTTGTGTTGCGGGGTTAAGAACAACCTCGCCGGTGTCGTAGTCGCTCTCAGGAACGATGGCAGTGTTGGTGTCACCTATAACTTTCCATCCCACACATGCCGTCGGACTCTTGTCGGTTGTCATGATGGTGTTACCTGAAGCATCCTGACTATAGGTGTAAATCACACCCTTCTGATCAACGAAGTTGAAGATTACGTAAAGTTGCTCGGGAGAGAACTGCGAAGACTCGTAGGAGAAGCCGAACCAACGACCGTCCGTCATAGTGGCATAGTTACCGATGGCATGTCCGGGCCATGTGGTTGTTCCGACCGGCACCCCGTCCTCAATGGTGTAGAGATACACGTGGGTTGCACCGGTGACGTTGAAATATGTACGCATCACGGCTTGTTCATCATCAACCATGTTGATACATCTCACCGATGCACCGTAGGCCAGCGAGGGATTACTTTCCACATACACGCAACCGTTGGTAAACGATGTTGAACTTCCGGCAATGGTGAACATACTCAGCCATCGTCCGATTTCATCTTTTTCTGTACCTGTTGCGGCGGTACCGGTCCAGTAGAATCCGCTTCGTGACTCACCGTTGATTGCTCCGCCGGAGAAGAGCATCGCCTTGGGGAAGTAGACGTTCCCTATTTTGGGGTTGGATGTTACGTAGTAGGCGGGGAACACACGTCCGTCGCTTTCAGTGTGGAAAGATGATGACAGACGCAACGCATCCCAGAAGTCTTTCTTAGGTACACGGTAGCCGGGAGGTGACACACGGTCTGGGGTGTCATCAAACATTTCCGGATCCTTATACTGATTCTCGAGTTGTTTTGCCACGGTGTAATAACCTCCTGCAGCAGCCTCATTGCCCTGCACGGTCTGACCGTTGGCATCACGGATGTAGTCCTGTGCCGACATCGCACCGAGATTTCGGTCAAGGATATAGCGGTTACGGCCATTGACCATCACCGGCACAACTTCATAATAGTAGTAGTTGCCTGAGTCCTGCATGTCCAGACGGTGACTCTGGCTGTCCTTGTGGAAGAATCCGGTGTGGTAAAGGTCGAACGAGTATGTCACTTGCTCGCCTGTTTCGTTGAATTTGACACGGATATTCAGTTTACCGGTTGCATAGTCATAGTCTGATGCACCGACACGTGCGGGACGGGTAAGAGTGATTTTGAGCGGGTCGGTTGACTCAACGCTGTATTGAACGTTGGTGGCAGCCGCGTCGCCGGTCAAAGTCACTGTGGCATCAACATTTTGGAAACGTGAATCTTTGTCAAAAGTGAGTTCGTAGGAATAGTCGGCATATTCGCCATTCTGACCATACATCACCGGGAAGTGGAAACCTTCGTTTCTGACCTTACCGTTGTTGGCCTGTGTCTGAATACCCCACAGATTGTTTATACCCGAAACCGTGGCGGGGTCGTCGGTGCTGGCGAGAAAACTCCAGTAATCATCGATAATGTCGTGATTCTCTCCGTAATTCATGGTGAGTTTACATGAGGTGAGTTCGGCACCGGTAAACTTACGGGACCACACCACGGGAACCTCACGTTCCAGACCACACCATTTCACGGTCACCTTGTTCTCGAGTGTACCGATCTGAGCAGACTGGTTGAAGTGCAGACGAACACTGTACACTTTACCAACATCATTGGGGTCGTCGGCCGGACCGTTACCACCTGTAACATCTGCGTCGGTTTCTTCAACAGGGTTGGAGATCTCAAGCCATGAAGGATCTTCAACAGTAATCATTGACATCAGAGCGGCAGCGGTGGGGAGTTCCGAAGCATCCTTTGAGAAAAGTTTGATGTAGATTTTCTCATCGCTCCACTGACCATCCTCATTGGCAGCGCCGGTATATTCGATGGTGTGACTTACACCGAGTTCGCGGACGCCGTCGCTGATCATGTTGTAGGACTGTGGACAGTGGTCATGGATTTCATAACGTATGCCGTTGGCAGGGTGGAGAGCAGCCTCGGCGGGTGAAGAGTAGCCGGCGGCATTTACCTCGGTTATGACAAACTGATACCAGTGGTTCGACAATATCTCCAGATAGTCGTATGTCGCGCTGCCATCCTCGGCTGTATTTTTATTGCAGAAATCGAGGCGATAGAAATAATCTGTGCCCTCATACTGAGCCTTGACAATGACGTAGATGTCGCCACCCACGCTGTTTTCGGGCGTATTATTCTTTGTGCGGTGGAAATAAACCGGATCTGTTTCAGTTACATTGTCGGGGAATGATGCGGGTGCGACTGCATCGGCGGTGAAGGAGGTATTGTTATTGTAACAAAACGCAGCCACGATACTGTTGGATGCTGCACCAAAAAGGGCGTAGGGATAAAACTGTACATTCTCGCCGGTTGGAACTTTATCCGAAACGGTGACTTTAGCCGCGTTTCTGCCCAGATAACATTTTGTGTTATTAAGTACTGCCTGACGGGTAACAAATCCTACCATGGTAAGGTCACCGGAAACACCCACCGAAGTTACAGTTTCCGTTGCTAACCGGTTGATGGTAAAGTCGGAGAGGTCGCAGTCGTCGGGTTTGTTGGCAATGATGCAGAATTCAAGGTCACTGACGTCTCGCAGACTCTGTTTGAGTTGGAAAGAGAGGCGCAGTTCAGTGTCGTTGATCTGTTCCAGTTTGTTTTTGCCGGTGTTGAGCGAGTTGTCAAGATATACGAACTCATACTGCTCGGGGCTGACGTTGCCGGCGTGGGATGGATAGATCAGCACCGCCACGTCGTTAACCTGATATTCCGGATCAACCGCACGCGAAAGCGATGAGGTCATTTCAGGAACATTGATGGTCAGTTCCACCACTCCGTCGGCCCCGATGTTGTTGACAGGGACAAAATCCAGGTCATCCGAGCAAGATGCCAGAACTATGGCGGAGAAAATAGTGATATATGTCAAAAATCTTTTAAACATAGCCTATAAGAATTGCTTAATTTGGAACACCGGAAACGAGAGTATTATTGTCGGGATTATAATATGCACAATTTCGTCCGATTGCTGCATTAGCAGTGAATCGTGCCAACGGATTGCCGTCGCCATATCCATCAGTTTTCAATTGATACTGACCGTCGCGACCGCCGTGGAAAATAATACCGGCCATATAGGTGTTTTGAGGAGCGTAGGTCTCAAAATCAAAGTAATTGTAACCATTGACTGTTCCGGTAGGGAAGCCAGATTCGTTCCAGTTTGTTGCGTCGGGATATGATTGATCACCACCCCAGAACCAGATGTGAACCTGATTCCAACCGGTGCTTACCGGCCAATAGATTCTATAAAGATACTGTGACGAAACCGTAGGAGTTGTCGGAGCATCAGGCTTGGTTGCTGAGAACTGGTTGCCGACACGGTCATCAATGGCACCGTTGAAATAGAGCCAACCTTCGCGCGTGGGATAGTCAAACAGAGGTATACCTACCTGAGCATCACCCGGATAACGCTGTACTCCGCTACCGTTGTGGGTATTGGCGAACATGATGAGGGTTTTACCGGGAGTAGCCACACCGGTCAGATCAAACTCATACCATCCGTCACCCTCGGGTTTCATCATGATGCCGGGCCAGGTACGGTTCATTGTGGGGCTGCCCCAGGCACACTGTTCGCAGTAGATGCCGGGATATTCGGCATGTTCAACACTGACGTAATCACGATGTTCGCGGCAGAAGTCCATGTCGAAGTTATAACGTGGCGACTGCTGTGCCGCACTCGGATTCCAGTCTGCCGCACCTGCACTGTTAAAGATGTAGAAACCTTGCGAGAAGGATCCGATGAAGGTCTTCATGGTGCCGTCAGGGTTATAGATGAGGTTATAGTTCAACGGATAGTTCCATCCGCGGAAGGCAACCGCACATGCGAAAGAATACTCCAGTGCGGCGAATCGGCTTTCGCCGTCGGCATAACCGATAGGACGCGATGCCAGTGACTCTCCATCGAAAATCTGGTTGTAGTCGGCCGGGAATTCCAGACACTGATAAACATAGATGTGGGGCAAGGTCCATCCGTCGGCCTTGAAGTGGATTTTATAGTCTAAAAGCGAGGGNGCGATGGTGATGGTGACAATCTGAGGTTCACCATTTTCGTTACCCGATTCATCCACACCCACCACAGAGAANGTGAAGGTGTAGTCATCTTTCCACACNTTGTAACCTGAGTTCAGACCGGCGAAATTGATGTTATANGTNGCCCTACCCGACNCAATATCGGTTGTGACACCACCTCCGGCNGTTACGACATTTCCTGCGGCGCTGACCACCTGCAACGCATCGGATTCATCAGCGGAGATGACACCCCATCCGTCAACGAGTTTCACTTTAACCTGCGGGTAGTTGGTGCGGATGTTCACAGGGATNGTACCGCTGTATTCACCCGATGCCACACGCAGTTTGACATCGATGGGAACCGTTGTGGGTGATACCTGAAGATAACGGTCGAGGTTAAGGGGATAAATGGTAATCTTTTTATTGATCGGACCTGCNATGATATGAATGAAGTCATATTTACCTTCATGGGCATTGACNCTGCGTTTCACCTCTTCATATTCAGAAGTGGGGATAGAGGGATTGACCCACACGCGGATAGAATCCTGAGTGGCATCGATTGAATATTCAAAAAGNTCGAGGTCTTTACCGTTATAGGTGTATTTGGGCGACTTCACATGAACGTCGTCGGCATCGGAGTCGAACCAAATTGCGGTTTCCTCACCTGCTGTCACCTCATACACCTGTTTTTCAACATGAAGGTAGACAGGNCCGTTGAGTTCCGCTGCAATCTGTTCAGGAGTCCAGTCCAAAACCTCAAGATTGATTTTATCAGTGGTCACAAGAGTGTAGCGGTAATGTGACCCACGGCGTATGCTGCGCAGATCATCCATGGCCGGAACGAGGTGTGTTTCACCCGGTTCTGTTCCTGCTATCTCACCTAAGGGAAGCGCAATCTCCTTNTCGTTGATTTTCATTGTCATTGACGAACCCTGAGCGGCCTCGGTCACATAACGTTCGGGAATGTAGAACGAAATTGATTCGGGAGTNTCTTCAGCCGAGTCATACTCCTGGGTGTCAGGAGTTACGGAAGCAAGGTTACCGTAGTTGTAGGTCTGGTTGAAGAACAACAGAGGTTCGCTCTGCGAGAGGTTGACGAAACCGGCGTCAGTGATACGTTCCGGTTTTTCTCCGGCATCTTTAGCCACGATGGTGACNTTGGCACATGCGAAAGTCATCACGGCATAGATCGAGGCTGACTGACCGGTGTAGTCAAACGGCTCGGAGTCGGAGAAAGAAGTGGTTGTTCCATCGCTGTTTCTAACGAAGAAATCAGTGTGGATACCCGACATCGGGAGACCCTTATCGGGTATCATGCAGTTATAGTCCGCCGCGTAGGATATGATTTCATTTTTGAGGGCGGTTTCGGTTTGAGGGAGGGTTGATGCATCGGCATCAGCAGCAAAGATGTTTGCAACTATAAAAAAGCGATATTTCCCTTTGTTAAGTTTTATCGGGAAATCGCGATAGGTGTCANCGAAGTCAACAGGACTGTTGTCGGTGGGAAGCGAGATGATCTGCGCTTCTCCTGACTCAGGGAAAGCAAAGAGATGGAGCGAGGTGTAGTTCAGTTCATCGGCATTATCGCCGGGGGCACGNGAGCCGAAGCGGTTAGCCATAGGAACACGAAGTGTCAGACCGGCCACAGGGTCGGTGCCTGTACCTTGTGCCGNGTCGTCGGAGCAGCCNGTGCAGAGTCCGAGAATTACGGCAAGCGAAACTANTATGTAACGGATATTAATATTCATATTCATAGTCTATTGTTCTCCATTCGTTTACAGCAACATTAAATGTGAGTTCCTCAAGGTTGACACGGTTAATGGAAAGTGTATAGATGTGGTTACGGAGGATATAATCGCCGAAATCAAAAACATTATCCTGATATTGGTTCATTGGCACAACGTAGTCGCGTGTCAGTTCTGTTCCGTCGGCGCTTTTTGACAGTGCCACGTTGATGCGGTAGGCGGGGAGNCCNTCTTCGGTCTGTCCGGGGAGGCTGAGGATGCTCATTTCGGGAAGGTAGCCTACGAAAACGTCCCCTTTGCGGTTCTGCGTCGGTACGTCGGTCCATGACGGGGGGATGATACCTAAACTGTAGGTGAATTTGTTCAGGTTGCCGGTTTCATACTCGGGATTGGCAAGATAGGGGGTGTGCACCTGATTGCCGTTGATATAGTTCACTGCGTCGTAGGGGAGGACGTGGATGTCATGCTGGGTGCCTACCACGTCGACTGATATCACTTTGGGGTAGCCGTCAGCGTTTTTGTTGGCTATATTGTCTATCAGGCGTATCTTGGCCAGTGAGCGGAGCATGTACATATCGCCCAGGTAGGCTCGGCTGACGTCACTGCTGTTGCACAGGGAGCGCTGCGATACGAGTGCGGTGGTGGTCCCGAACATCGGCATGCACTGTCGGGTGTTGGGATAGAAGTCGGTCACTGATTTTCCCGGTTCCATGACATGTTCGGCATATTCAAGGTTGAAGTTGCACAGGTATGCCATTGTGTAGNTCCAGTCGTCCATCTGGCTGATGACGGTGGGGTAATCCTGNCCTCNGACTGCACTCCATTTTGCTGAGTTCAGTCCTCCGGTGGTGCCGGCGGTTGAACTGTTCGCCACTAACAGCAGGCGGAANTGGATGTTTTCTGTCCCTTCGGTGGTCAGTTCCTGTCCTATGAAGNTGTCAAACTCCTCTTTTTTGAAGGTGAGNTTGACGGTGTATGAGCCGGGGGTGCCGATAATCTGCATGTGGTCGTTGACATCCTGCGCTCTGCCCAGGTCGACTACCTTGAGCAGGAGTTTTTCGTTTTCGGTGGAGTTGGCCATTTTGGCAAATACGAACATGCCGAGGTCATGCAGGTCGATGCCGTCCTCAAAGCGGCGGTATTCGCTCTCTACCTCCTCGTGTCCCTGGTCGTCGGCTCGCGAGGTGACGTCGGAGGCGGGGGTCAGCATCCTGAAACTGATCTTGATCTCTTCCGGCTCCCGGGAGGTGGGACATTCCTCCACGGGCTCCTCGAGCAGTGAGCAGGATGCAAGGAGCAGTGTTGTGAATATGATTGATATATATGGTTTCATCTATTAAATCAATAAAGGTAGTTGTTTAGTTGTTTACTTCCTGCGGGGGCACGATTACCCAGTTGTTGATGTAGATGCCACCGGCCACATACCAGTTGCTGTTGTCATCCAGGAAGAAGAGTGCCGAGTAGTCGTCGCGGCGGTCAAGGTATTCCTGCTCNCCGAACTGGTTGTAGCGGTTCCCTTTTTCGAGCAGGAAGTACTGGATGAGAGGTACGTGGATGATGGTTGTATTGTCGGCGTTGCGGATTACGTCGAGATAGGCGTCGCCGCCTTTGAGAAGTCGGCTGACGGAGAGTTCATACAGGAGGGTGGAGCGGGTGGTGGTTTCAGCCTTTGACATGGGCTGAAGGGTGGTTTCGCCGTAGAGGGCGCTCCAGGGGGTGTAGGTAACCAGNGGTGACTGGCTCTTGACTTCGTTGTTCCATGCCAACCAGGAGTCGGCGTAGGTGAATTTTACCGTGAAGTCTTCGGTTTTGAGGGGTTCGCCATTNATGTTCTGCAGCATGATGGCGAAGTCGTTGGTGTCCTTGATCAAGGGGATGGTCACTGTCTTTATTGACGGTGCCTGGGGGTTGATGGTGTAGGTGATGTTCTGTACGTAGCCGTGGAACAGTCCCTGGAAGTGGGAGGAACTGATGTTGGCGCCGTCAGTGGTTTCGGTTTTGAGGGTGACTTCCAATTCCTGCTTGTTAGTGGGGGTGTAGGTGGCGAGATCAAAGTCGCTGTTGTTGTTCAGTCCGCCCCACACCACAAAGTCGTAGGTCCCTTCGGGAAGGGGTGTTTCCATGATGTAGCCGGGCTTGGTGAGTGCCTCGCCGGACTCTGCCCCACTCCACACGCATGCGCCGCTTTTGTCGAACGCCCATACGTTGACACTTTTTACCTGGGTGGCGAAAGCGTCTGCTTGCAGTAGATTATAGTTGTACACAAACTGTAACTGCAGTTGTGCGGGACACGGTTCAAGATCCTCTTCAAGAAGTGAACAACCGGTGAAGGATGCACCTGCCAGGCAGGCAATCGCTATATATCGAACTTTGTTGCTGAAATTGTGAAGAAGCATAGTGTTTGCAAATGCTTGTTTTATTGTTGATTCTTTGAGGTGTGTTTCCTCGGTTGTTTAAATAACCCCGGAGAGCCGGATTGCTCTCCGGGATTTTTTATTTTTGGGCTCTGCTTCTCCTTTGTCAGGAGGTCGCTTCACCCGGGGTTTTTAAAGGTCGGTGTTCTGCACGGGTACAACAGCCCATTTCAGAATGTTCACGGTGTAAGCCATGAAGAGGTCATCGGGGGTTACAGGGGGTACGATGGGGGTGTCATCGTTGCCGATACCTGATGCGAGACCGAGGATGTTGTTAACCTTGATTGAGTAAACGTGGTTACGTACTACACCGAAGTCACCTACGCGTACGATGTTCCAGTTGATTTCGTTTGCATCTTTCTGGATGTTGGCGGTACGGTACCATCCGAGGTGTTTAACGGGGATGTTGAAGTAGGCGTGGCCTGAGGTGTAGTAGTATGACAGACCGCACTGGCGCATCAGGGCTACGTTNGCNNCGGTGATGGTCAGTTGTCCNTCGGCTGCGGTGGCNGCGGTGGTGATGGTGTTGTAACCGTTGTTTGAAAGGATGTAGATGTCGGCCAGGTCATTGACTGTCACACCGGCTTTGATCTGCAGGGTACGTGAGTTGGCCTGAAGTTTGAGTTCGGTGTTGTTGTTGCCGTCGTAGGCCTGTTTTACTTCTTTGGANATTTCGGCTACTTCGAACACGTTGGTGAGTTTGTTCATATCCTCCTGGTTGAANACTGAGAAGGGTACGTATTCNCCTTCGGCATCTTTCTTTACGATGATGTTGGCCTGGATGAGGAAGCGTTTGAGCATGCTTTCGCCGCCTGCTACTTTGCTTACGCCGGCTGCNTTGTCATCGAAGTAGATGTAGGGACGGTCTACCTGTTCTCCNTCNANGGTCACGGGACCGTTAAGGTAGGAGTAGAAACTTGTTCCGGCGGGTACGGCTGCTCCNTTTACTGAGAGTTCGTATTCACCTACGTAGATTACTGAAGCGACTGCGGCAGCGGGGTTGGTGCTGTTCAGCGCTTTGTANCCGACGGTGGTTTCTTTGAAGTAGTGGGTGGTGTTGTTCTCCTTACCGATGTTGTTGCCTGATTCGTTCTTGCCGTTGAGTACCTGGTTGTATGACCAGTAGTTCTGGTTTACTTCCATATCTTCGAGGTCGGATGACACTTCGGGATATTCTGCGGTGAAGTAAGCGGGTGACATACCCCAGTATGAACGGTGGTAGGCAGCATTGTTCCAGTTCCACAGACCTGTGGTNAGNACTGTTCCGTCAAGTACACCATCCTGGTTTGCGTTGTACTGGGCGTTGATACGTGCGTTCAGCGCATTGNAGGTGTAGTTGTTGGGNAGGATCTGACCTTCGGTTGATTCTTCACGGAGTGATTTGATNACGTAGGTCTGTTTTGACTCTGCGTTCAGCGCCCATTTCAGNGGTTTGAAGGTGAGGACTACGGGGTTGGCGGTGTAAACACCGGCTGCGGTGTAGACGCGTGATGCNGTCTGATATGCATCGGGTTCTNCTGCTNNGAAGNCTAATTTTGCTGCGTAACGTTCTACGTAGATTGACACNCAGTNATTGNNATCTGCTGCTGCNTTGGCNGCTGNTTCGGTGTTGTAGAGTTGTGCTTCGGGGATGGTAACTGCAATCTGGAGNTCCTGTGATCCCTGGGGATAGAACACTGAGTTACTCATTGCGAAGTTCTGGTCGCCGTTGCGGAAGTTTGCACGNGCTACGGTCTGGATTGCATCGAGGNTNCGGTTGAGTGAACCGGGCTNCACGGGGTTAAGGTAGCAGATTACCTGGCTGGGTTTGCTTTCACCTTTGCGTACTTCCACGCGCACTACTGATTTGTAGGCTACGTCTACTGTTCCGTTGGGTGATGCTACTGCTTCTGCTGCAGGAAGTTCAACGGGAACTACGTCGCCGATGACGTTACCTGCGTTGTCGTAGAATACGAAGTAAGCGGTGCTCACTTTGTTTTCGTCAGCGCTGCCTGCGGCGAAGTCGGTGTCACCGTCTACGGGGTTACCGTCGGTCTGGCTGGCACGTGAGCCGGGGACATCACCACTGATTTTCATGCTTACATAGTAAGCCTGGTCGCTTGCTGCCGTGTTGTCACCGTTGTCGATGATNTCATCGGAAGNACAACCTGCGAAAAGAAGGCCTAAAGCCATCGATCCGTAAAAAAATTTCTTGTTCATTTGAAATTTTGAATAAGTGATTAGATTTATAAATAATTAAATTTGTTTTCGTTGGTTTCTTGGTCGGAGGGTCGGACCGGACGAGGGTTAGCCTCCTTCCGGTCAGGGAAGGTTATCTCTTTGACTGATGTTCGGGCCTGCCGATCTCTCTGTTGACCGGCTGACTGTCAGCGTTTTGGGGTTTATAACAGTTTTATTGATTTGGCCGGTGTACGGGCTTTTTCAACAAGTTCGATTGCTTCTACTGCATTCACTACTCCTCCGTCACGGGCCTGGCTGAGCATCTCGATGGCTTCGTCGTAGTTCCCNTCCTTGGCATAGAGTACTCCCCANGCGTAGGCGGTTTTGGCTGAGGGGGCTACGCGACCCAGGAAGGTGCGGGCGCTGTTGAGTTCTCCCTGATTGATTGCGGAATAGGCGGCGTTAAGGTTGGCNACGTCGTTGTTGGGGAAGAGGCGCGCGGCGGTCAGGAACACGCTGTCATATTCTTTTGACCCTTTCTCGTAACTGTTGGCCAAAAGGAAGAATTCATTGAGGCTGAGGTTGCGCGGGTTGGTTTCCATCACGGCTTTGATCTCTTCTACATCGTAGTAGCGACGTACTTTATATGTGATCAGATAGTCGGTGTGACGCAGATTGGGATAGACGTTGGCCAGCAGGAAGGAGTAAGTTTCGGGGAAGCGCTGACGAAGCACGTCGTTGCGGTTCTCGATGGCGATGGATTTGTCGTCGATCAGCGCTATGATGGCGTTCTTGTCGGGAACGGAGGATGTCTCGAGCCATTTGCGCAGTCCTGCCCAATCCTCAGGTACTGAGGAGGTTTTGAACACCGNGGGGGTGAAGTCGGAGTGGTCCACCACATATTTGCGGACTACTTCGGTACGTCCTTTTGCCAGACGGACGTTGTTGGCGTAGGGACCTTCGGGTGAGGCGTAACCGGTGAGAAGTATCTGTTCGACTGTGGCATCTTTGTTATCTTTCACCGCATTGATCGAGGCGAGGATGGAGTCAAGTTCGGAGTAGTTGGTCTTGTAGGTCCAGTCGATGTCGGTGCGGTTGACCTTGAAGATGATGTTTGCACGTCCCGAGAGGTTGAATATCTTCTCGAGGGTGTCGGTCGGCACTATATAATCAAANGTGTTGTTGTCAGGAACATATTTAATAGGGGTGAAATCCATGTCAACGACGGGAATGGCGGATGAACGGACGTCGTCGCAGTTACATTCGCTGATGGTGTCGGAAAGGATTACCAGGTTGGAGCGTTGCATCCACTGCTGATAGGGAACGGTGGCGGAGTACACCAAGGGGTTTTTCTTTCCTGAGCGGAGCAGCGAGGTGTGGTCCTTGGTGTTACGCATTTCCTGATACCAGGCGTCGCGTCCCGCAACTGTCACCGAGGGGAGACGCAGCGTGTCGCTCTGTGACACTACGGCAGGGGTGAGGACAACCTTATTATTGCTCTTTACTTTAAAGTCAGCGGGGTCGACAGTCATGTTGACGGTCATGGCAGCGTCGGACTGGTTGATGGCCAGGTCGGATATGTGAAGTTCGGTGGATTTCAGGTTTGCCGACGCTGTCAAAGCGGTAGCGAGTGATATAAACAGTAGATTCTTATACATGACGCTGTGCTTATTTAATAATGTATACTACGTTAATTGCGGCTTTCGTGGGGCCGACATAGTTGTGGGGGCGGTTGTGGGAGATTTCCGATCCGCAGTTCGCACAGGGATAGGAGTTATAGCGGGTGTAGATGTAGCCCAGTCCCACTTCGGCCTCGATGTTCCAGCGGGGATGAACGGCCCAGGCGTAGCCGTAGGAGATACCGGCGCCTATCCCCCACCCTTCGTATCGTTTGTGTTTGTAGGGGTGGAAGTCGGTGTTGGTCATATCCATGTTGACTTCTACGTTGCCCACATTGTACTGACCTCCGATGCCGTGCAGTCCGACGAAGTGACCGGTGAAGCGGCGGCAGAACCAGTAGCGTGCCTCGGGCTGTACAAACCAGTGACGCCATTTGCGGTTGTCTACTGTCCAGAGGTTCAACTGGCCGTTTACGTCGAGTGTCCATTTCCGGGCAAGTCCGGCTTCAAAGCCGAGGTTCGGGCTCAACAGCACGTCACTGATGAGATTGGTTTTTACAGCAACATCCTGGGCGTTGGCCGGCATGTGGAAGAATAATGCCAACAATGGGAGTAACAGTAACTTAATTTTCATAATCAGATTTATATGATTTGCAAATAATGTGCAGTTCCGAGTGTCTACAATTTCTTTTATATTTATATATGTATGCTATCTCCCCCTTTCCCGTTAGCATCTCGCGGTTTAAGTGACGCGACACTGACGTTAGTGAGAAGATCGCTTAAATGCCTCTAATAATATTGTCAAAATGTAATAATTTTTCATGCAATTCAATATTCTCAACAACAAATGCGGTTATGAGAAGCAATCCGGGCAAGCAATATGCGGATTTTTAATTGCTTTATTCAATTCATTTTTACAATTCCTAATCAGCGGGACAAAATTACCTCATATTTAAGAAATATGCAAACTTTTATTTGCAAAAAATTAGCGATGAATGAATTTTAATGTTAAAATAGTGTTAAAATTACCCCCCCCCCGTTATGTAACACTTTTGTAACATTTTGTGCAATTTTTTTTGACAAAATATGCTGTCTCATATTTAGTTACAACTTTTCAAATGGATGAAATGGATGGAGTTTGTAAAAATTTTTAAATACAAATTTCAAGCATAAATATAGTCTGATTTTTACCTTTTTTGACATGAGGACAGTAGGAGGGTGTGTCAAAATAGGCACAGCCTCGCCGTATACTGGATTATGCGGCTGCTCCATGGAGCAGCCCTACACGGCTAACACATTAATTATCAAGAGTGTAGGGATGCTCCCCGGAGCATCCGCCGAATATACCTCACTCTCCATAAACGTACAACACAAAAAAAGGCTGCATCATTTGACACAGCCTCCTGCTAAATTATTCCGGTTAGTGCAGGTTATAGTTTAAGGAGTGATGATCCGTTGTCGGAGTTGTTAAGACTGCGTCGTCCAGTTCGGAAGATTGAGCCGAAGTCGGCGGAGTAACTCAGCGACAGACAAATCATGTTGGCATTGTTCTTGATGTAGCGGTTGATGAATCCGGGATTGACGGGGGAGTAGTCCCAGCGGGGGTAACGTGTGCCTTTACGGTCAAACATGTACATCCAACTTGCACCTATGGTCCAGTGGTCGTTGGGTTTATACTCAAACTGCAGTGCATCGCCATTTTCGTCTCGGCTTACTGTTGTTCCGCTCATCCATTTGCCGGGGATTTTACGCCAATAAGATATGGTGTACGGGCCTTTGCTCCACCAGATTGTGCCGGATGCGCTGAACGAGGTAAGATGATGCGACCAACCGTCGCCCATTGATTCNATATGGCACATCCCGACATTAAGGTTCATACCGAATCCCGCTATATCACTTAACCGCATATTGAGGTTGCCGTTTATGTTACGGTTGCGGCGTGCGTTGATGCTCTGCGACAGGAACAGACCGTCGCCGATGTAACTGACATAGTCCATAACCGGATTATTTTGTGTACGGTAGTTTATCAGCAATGAGGCATTGAATTTCTTGTATTGGAACGAAGGCATCAACTGATAAAGGAATGTTTCGGCCACCTTCAGGTCGGGATTACCGTTTGAGATCAGATAAGGGGANGTCTGCTGCGGNTAGTCGGTCATNTCNGAGAGCGAGGGNATGNAGGGNGANTAGGAGAATCCGGCTGCGATNTTCCATTTCTGCGAGATTTTCCATGATACCTGTGCCATTGAGAGNTTACGGATGAAGTGACGTTTCACGTCGTCGTTTTCAATCCAGAACAGTTTTGCACCTGTGCTTACAAACATGTAAAACTTACCGAAGGAGCCACCCAGNCGTGCGTAGGCATAGTTGTTGTTTTCGGTGAGTATCGGCTCGTAGTCAGTTGATTTGTAATGGTTCTTGCTGTTGGAGACTGTATTCTGAAAACCGGCGGATAGGTCAATTTTGTCGTTGAACTCATGAGTATAACTGATTTCGGAGATCAGCGAACGTCGGCGGCTGTCGGCATCGACCAGNTAGGACTGAGCNGTACCGTTTGCGAANTTATAGGTNTTATCCCTGAGGTANTCGGTGTTTGACAGCGTTCCTACCACCTCAACTTCGAGGGAATTACGGTCGTTGAACTGATGGCGGAGGAAAAGGTCGAGCGAGGGGGCGAACCATCGGTCCTTGCTTAGATTATAATTGGAGTAATCTCCCAACTCAGAGTCGGAGGTCTCCCCTATCAGGCGATTCTTGCTGAAGTTGGGGCGTGCGCTGAAAGTAGCGGAGAAAAGTGTTTTGGATGAGGGGGTGTAGTCATACTTCACATTAACATTATGATAGTGATAGTAGAACGGGTTACGGTCATNCGACACAAGGTCAACCACGAAATCATCGGCGATGTAACTTTCNGTGCGTTCATCGTAGACCTGCTGATAATTTCGCCATGATGGGGTGTAAGAGAGGGTAAACTGCGATGGTCCCTGATGGTAGGAAGCACGTAGGTTGGCATCGACAAAGGCTGTGTTGACNGCCGATCTGCCCCACAGGTAGACCTGTCCGCCGTCGTTTCNCTGTTTNAGGGTAATGTTGATAAAGCCGGANTTACCCTTGTCGGCATAGCGTGCGGGGGTAAACCGTGAGTATTCTATTTTTTCAATATCCTTCGGTTGGAGCGCATTAAGGTCGTCAATNGTAGAAGGTACACCATTGATGAGGATAACCGGGGAGCCGCCATCNACAGAAATGGTTCGGTTCACCGGGTTGGCTTCCAGTCCGGCGAGCGGCAGTTTCTGGAACAGNCTCAAGGATGTGGCNGAGGCACTTATGTCGGACTGCGAGGGGTAAACGATGGATCGACCCTTGGAATGTATCACAGACTCTGCTGACACTGTCACCTCTCCTAACACAGTGTTTTCATCAAGGTAAATCTTTCCTATATTGAGGTTTTTAGCACCTGATTCTATCAGTATTTCAGTGGGGTTGTAACCGGTCATAGATACTAATAGCGTCACGGAACCCTTGGAGTCACACTCGAGTGAGAAGCCACCTTCAGCATCTGCGGAAACTCCCGCTACCATCTTTTGGGCGGAGAAGAGTCGGCAGTCAGCACCTGCAACAGCGGTTGAATCAACGGAGGAGTATACTTCTCCCCGGATGGTGCGTGCTGTAACGTTACATAACGTGAGTGATAGACACAGCAACAGAAATATGGATCTTTTCATTGGTTTGTCTTTTTTTCATTTAGGCACAAAGTTAGTAATTATTTCTAACTTATAATACAACCTTTACTCTTAAACATAACATCATATACTACAAAAATTTGCATATCAGTATAACCTATGCCCTACCCTATCACACCGGAAGAGGCTGCACCGTAACCTTAGTTACGACACAGCCTCCCGGTCTGTTTTCAAAATGAAGAGATGTGATTACTTACATCCGCAGTCACATCCTGCTTTAGCCTTGACATTCTTTTTGAATGCTTCAAACTGTGCGGCGAATTCCGCGAACAGAGGGTTCTCGGGATTTTTCTTGATTACATGGTGCATGAATCGCATGGCAAGGACAAATTCCTTGGCATGTTTATCCTTTGCGAAACCAAAAGTCTTGGCTTTTTCCACCATGGCAGCGATGTCATGATGACCACCAAAATTAAAGTTCAACACTTCAGCCATCTTGCCGTCGGTGGCCTCGATCATGTTCACGTAGTAAGATCTTTTCTCTTTCATAATTGTATGTTTTTAATATTAGATTGTTTCGTTATTTGACTATAAAACAATCCAATACCGCTCAAGGATTACTAATGAAGGATAAAGAATCTTAGAAAATTCAAAATCAGATATTACTCAGCGGGAGGAACAATCTCGGCTGGATTCTCGATGAGGAGGGGTGAACGTCCGATGAGTTTAAAAAGATCACTGTTGGCGATGGCTATGAATCCGCATGCGTCACCGTCGGTGATAACGATTTTGTCACGTGCCTCAACATCCTTATCCATGACGAAGGTTACTTCGGCTGCTTCAGGGCGCAACAGTCCGAAGGGGGTGGCGGCACCGTGGGGTGTACCGAGAATCTGCATCATCAGTTCCTCATCGGCGAATGACACACGTGGAATCTGCAAAGATGCACCGAATTCCTTGGTGATAAACGGTTTGCGTGCATGGGTAACGTAAAGCCAGAATTTGTTTTTCTGACGGTTGGTGAGCAGGATGGTCTTAACGGTTTCTATTCCGAAAGCCTTGTCGATGTTCAGACAATCATCCATTGACACACCCGGGTCACTTTCGATACGGGTATAAGGTATGCCCGATTTTTCCAGTGATTCGTAGATTAACTTCTGTGTGTCAGACTTGAATGACTCGGGAGCGCCGGTCATAACTTCACTTGTGTAAAATGCCATTATAAATTGAGATAAGCGTATTATTCAGAGTCTTTTGCCGTAAGAGCCGCCAGTTTGTGCTCCAGGTCGGCTGAAGAGAGGCGTGTGATAATTTTTCCGCGATGCGCGATGGATATGTTACCCGTTTCCTCCGACACCACCACAGCGACAGCATCGGTAGCCTGAGAAATTCCGAGAGCCGAGCGATGACGCAGACCCATGGAGCGAGGTATGTTGGTGTCGTGGCTGACAGGGAGGATACATCCGGCAGAAACGATCTTGCCGTGAGCGATGATCATAGCACCGTCATGGAGCGGAGAGTTTTTGAAGAAAATGTTTTCAATGAGGCGTGAGTTGATTTCGGCATTGATGATGTCGCCCGTTTTCTCGTAGGTTTCAAGGGGTACATTCTGTTCAATCACAATCAGTGCGCCGGTTTTTGACTTCGCCATGTTCATGCAGGCGTAGACAATGGGGAGAATCCACTGATGGTGCTGTTCGTGCGGATTCTGTTTTTTATGGTGGAAAATATCCTTGATAAACTTCCAGCGTTTCTGCGATCCGAGTTCAACCAGAAAGCGCTTCAACTGATCCTGAAAAATTATGACCAGCACAAGGAGTCCGATGCTCATGAATTTATCCAGGATGGTACCGAGCATCTTCATTTCGAGGATCTCGGATGTCACCACCCACACCACGATGAAGGCGAGCACTCCGAAAAAGATGTTGATGGTGCCGGAGTCCTTCATTATGCGGTAGAGGTAATAGAGCATTACCGCCACCAGGATGATATCGATCAGGTCCTTGATTCCGAATGAAAGCATGTTCAGGAGTTGTGAAGGTTATTATAAATGGCGCATGCCTGGCAAGCCTCCCTGACATCGTGCACACGCAGAATATCCGCACCTCGATCCAACGCGAAGGCGTTCAGGGCAGTTGTCGCCGCCAATGCCTGCGACGGGTCAATTCCGAGAGGACGGGTTATCATGGATTTGCGGGAGATGCCCACGAGAATCGGTAACCTCAGATGTGTAAACACCTCCAGGTCACGCATCAGAGTGTAGTTCTGCTCAACGGTTTTGCTGAATCCGAAACCTGGGTCGATGATAATGTCGTTGACCCCCATCAGAGCCAGTTCGTTCAGTTTAGCAGCCAGTTCATCAAGTACGGTTGCTGTCACGCCTCGGTCGCCATAATCGGTGAATTGCTGCATGGTAGCGGGATTGCCACGCATGTGCATCAACACATACGGAACCTTGAGTTCGGCCACTGTGGCGAACATTTCGCTGTCAAGAGTACCGCCGGAGATGTCGTTGATGATATTCACCGTGTGATTACGGACAAGTTCACGTGCTACTGAAGCGCGGAAGGTATCAACGCTGAGGGGTATGTCAGGAGCGACCTCACGCAGTGCCTCAATAGCAGGAATCAGGCGATGCAATTCCTCGTCAGCACTCACCGACTCCGAGCCCGGGCGAGTGGAGCATGCTCCTATATCAATGATGTCAACACCCTGTTCAATCATAGCACTGACCTTCTCCATCACATCATTGCGTGAGGAGCATCGTGACCCTGAGAAAAAGGAGTCAGGAGTAATGTTCAGAATACCCATCACCACCGGAGAGGAGTAGTTGATGAGCCGTCCGTTGATATTTAGAGAAAAGGGTGTCACAAAACTNTGTTAAAAATAAGGAGGGGTACACCTGACGGGCACACCTCCTCCTATATTAAATAAAGTAATTACGCTTTGATACGTTCAACGTATGAACCGTCGCGGGTGTCAACTTTCACCTTGTCGCCGATGTTGCAGAACAGGGGAACGCGGATTTCAGCACCTGTTTCCAGAGTAGCGGGTTTGAGGGTGTTGGTAGCGGTGTCACCCTTGATGCCGGGTTCGGTGTAGGTGATTTCAAGAACAACGTTAACGGGCATTTCGCAGGTGAGGATAGTGTCGGAAGCAGCGTGTACCATTGCTTCGCAGATGTCACCTTCTTTGAGGAACTGAACACCTTCGATACCTTCGCCGGGGATTGCAACCTGTTCGAAAGTTTCGGTGTGCATGAAGTTGTAGCCCATGTCATCCTTGTAGAGATACTGGTAGGGGCGACGTTCAATGCGAACTTCGTCAACTTTCACACCTGAGTTCCAGGTTTTGTCAAGGATACGACCTGTTTTAACGTTTTTGAGTTTGGTACGAACGAAAGCAGGGCCTTTACCGGGTTTAACGTGAAGGAATTCCACGATGAAATAGTACTGACCGTCGATGTCGAGGCACATGCCGTTCTTAAAATCTGCTGTAGTTGCCATAAATGGTTTATAAGATTATTATATTGTTGATATTCTGATTATTAGGTTATTCAGCGAGGAATAACCGTGCAAATTTACGAAATTTGTTGCAATCTGCAAAGTGTTGCATGCAGATGTTTGCGTGATTTGGTTAGAAACTGTTTAAATTTATGTGCGAATGATTTTGAGGATATTTTTGGATGAGTTTTGCAAGTTGAGGAGGGAGCGATGCGGGCATCGTGACCGACGANACTTGGCAAAAATCGCCAAA
>JAAVGE010000030.1 GCA_014800385.1 Bacteroidales bacterium
AGTGATTTTCACAGATTTTTATTCCGCATACACACAGATTCATATCGATGCTACGCTCGCTACCTCGAATTGGGAGGGATTTTCACGGAATTTTCACGCCACAATCCGTGCAAATCCCTCCCATCCGTGCATACGAGCGCAGCAAGTCACCCGTGTGTATGATTACGAAAAAGATCCGTGAAAATCCGTAAGAATTCGTGGGAACAAAGCGAAGCGAGTTAAAAAATCCGTGTGTTTAAAATCTCAATCAAATCCACGGATAGATTGAGCCCCTCAATCTCAGCGGCTGCTCTATGGAGCAGCCCCACACCCTGATAATCAACCTATTACATTACACACCATGGTGAAAACTGCTGCTAATCATGGTGTTAGGCTCCCCATTTCTGCTCCCCTTGAAAAAACTTTAACATTTTTTCAGGAGAGTATAACTTTTATTTGAATAAAAAATCGTAACTTTGCATCTTGAAATAAAATAGCCCATCATGCGTAAAGTTCTGAATATCGTCATACTGCTTGTCGCCACGCTCAGTCTCTGCTCGTGCGGTGAATATCAGAAAGTACTGAAAAGCAATGACTATAACTATAAATTTGATTATGCCAAACGTGCGTTCGAGCGTCAGAAATACGCCCAGACCACTACCATACTCAAAGATATCGTGACAGTTTTCAAAGGCTCGGACAAAGCGGAAGAATCGCTCTACCTGCTTGCACTGGCACACTACGAAAACCGCGAATACCCCGACGCCTCGGCCTACTTCCAGAGTTACTACAACCGCTACCCCAAAGGGAAATACACCGAACTGGCACGCTTCTATTCAGGCTACGGCTACTATCTGGACTCACCCGACCCGCAACTCGACCAGTCCGGCACTGTCAAAGCGATTGAAGAACTCCAGAACTTCCTTGACTACTTCCCCCGCAGCGAAAAAGTATCGATAGCACAGAACGCCATCTTCGAACTTCAGGACAAACTGACACTCAAAGAGTTACAGAACGCACAACTCTACTACAACTTGGGAACATACATGGGCAACAACTACGAGAGTGCAATCATCACCGCTCAGAACGCCCTGAAGGAATATCCCTACTCAAAATACAAGGAAGACCTCGAACTCCTTATCCTCAAATCACGCTATCAGGAAGCAGCCCTCAGTGTAGAGGAAAAGAAAACCGACCGCTTCCGCGACGTTATCGACGAATACTACGGCTTCATCAACAACTACCCCGACAGCCCCAACCGCGAAGAAGCCGACAACATTCTGAAAATAGCACGCAAATACGTTAAAGAATAAAACAACACTTCAATATAATTTTCTCGACTATGGACTACAAAAAGACCAACGCTCCTCTCAACACCGTTACACGCGACATGATTGAGTTGTCTGCCGACACCGGCAACGTCTACGAGACCGTCTGCATCATTGCCAAACGCGCTAACCAGATCGCTCTGGAAATGAAACACGACCTCGAGAAGAAACTCCAGGAATTCGCGTCGCTCAACGATAACCTCGAGGAGATCTCCGAGAACCGCGAACAAATCGAGATTTCCCGTTACTACGAGAAACTCCCCAAACCCACACTCATTGCCGCTCAGGAATATCAGGAAGGCAAAATCTACTTCCGCAATCCCGCCAAGGACAAACTCAAAATGGACTAACTCTAAGAAACCGTTTAATTTACGAGAGATAAATTGAACAGTTCCCAAAAATTATTCCATCAGAATTTGCCAGTCCGAGGATTTATTATTACCTTTGTGGCGCAATTAAAAATCAATATTATTAACACTACTAAAACTCCAAAAGAATGCATTTGAATTCTGAAGAAAAAGTAGAAATCTTTGAGAAATACGGTAAGGGCAAGACTGACACTGGCTCACCTGAAGCACAGATTGCATTATTCTCAGTCCGTATCGCTCATTTGACTGAACACCTCAAGTCAAATCACAAAGATTATACAACTGCACGCGCTCTTAAGCAACTCGTAGGTAAACGTCGTCGTCTCCTTGATTACCTGATCAAGAAAGATATCAACCGCTACCGCGCTATCATTGCTCAGAAAGAGTTAGGTATCAGAAAGTAAATTTCTACTTGAAGATTACACAAAAAGTCCGACGCAACTGCCGGACTTTTTTTAGTAATTTGACATTCTTGTTTCCACCAAATCACCCTCTCCCCTACCCCCATCGGGACCTCTGTCGTCCCAACTCCACTCAACCGACTAATTAAATAAAAGCATATATGAGCAACCAATTCGAAATGGTAGCCAAAACCTTTCAGGGACTGGAAAATGTCCTTGCCAAGGAACTGACTGATTTAGGCGCAGCCGAGGTTACTCCCGGCCGCCGTATGGTCTCTTTTAAAGGTGACCTCGAAACCCTCTATAAGGCCAACTTCTGCTGCCGTACCGCTCTGAGAATACTCAAACCATTCCACAAATTCATCGCAACAGACACCGACTCGCTCTACGACATGGTGAAGGATTTCGACTGGGAATCAGTACTTTCTCTTAACAAGACTTTCTCAATCGACTCAGTGGTGAACTCCGACGAATTCACCCATTCACGCTTTGTGACCTATCGCGTCAAGGATGCAATAGTGGACTGGTTCAAAGATAAATACGGACCTGACAAACGTCCCGTGGTCAGCGTAACCGACCCCGATGTCATAATCAACGTACACGTTTCCGGCGACCGTGTCACCCTCTCGCTTGACTCCTCAGGCGAATCGCTCCACAAGCGCGGCTACCGCGAGGCTCAGACCGAAGCCCCCATCAATGAAGTTCTCGCCGCAGGTATCATCCTCATCACCGGATGGAACGGCGACCGTCCTTTCGTTGACCCGATGTGCGGATCAGGCACTTTCCTGGTTGAAGCAGCACTCATCGCCGCCAACATCAACCCCGGAGTGTACCGCAAATCATTCGCCTTCCAGCAGTGGCCCGACTACGACGCCGAACTGTTTGAAAAAATTTACAACGATGACTCCGGCGAGCGTGAGATAACCGTACCCATCATCGGTGCCGACATCTCGCCGAAAGCAGTGGAGATTGCACGCCGCAACGTGCGTGGCGCAGGGATGACCAAAAACATCGAACTGGAAGTAAAACCTATCTCGCAATGGACCGAGGCTCCCGCCAACGGTATCCTCGTTACGAATCCCCCCTACGGCGAACGTATCACATCAGACGACATGGAGGGGCTCTACAACACCCTGGGCAACCGCCTGAAAAACGTGTTCAAGGGGTATGAGGCCTGGGTCATCGGCTACAAAAAGGAATATTTCGCTGCCATCGGTCTGTCACCCTCAGCCAAGATACCTTTGCTCAACGGCTCACTGGAATGTGAACTCCAGGAATACATCATTTTTGAAGGCGCAATGAGCGATTTCCGCAAAAGCGGAGGCTCGCTCCGAAAAGAGGAACATGCCTCATCGGGTCATGTCGCTGCAAAACGCCGTATCTCCGACGTGGAGTGGAAAGCCAAAGCACGTCGTGAAGGATTCGGTGGAAAAGATTCACGCGGCAAAGATAAATTCGGCAAAGGTAAAGATAAATCAGGCAAATCATTCCGTCGCGGGGAACGCGGCTCATTCGGTGATGACCGCAGTTTCGGCAAGAAACCCGGATTCGGCAGAAAATCCGGATTCGGATCGCATCGCGAGGAGAGCCGTCAGGACCGTTTCGCCTCACGCAGCGGTGACCGTCGCGAAGAATTTGCACGCGAACGTGAACTGGTTTCAGAAAATCCTTTAGCCGCACGTCGCAACGAATTTGCCCTGAAATCAATCAAACATAAAACACCCTCTCTACCCCCGCAGGAAGGTCCGCTGATGCGTAGCCGCGGCTGGAAAAAGAAAAATTAAAAAGTGTTTGGAATTAAATGATTTTCAAAAATTTGCAAAACTCTCAAAATAATAAATTTGGTTTAAATTCAAACACTCTCTAAAACAGCATAATATGAAAGTACTTCTGCTCGGTTCAGGCGGACGAGAATCAGCACTCGCCTGGAAAATATCACGAAGCCCTCTGCTCGAACAACTGTTTATAGCACCCGGTAACGGTGGTACAGGCGCCTACGGCACCAATGTGGCCATATCACCCCTTGATTTCCCTGCAATAGAGAAATTTGTCAAGGAGAACGCCATCGACCTCATCGTGGTGGGTAACGAAGACCCCCTCGTGGCAGGGATATATGACTACTTCGCTCCCTTAGGCATTCCCGTTGTCGGTCCATCAAAGAAAGGTGCGGCACTGGAGGGGAGCAAGGATTTCGCCAAACAGTTCATGGTGGAAAACAACATCCCCACCGCACGCTACCGCAGTTTCACCGCCGACACAGTGGCCGAAGGGGACGCCTTCCTGGAATCGCTGCGTCCCCCCTACGTTCTGAAAGCCGACGGTCTGGCAGCCGGCAAAGGGGTGCTGATCATCGACGACCTTGATGAAGCCAAGAAATCGCTCCGCGAAATGCTCGGCGGCATGTTCGGTCAGTCATCAGCCACCGTGGTCATCGAGGAGTTCCTCAAAGGTATAGAATGTTCCGTATTTGTCCTCACCGACGGCAATGGCCAGTATCGCATACTTCCCGTGGCAAAAGACTACAAACGTATCGGAGAAGGTGACACCGGATTGAACACCGGCGGCATGGGAGCGGTAAGCCCCGTACCCTTCGCCGATGAGGCATTCATGAAAAAGGTGGAGGAACGCATCATCCGCCCCACCATCGACGGCCTGAAGAAAAGCGGTATCGTTTACCGCGGATTCATCTTCCTGGGTCTGATCAACGTAGAGGGCGAACCTATGGTTATCGAGTACAACGTCCGCATGGGCGACCCTGAAACCGAGGTGGTCATGCTCCGCATAGAGTCAGACCTTCTCCCCTTGCTGATGAAGACCGCCAAAGGTGATTTAGGCGATGCTCCCCTGCTGATTTCACCCGACACCGCCGTTACCGTTATGGCCGTGTCACAGGGCTACCCCGGCTCATATCCCAAAGGAAAAGTCATCACCGGCACCGAAGAAGTGACAGAAAGCATCCTTTTCCATGCAGGAACAAAAATTGCCGAGGACGGCACCCTCGTTACCTCCGGAGGTCGTGTGATAGCCATAAGTTCCATGGCCGAAGATATACCCGCGGCACTCGCCAAGAGTTATCGCTCGATGGATCTGCTTCAGTTTGACGGAAAGAACTTCCGTCGCGACATCGGTAAGGATCTCATGTAACAGCCATGCACGGAGGACTCTACATAAACGAGAACGAAATAACCCGGTTTTTCCACAACCGGGGAGGATTTCTTTTTGTAGCACTGACCTCCGTGGTGATGACGCTCGCAGCATTTTTTGCGGGTGTCATCCCTCCCCTCACCGGTGAGGACGGACTATTCTTCCTCCCCCCCGGCGAGTGGATCGCAAACCCCATAACATCGTTGGTCGTCAGTCTGGCGGTCAACTTCATGACAGGCTACGCGATGGTGTTGATAACCAAACAGTTCAACACCATCCGCTCACTGTCGCGCCTGATGGCCACCTTCTTCATCATCATGCAGACAGCCACGCCTGCACTGATGGGTGAGTTCAGCAGCGGCACATTCCTGACGGCGATAATGGTACTTGAAACAGCACTCCTGTTCAGTTGCTACGACAACAAAGCCGCTATACGACGCATATTCCTGCTCTTCTTTATCCTCACCTCCTGCGGGCTATGCTGTTTCTCCATGCTGCTTTACATTCCATTCTTTCTCCCCGCACTTGCACAGATGCGCATGTTCGGCTTCCGGCAGGTCATAGCCGCCTTAATCGGCGTCATCACTCCGTTCTGGCTCCTCTTGGGCTTCGGAGTAATCACACTTGATGATTTCTACATTCCGGAAATCTACACCATCGTCAACTGTATACCCTCTCTGACACTCCCCCAATTCTCGGTGATTGTACTGACCACACTCTCCGGGATAATCTTCATGGTGTCAAACCTGATGAAATTGCTCAGTTACAATGCCCAGATACGCGCCTACAACGGATTCCTGCTACTGATGTTTTTCGCCACACTGCTACTGATGTTTGTCGACACCAACAGCATCACGGTTTACATCCCAATGCTTAATCTTACGGCAGCATATCAGATTGCACACTTCTTTGCAGAACGCCGTCACAGAAGGTCATATCTTGCCATCATCGCAACCACCCTACCCTATTTAGCCATATACCTATGGAACCTGTAATAGTCATCGAGAACCACATCCCCTTCATTAAGGGCGTTTTTGACAATCTCGCTCAGGTACGCTATCTCCCCCCCGAGGAGATTACCCCCGAAACCATGCGCGACGCCGATGCACTGATAACACGCACCCGCACACGCTGCAACAGCACCCTCCTTGACAACAGCAAATGCAAAATCATAGCCACGGCAACCATAGGGACGGACCATATTGACCTACCTTACTGCGAAAGCCACGGAATAAAAGTGGTGAACGCTCCGGGATGCAACGCTCCTGCTGTTGCCCAATATGTAATGGCTGCCATACTGCACACTGCGGAACGCCCCCTTGACACCCTTACACTCGGCATCATCGGCGTAGGACACGTAGGCTCAATCGTTGACCGCTGGGCCCGCAGCATGGGGATTAAAACCATTCTCTGTGACCCTCCGAGAGCAGAAAAAGAGGGTGACGGACAGTTCGTGTCGCTTGAAACAATAGCCGATCAGGCCGACGTCATCACCGTCCACACTCCCCACACCACATCCGGTCCTTACCCCACCCATCATCTCCTGTCGAAACAATTTCTTGACAGCGTTAAACGCAAGCCAGTGGTAATCAACAGCGCACGCGGTCCGATAGCCGACACTCAGGCCCTCATCGAGGCTCTTGACAACGGAAAAATATCAAAGGTGGTGATAGACTGTTGGGAAAATGAACCTGACATTTCACCTGCACTGCTCCAACGTGCCGCAATAGCCACACCTCACATTGCAGGATATTCAAAAGATGGGAAAATTCGCGCTACCATCGCAGCAATCGATGCCGTTGCCCACTATTTGAACCTGAATGTAGAATACAACGGACCACAACCTAACGAAGTACCGGACAGCGTAACCCCGGAAATAATCCAAGCCACATACAACCCGCTGACCGACACCATGGCGCTCAAAGCAAACCCACAAGAGTTTGAGAACCAACGCAATAACTACAATCTGCGACAAGAACCATAAAAAAACAGGCAAAATATTCTCCATATCAGAAAAAATTATTAACTTTGCACCTGCAAAAGAAAGCGACAAAGCCAATCGGGGTGTAGCACAGTTGGCAGCGCGCCACGTTCGGGACGTGGAGGTCGGAAGTTCGAGTCTTCTCACCCCGACCCAATATGGGTTAAAAGCCTGTGAGTTAAACGCTCACAGGTTTTCTTTTCAAAATAACATACAGCCCCATAGTAAGCATATGACTGATTGCCAACCCTGTAGGGCTGCTCCACGGAGCAGCCGCCCGCCTTGTCTATATATTTTTGACAGGAGAACAGGAGAAACAAAAGCAAGCCACCAACCACCTGATTATCAGCCCCCACAAACCCATGGGCGTCTGGAGGACGCCGATTATGCGTAACCGTACGCTGCAGCGAAGCGGAAGCGTGTGGGGGAAAGAAACAGTATATGATGCACGTGC
>JAAVGE010000031.1 GCA_014800385.1 Bacteroidales bacterium
CTTAGAAAATCATATTGATTAAAGAATATTTGATATTTTGACCAAGATTAGGAGCATCCCTACACTCTTGACAATCAACACATTAGCCCTGTAGGGCTGCTCCATGGAGCAGCCGCATAATCATGTATACGGCGAGGGTGCGCCAATTATGACACACCCTCTTTATGTATTCAGTATAAATCTACAATCTTAGTTTCTATGGAAAACGATGCTCGCTTCGCCGAATGAGGCTGCATCCTCGCGCACCTTGCGGAAATCGTCCCAATGTGCAGGGGCATAGATAGCAGAGGGATTACGCATCAGCAGAGTGATTTTTATCTCCTTGTTATCCTCATCATAATTCACCTGCGACATAAACAGACCGGCACGTCCGCCTGACGACTGTTTTGCAAGTTCCTGAATCGCCTCACTGTCAACGGTGTAACCCTCCGGAACAGACACCGTAAGATTGACACGTCGGTTTGACGCTCCGGGGGTGAATATACTGATTTCACGTTTTTTCTCCGTGCGTTCCTTATCGGTCAACTGCACCACACTTGCAAGTTTGCCTATACTCAGAATTATGTCATCTCCGGCCGGGGCAACCACATCGTCGACCTTGCCCGAAAGGTGATAACGAAACTCGGGAGAGGCGGCGTCGAAACCAAAATCAATAATAATCATGGAGTCAACCTCCATCGATTCAATCCCCAAGTCAGCCTTATACATCTGCTCGAGTTTTTTCTTCTGGTCATCCTCAAGTTTTGCCATGTCATAACGATTCTCTTTCAGAGCATCGATTTTCTTTTTCTTAATCACCGTACCGGGTATGCCCAACTTCTCCTCGCAGAACTCAATCAGGTCGGGGGTTTCCACAATTGCACCGGCAAGACTCTTGAACTGACCTTTGCGCGAAGCATTGTAACTGAGGTTAACCACCCCTTCCTCCGCATCTTCCAGGTCCACCCTTACGTCAAACACGGCTGCATTGGTGGCTGCTGTTTCCTTTGGCAGTTTGTCCATTGTAAAGAAGAAGTTTTCATATAACTCCTTACGCTTTCCATGCAACTTGAACATTGTCTCACCACTGTAGCCCGGGGGTAACTCACCGGGAGCCACCGCGAGGTTTTGAGGAAAGAAATAGTGTCTGTCACCAACAGTAATCAAAGGATTGCAATGATTGTACTGGAAGATATAAGATACATCTATGTTTCTTCGTGGATTGGATATACCTAAATATGACACACTGTCAATATTCTGTTTGTCAATCAAATCCTTCATGAACGCCACCATATCCCACTGGGTGAACGGATCTTTTGATAACTGTGTAATGTAACGGGTTGTCAGGTACGATGCGTCAGCAATATCGAGGGGTGAAGCATCAGGGTTAGCCTCACGATAACTTTTCATTATCGCGGTTGCCTTTGACATATCCGAACCTTCCCACTTTCTTCCGCTGTAGTATTCTGCTATACCCGGCAATGCGGTCTGAGCCATGGGGTTGAAAAATACCCCCGGGCGACGACGGCTTTTGGGATGATGATATATCTCACTGATATTATCCGAAATGTCAATATTCATTACTGGCACCTGACGTTCCGGCTCACAGAATGAGGGAATCTTGAACGATGGCAGGTCGGTGTGACGCCATGACAGACACTCCTTACCCTCCTTGCTGGTGAAACGTGTGGGTGGCTCAACACCGTTGAAAGCGCTAACGATAGTTGTCAGTGCGGGGTCAAGTGACGCCTCCATCACGAATGATGCCGAAGGATAGTCCGACATCAGAAGCCATTTTTGCGTTATCCCGGAGTTTCCTAAAAAATATCCCTCGAGATATTTGAAGTAGTCAAGTACGTCACCCACTTCCAGTCCCGGAATGGCTATCTTGTGTTTCACCGCATCTTTCCCCTTTTTGCCATCACCATCAGTGAGAGTCTGCTTCATGTCAACCTCAATCACCTTGCCGTCAGGCTTGAAAATCCTGGCACCGAACGCAACATTCATATCCCATACCATAATCTGGTCAATTCGTTCTGTCTCGGAGGGCTCGAATGTGAACGTAGAGTTCTCCTCCAATCCCTTTTCATCAAGAATCTTTACCATACGACGCTGCAGGAACAGACACTCGGTTTCGCCAAGACGCCATTCCTTGGGGGGAATACGACCGTCACGCAGTGTGTTCATTTCATGGCGGTCAGCACCGAAGTAATAATACACCGCGATATTCGCAGCCGATGCTCCATCATAAATTGTGTCGGTCAGTTCCTTTTTAGGATCGAACTGCGGCAGATCCATGTTCCACACTTGCTTGGCCGCCTTTTTCAGGAACCCTTGATTAAGTTTCTTTGTATCAGCACTGCCGCTGAGACAGACAGCAAACAGTAATCCTAACAGAATCAGTGACTTTCTCATATATTAATATATCTAAGATTTGCTTAATTGAATACGTTGTGACAAGGCTTTGCTCACCTTTGTAATATCGTCATTATACCCCTTGAGTTCCGCGTAAGGAACCATTTGGTCTTTCCATACCAGGACAAAGCGGCATATCACCTCATCTCCATCGCGGCTATATGTCAGCGAGGCATCCATGAACCGGTTGTCCAGATGAAAATCCTCCGGAAGTTTCTCCACTGTCATATTTTCCGGTATGGTGAGATGAAGTTCCCTAACCACCCTGCATCGGACAACCCTGAAAAAGGGTTGGGTACGATTTTTCATGTTGACTTTGGAGTCCCTGATCTGGTAAAGCGACGGGTTAAAATAGACTTTACCCCCCGACTCGGTGGTTGTCTTTTCAATCTTCACTATTGCTGAGACCCTGGCATACTCCTCCTCAGGCTCAAGATTATCGATTCTTGGTGCGACAAAGGAAAAATTAGTTCGCCCTTCGCTCAGATAGGCTGATGCCATCTTATTCTTTCTGTCGTCATCAGCCATTTTATAACGGTTGGCCAGTGCTGCCTTGAAATAGCCTGAAATGAGTTCCGTCATACTCCCGATGACTTTATCTTCCGCCAGAGTTCCATGGATTATCACACTGTCGCATGAGGCGTCGGGAGAGAGTACGGGAACACGATGGATCAACGGAAGATTTCCATCTTCAATGATGGTCTGCTTGCCCTGGATTGAGGGGGAATAGTAGCCCTGAGGGGCAGCCCCAACAGTGCCGTCGACATAATAAATTGAATCGTTAAGGAGTGCCGCTGCTATCATGTGGTTACCTATCCCCGGGTTGGGAACATCGGTAAAATCCTCCGGAATGCTTGACGTGCCTATCCACACCAGACGACCGTCAATACCCACACCCCGCAGCATGGCCTTTATGAGAGATGCTGACCCCTTGCAGTCGCCGAAACGTTTCTTCAGAACCTCAGAAGGTAGGTCAGGTATGTACCCCAAATCGCCGGTTTCTATCGCCACATAACGTATGTTATCCCTGACCCAGTCCTGAATCACTTCCAACCGCTCCATATCCGTTTCGCAATCCTTGGTAAGGTCAAGTGCGAAATCGGTCACCGTAGAGGCTGCCGGGTCTTCGGCGGTGGTGAACCCATGAAGATATGTGTACAGTTCATTGACATCGCTGAACAGTCCGGTCATCATTATATGCGGCAGAATCATTCGGGCGTAGGGCGACCCTTCCTCAAGTTTCATCGCAGGAATATTTTTTGCGGTGAGTTGAATCTGATATTCCTTTCCGTTAGAGACCACCTCGCGTGTAACATTCAGGGAATCAGGCAAATTACGTTCGGCTACATCAATTATCCCCTTCAATTCTACCGGCATTTTATAGGTGATGGAGAAATTTCGCACAGGATAGATGTTGCCAATATACATCAGTGTGCTGAACCCCGGTCGGGTTGTTGTAGTGGTGAACTGGACATCGCTGTTTTTCCCCGGTTCAAGCGAAAGTTTCATCACACACGCTCTGCTGTCATCATGAAACAGATCGCTGCTCCAGAGTTTTCTGTATTCCGGTACACTACCCTTGCACTTAGCCTTGTCAACCGACTGAGTTTTGTCGTAGGGAAACATCACCATCACCTCGTCAGGAACACGAGTAGATGTATAAGTCACGTTCTGCTCATGCTTGATTTTCCCAATCCTGATTCTGTCGCCCGAACCCTCTGTGCTCAGCGTAATCAGGTGATGCTCCTCAGGAATGATTATATTGTTCTCCACCTCCCCCTTCACTATCATTGGGAAAGAAAGAAACAGAAACATAATCAATGCAAAAATGTGATGATGACAGGCTTTTTTCATGGTGATTGATTTACTTAACCCCAAAGATATAACAATTAATTCTTCTACACAACTATTTTTCCTCATTTCTCTTACTTGGTTGTAATTTTCTTCAATTCATCTATTAAATTCTGCACAACTTTTAAAATCGTGTGCGCACAATAGTTAAAAAGCACTCCAAAAACATGGTCATGTGACCGATTTTTTGGAGTTGAAACTTGTGGGTTCAAAATTTTGTTTTAATTTTGCAGTCCAGAAAGTTGACCAATTGACCGCTTTTTGGGAGTAAACAATGATTATAAAACGCGACTACTATCTAAATCAACTCATTTCAAGTAAACACAATGGGCTAATCAAGATTATTACCGGATTAAGACGATCTGGCAAGTCATTTCTATTGTTTCATCTGTTCAATGATTATTTGAAAGAACAAGGAATAACAGACGATCATATTATCAAAATTGATTTAGAAGATAGACGCAATGCCACCCTGCGCAATCCCGATGCATTGCTTGCCCACATTGACTCAAAGATGGTGGACGACAAGATGTATTATATACTTCTGGATGAGGTTCAGCATGTACCAGAGTTTGAAGATGTACTCAATAGTTATCTCAAGATAGATAATGCCGATGTGTATGTGACAGGTAGCAACTCCAGATTTTTATCAACTGATATAATAACGGAATTTAGAGGTCGAGGAGATCAAATTCATGTTTATCCTTTATCTTTTGCTGAGTTCATGTCGGTTGATAACAGACATCCCATTGAGGCGTGGGCTGATTATTATACCTACGGAGGTCTTCCTCATGTACTGACATTGGAAACACCGAAGAAGAAAATCGACTATCTAAAAAGACTCTATTCAACTGTATTTGTACGCGATATTGTAGATAGGTACAAATTAAAAGGAGAACCGGAACTTAAGGAGTTGATTCAAACGATAGCGTCTGCTATAGGCTCTCCTACCAATCCCAATAAATTGGCTAATACTTTTAAAAGTCTTAAGAACGTATCTTTGTCAAACAAAACAATAGATAACTATTTGACCTATATATGTGAATCCTTTCTGACAGAGAAGGCTATTCGATACGATATAAAAGGTAAGAAATACATTAACACGCTGTCCAAGTATTATTTTTCGGATGTAGGTGTGCGCAACGCAATTCTTGATTTTAGACAGCAGGAAGAAAACCACATTATGGAGAATATCATCTATAATGAGTTAAAGATTCGAGGTTTTCAAGTAGATGTAGGCGTAGTGGAGTATAGAACCAACGATAATGAGGGTAAGAGAATCCGTAAGCAGTATGAGGTCGATTTCGTGGCAAATCAAGGTAGCCAACGATACTATATCCAATCTGCGTTTATGATGCCTACAGATGCAAAGGAGCGTCAGGAATCTGCCTCATTACTTAATATTGACGATTCATTCAAGAAAATTATAATCGTTAAAGATTATATTAAGCCCAAAAGAAACGAAGAAGGAATAGTAACTATCGGTCTGATTGACTTTCTTTTAAAACCGGAACTTATAAATTGGTAATTCTTGAAGATTAAAACAATTCATATTGAGAAATTTCGTGGCATACCATTGGAAATTGACAATGATTTTACAGATGATAAAGGGATAGGCTCTTATTGTACCCGCATCGAGGGTGTGTCAAAATGCAGCCTATTTTTATGTGTTGTACGTTCATGGACAGTGATGTATATCCGACGGATGCTCCAGGGAGCATCCCTACCATATTGACAATCAACACATTAGCCCTATAGGACTGCTCCATAGAGCAGCCGCATAATCCTGTATACGGCGAGGATGCGCCTATTTGACACCCCCTCCTGAAAAAGTATAGACAACTTCATTGAGATATTCTCAATCGCAGGCTTATATTGAAAATAATTAGAGGGCGCGACTGCGTTTTGCGTCCTTTTTCGTGTTTAAATCAAGAGAGTGTTTGAATTTGAATATAGATCATATTTCTATTTAGAGAGATTATGAAATTATTGCTTTCATCACAAATTATAATACACTCTCTTCATTTAATAATTTCTGCACAACTTTGAAAATCGTGTGCACACAATAGTTAAAAACGATATTAAGGCGTCATTTTTTTCGGTATTTATGGCGTTGATTTGCAAAAAAATCACTACCTTTGACACGAATTTTGGCCTATCGAAACCAAAATATAATCACAGGCCTTGCGCCTTATGTTAATTTATTATAAACCAATTAAGAAGGAGTTATGAACAAACTCATTTACACCGGTATTCTGACTCTCGCTGCCCTCTCTCTGGGCAGTTGCTCCGAGGAAAACCGCGGGCTCTTAGGCGATGCTAAAGGCAAAATCGCCATGAACCTCAACGTGGACTCAGAGGTGAAAACCGGAAAAATCGGCAACGATATTGTCATATCTCGTGCCGCAGCCTCCAAAATTGAGAAAGAGGATCTGACTCTGCGTGTGACAAGCAGCGACGGTTCCTATTCTGAATCATGGAAATACGATGAATTCCCACAAGATCAGACCTTCAGCATCGGCGACTACACCGTAGAAGCCTTCTATGGCAAAGAGAATGAAGAAGGTTTTGAGAAACCTTTCTATCACGATGAAACGTCAATCAAGGTTATGGAAAACGAGGTGACACCCGTGTCACTCACCGCCACCGTAAACAACTCGATGATCGAGGTGCAGTATACCGACGATTTCAAGAAATTTTTCTCGGGCTACAGCGCTACCGTAACCGGAAGTACCACTCCCGTCTATGTCTCTCCCAAGGAGACACGCCCGGTATACGTTAAACCCGGTACAACCAGCGTGACAGTAACCATGACCAACCCGCAGGGTGTTGAAACAAAACTCAAAAGTTCACCCTTCGTGGCTAAGAAACGCACGCACCACCCCATTAAATTCGGTACTGCTACAGTCGTTGGCAAACCGGTGGTTACCATCACATACGACGACTCGCTCGAGATGGAGGAGGAGGTTATCAACCTTGATGATCTGGTAACTGCTCCCGAGCCTACGCTCAACACCGACGGTTTCACCTCCGGCGAAGCAGTAAGCATTGTGGAGACCTCACTTCCCGACAATCCGCTCAAAGTGCATCTGGAAGGTCGCGCCGGTATAACTTCTGTTATCCTGACCACCAACTCTTCCGCCCTGCGTCAGCACGGCTGGCCCTCAAAAGTGGAACTGGTGAACGCTGATGCCGAGACACAGGCTACTCTGAACTCGCTCGGTTTGGATGTCCACGGTCTATTTAAAAGTCCTGACAGAATGGCTGTTATCGATTTCTCAAAAGTATGTGAGAATATCAGTTATATGGATGGCGGCCTGAACCAGTCAACCTTCACCGTTACCCTCACCGACCGTTTTGAGCGTCAGGCAGAACCTGTAACCCTGTCGGTCAGAACAGTTAAAGCACTCTTTGAGTTCGGCGAGTTCGAGCCTCTGTTCTACAGCGATCCGGATGTATCGCTCACATTCCACTACAACGGCTCAAATCTGGCAAAAGATGTCAAATTCCTCTTCCAGAATGACCGAGGCACATTCACCGAGGTTTCAGATCTGGCGGTAACACATCTGACAGGCAACTCATATAACGTCACCTTCACCGTTCCCGGTCACGAACATGATCTCACACTCAGGGCTGATTGGGGTTCACGCTCAATTGGACTTGTCATCCCCCGCTGTGGTCTTTCTGTTGATCAAAGAAACGTATTTGCAAAAACCGCTGAGGTTTCAATGAGTTTCGCCACTCCGAAAAAAGATGATGAAGCACTGACATTCTATGCCGAAAGCGGTCTGACGTTCAAACAGTTAACATACGAAACTACGGCAAACGGCTATAAACTGCTGAACCTCACCCCCAACACCACCTACAAGGTGTTCGCCACCGTGGGTGAATTGCGCTACAACACCATTACGTTCAAAACCGAAAATACCCTGCAACTCCCCGTGATAGGAAGCGCCGGATATGAATGGGTTCAACACGACTCCGGAAACAGATGGATAGAATGGATGATTGGCGACGGTACCGTGTGGGGTACTAACAACCCCATGACAACGAGCCAGGGTGACAACTATCCGAAAAATAAATATGAGGGTACTCTTCCATCGGATGAGAACAATCCCGGCACAGGGGTGATTCTCCGCACCGTCGGTTGGGGATCAAGTAACCAGGCATTGGGCAGTGGCGGGTCAACAAAGTATGCCGACGCAGGTCTTCTTCACCTCGGCAAGTCACGCGGCATACGTCCTGATGGCTATGGAGGTGTGACCGGACCTCTTACTACCGATGATCTTGACCCCGGCTATCTGTTTACTTCACGTCCCTCGGCTATATCATTCAAATGTCGTTATTCGCCCAAGAACAATGCTGACAAAGGACTGGCCTACATAGCAGTACTGGATGAAAACGGCAACGTTATCAGGGAAAACCAGATTCTCATTGACAACACCGCTGAGGATACCCAAACCATACCACTGGAATATGGGTACAATTCACCCACAGCAAGCAAAATCTACGTTAAATTCCTCTCCACCTACACCTCGGAGGCTCTTCAATCCAGCACTTCCTGGCTTAACTTCCCCGGTTTTGCCGGTCTAACTCAGGCCTACCACGGTTCAGAACTCTTCATTGACGAAATAAAACTTGAATACTAATCTGATGATACGAATTAAATCCAAAATATTATCACTTGTCGCTTTGCTGGCGGCTATAATCCTCCCTTCATGCAACGAATCATGGAATCCGGAAACCGGAGGTGAGGGAACAGTTCTTCTTTCGAAGATGGGGGTTGACGTAGACCTTGCCGCAGCAGACAAGGTGGTAGAAACCCGCGCAGCGGACGACGTCACCGACGTATCAGACTACATCGTGACAATCATAAACAGTAAAGGTGTGACACGCGCTGAATGGACCTACAGCCAGATGCCTGAAGTGTTCACTCTCCCCGTCGGCACCTACACCGTAGAAGTAGCCTCACACCGAGTTCAGAAGGCTGAATGGAACGCTCCCCTCTACAAAGGATCGACCACCTTCCAGATTGAGGATGGCAAAGTTACCGAAATCAGCGATATCATCTGCAAATTCGCCAATATCAAAGTTTCCATCAACTTCGACAAATCAATCACACCTTATTTAGGCGATGACATAAAGGTCACCGTGGTAGCCAATGACGAGGCATCACTCACATTTGAAAAAGGTGAGAAACGTTTCGGATGCTTCCAGGCCATCGATGGCAACACCACGCTGGTGTTCAACCTTTCCGGAACCGTTGACGGATATTATGAAACCAAGACCGACATCGTAACCGGAATCGTGGCAGGTAACCACGTAAAGATCAACTACAAACGTAAGAATCCGGTTCCCGACGTTCCGGATGAAACCGGTAGCGTTGAACCCGGCATCGGCGTTGACTCAAACGTTGAGACAGACGATGTTTACAACGAAGTGCCCGTGTCAGACGATCCTATCGATGACACAGACCGCCCCACAGACGGTCCCGATGATGGTGGTGAAGAACCTTCAAAACCTGACAAACCCGATCCTACCCCCGGCGAATGTCTGATTAAGATTACCGGCGACTTCCCCATCGACGAAGTAAATACACCCGAGGACGGCACAAGTTATGTTGTGTATCTCGCAACCGAATGTGAAACAGGTTTTGAACATATCTATGTAAAGATCGACTCAGAAACACTTCCCCCCGAAGAACTCGCCACAATTCACTTGAAAGATGAATTTGACCTTGCATATCCCGAAGAAGACCTGATCGAAGGATTCAAATCGCTCAAATTCCAGTACGGCGACCAGGTGATTGGTTCAAAGGAAGTTGAATTCAACATTACAGAGTTCGTACCCCTGCTGAACATCCTCGGAACGGGTGAATCAAAATTCATCCTCACTGCTGTTGATGCCTCAGGCTCGAAAGAACAGACAATAATTTTCAAAGTGGACTGATATGAAAAAGATTAAATATATTCTCTCAGCCATTATCGTGGCAGTCGCAGGATGCTTTGCAGGCTGTTCTGACGATTACGAAAGCATCACCGGTCGAGGCCGAGTCCACATCAAGGCTCAGGTGGAAAGTGACGTAAAGGTGGTGTCACGCGCTTCAACCGATGACCTGAATGAAAACATCCTGCTTTACATTTCAGGGCAACAGGGATTGATCCGCAAATACAAAGGTATCAGCGAGATTCCTGCTGACGGTATCGCACTTGTAGCCGGCAGTTACGTTGCCGAAGCATGGGCAGGCGACAGTGTCTCCGCTTCGTGGGACGCACGTTTTTACAAAACCTACCACCCCTTCAATATTTCCGGAAATGAACTTACGCTGAACCTCCGTCTGACCATCGCCAACGTTCTGGCATCGGTAAAATATGCCGATGAGGTTGACGCCGTTCTCTCCGACTACACATTGACCGTGTCACATCCTCGTGGCTCACTCACCTTTGAAGGGAAAGATGAGCGCGTAGGGTCATTCATGATGCCCTCCGCCACTACTGATCTGGAGTGGAAACTTCAGGGTACCGACATGTCGGGTAAGGGATACACCAAAACCGGCGTAATCAAAAATGTTGAACCCGCCCACCAGTACAACCTCAACATCCAGTACACCCCCGACAATTCAGAGGTAGGTGGCGGATATATCAGCGTAGTGGTTGACAAGAGTGAAGTTGTGGTTGACAAAACCATATATATCATCGCACCTCCCGTTATTCAGGGCGTGGGATTCGATATCAACGAAACATTCATGGGTGAACCTGGCAACGTAGGTCACAAGGCACTGTTTGTGTCAGCATCGGCCGAACTCACATCGGTAATCCTGGACTTCGATGAACTCGATGATCTATTGGGAATATCCGACGTTGAAGGAACCGGTATAGACCTTCTTAAAATGAGCGACGACATCAAGAATCTCGCCGAACAGAGTGGTTTGACATTCACCTACGAAACAGATGCCGAAACTGATCTTTCAACAATTAAAATCAATTTCGATGAAACTCTGATGAACTCCCTGTCAGAAGGTGAGCATGAAGTAGAAATCTCCGCATCTCTCACCGATGGTGATAACATCAAGACAACCGAAAGAGTATGGAAACTTCATCTTACAGCCGACCCTGTCACCGTCACTCAGGTACCAGCCTACGATGTGTGGGCAACCACAGCCACCATCTCGGGACCAGTCAACAAGGATGACGTCACCGAAGTAAATCTGCTGTATCGCTCCGTAACTTCTCGTGCTGATGACGACTGGACAAGCGTAGCGGCAACAATCACAGGCAAGGTGTACACGGCTGTTCTGACCGGACTCCAGCCTGCCACACGCTATGAATATTATGCGGTTGCAAATGACTATTCAAGCCCCGTATTTACCTTTACCACCGAAGATACACCTACCCTACCCAACGGTAGTTTTGAAGAATGGGGTATGGATGGTAAGGCTATTATCCCGGCATCAAGTACTGACAATCTCTATTGGGATAGTGGTAACCACGGTTCTGCAACCATGAGCAAGAACATCACCGAATCCAGCACAGACTATGTGGTTGACGGTAACTATTCAGCACGCTTGCAGTCACAGTTTGTCGGCATCGGCTCAATAGGTAAATTCGCTGCCGGAAACATCTTCATCGGAAAATACCTCGCAACAGACGGTATGGATGGTATTCTCGGATGGGGTCGTACCTTCACTGCACGTCCCAAGGCTCTGAAAGGATATGTGAAATATACCCCCGCTGCGGTCGATAATACCAGCAACGATGTCAGCGAAGTCAAAAAAGGTGATCTTGACCAAGGAATCATATACATCGCACTGCTTGACAACACTCTCGAGAATGCCAACAGCAACAAGGTTGACAACTCCATTAAGGAATGGCCTGTGATAGTCAAAACGAAATCAAGCGAACGCAAACTTTTCAATCCCAACGGCTCAAACGTCATCGCCTACGGTGAGTTGAGACTGAAGGAGGCTACCTCAGGCGAACACAACGGAATGAAGGAATTCACAATACCTCTTGAATACAAGAAGAAAGATGTTATTCCGAGCAACATCATGGTAGTATGCTCCGCATCGGCCTACGGTGATTATTTCGTTGGTGGTTCATCAGAGATGTATATCGATAACTTCACTCTGGAATATTAAGCGTTTATTCCCCTACCCTCAAATTAAACCGTTTCTTAAAAAGGGCTGTATCAAAAAATTGATGCAGCCTTTATTATTTATGTGTTGTATGTTCATGGACAGTGATGTATGTTCGGCGGATGCTCCATGGAGCATCCCTACACTCTTGACAATCAACACATTAGCCATGCAGGAGGCTGTCTAACAACCAAAGTTAGGCAGTCTTCTTTTTTTGTGTAAAATTCGTAAAATCAGGCAATTTTTATTCTATACGAGCAGTCAGATGGTTTATAACATAGGTAGGGGTTCACAC
>JAAVGE010000032.1 GCA_014800385.1 Bacteroidales bacterium
TATACTCTGCTTTTAAGGATCTTTTTGGCGATTTTTGCCAAGTTTCGTCGGTCACGATGCCCGCATCGCTCCCTCCTCAACTTGCAAAACTCATCCAAAAATATCCTCAAAATCATTCGCACATAAATTTAAATAGTTTCTAAGAGAGAACCCGCGGATGCTCCCGAAAGGGGAATCCGCAGGCACTCTGACATGTTATTTTTCTCGCATGAACACATTTATGGGAGTTCCGGTGAAGTCCCAGTGGTCACGAATTTTATTTTCCAGATAACGACGATAAGGCTCCTTCACCCACTGCGGGAGATTACAGAAGAAGATGAAGGTGGGGACGGGTGCCCCTTTCAGCATCGTTATATATTTAATTTTCACATACTTACCTTTGTTAGCAGGTGGGGGATATGCTGCAATCTCTTCCTGCATTACGGTGTTCAGTTGGTGGGTCGGCACCACTCGTTTGCGGTTCTCAAACACATGCACTGCGGTTTCCAGCACTTTGTAGATGCGCTGTTTGGTGAGTGCAGAGCCAAAGATGATGGGGAAATCGGTGAAGGGAGCGAACTTGTCGCGTATAGCCTTCTCCATCGCCTTGATCGCATCCTGCGACTTATCTTCCACAAGGTCCCATTTGTTGACGCATACCACCAGCCCCTTTTTGTTTTTGGCTATCAGTGAGAAGATGTTGGCATCCTGGGCCTCTATGCCGCGTGTGGCGTCAATCATGAGGATGCAGACATCTGAGGCTTCGATGGCACGGATGGAGCGGATTACCGAGTAGTATTCGATATCCTCGTTAACCTTCGCCTTTTTACGTATGCCGGCAGTGTCGACAAGATAGAAGTCGAAACCGAACTTATCGTAACGTGTGTAAATGCTATCACGTGTGGTTCCCGCTATATCGGTCACAATGTGGCGGTCTTCGCCGATGAAGGCGTTGATGATAGATGATTTTCCGGCATTGGGTCGACCGACGATGGCGAACTTGGGTATGTCATCGAGTTGCTCGCCGTCATCCTCTTTTTCGGGAAGTTTCTTTACCACTTCGTCCAGCAGGTCACCTGTTCCGTAACCGCTGACAGCCGACACGGGGAACGGTTCGCCGAGCCCGAGGCTGTAGAATTCCGGCACATTGTAGAGCCAGTCATTGGAGTCGACTTTGTTAGCCACCAGTATCACCGGCTTGCGTGACTTGCGGAGAATTTCCGCCACATGGTCATCAAGGTCGGTGACACCGTTCATGGCGTCGACCACAAAAAGTATTTCGTCAGCCTGCTCGATGGCAAGGTTGACCTGTTTGTTTATTTCGCTTTCAAAGATATCCTCCGAGTTAACCACCCAACCGCCGGTGTCGACGATCGAGAACTCTTTTCCGTTCCAGTCTACTTTGCCGTACTGACGGTCACGCGTGGTGCCGGCTGTGTCATCCACGATAGCCGTGCGGGTGCGAGTCAGACGGTTGAAGAGGGTGGATTTACCCACGTTCGGACGTCCTACAATTGCTACTAATTGTCCCATAGTTGATTCGTTGTTGGTGATCAGTGTGACCAAAACGGCACACTCACCACAAAGTTAGGAATTTTTTTGTGTCCGTCCAAATTATTCGATATATCCGAATGATTTGAGTTTATTCTCGCGGTTACGCCAGTTGCTTTCCACTTTGACGAACATTTCCAGATATACTCGTTTGTCGAAGAATTTTTCAATATCTTTACGCGCTTCGGTGCCCACTTTCTTAAGCATTGAACCACCTTTGCCGATGATGATACCTTTCTGTGAGTCACGCTCGACGTAGATCACGGCCATGATGTGGATGGCATTGTCCGATTCTTCGAATTTTTCTACGATAACTTCCACTGAGTAAGGGATTTCCTTATCGTAGTTCAGGAGAATTTTCTCGCGGATTATCTCGGTCACGAAGAATCGCGCGGGTTTGTCGGTCAGGGCGTCCTTGCCGAAGTAAGGGGGTGAAGGGGGCAGAAGTTCAACAATACGGTTCTGCAGGTAGATGACATTGAAGTCCTCAAGGGCCGAGATGGGGAATATCTCTGCGTTGGGAAGAAGTTGTTTCCATTTCTCAACGATCGAGTTCAGGTCATCCTGACCTTTCAGCAGGTCTATCTTATTGATTACCAGCAGCACGGGGATTTTTTCCTGCGCTACTTTCTTCAGGAATTCTTCGTTTTTGGTGGGGTCTTCCACCACATCGGTAACATAGAGCAGCACGTCGGCATCCTTCAGGGCACCTTCGGAAAAGCCCAGCATACTCTCCTGGAGTTTGTATTTGGGGGCAAGCACACCGGGAGTATCAGAGAAAACTATCTGATAATCAGCAGTATTTACAATACCCATAATACGGTGGCGTGTTGTTTGTGCTTTTGAGGTTATGATACTTACGCGCTCTCCTACGAGGCGGTTCATGAGGGTTGACTTGCCTACATTGGGGTTACCCACGATGTTGACAAAACCGGCTTTATGTTCTTGTGCCATTGTTCATTAGTTTAGGTTATCCACATCACGGCAATGGAGCGGGATTCTCCCGCCGGCCGGATGTATCATTATAACAAGTTTTCTGGGGTTTGGGTTCAGAGAGAGGTGGCGGCAGGCCCGGTCAGCGTATGCTGCCGTTGAAAAAAATGAGCCTGCTACAGAGAAAAAAATGAGGTTGAGCCATGCGACACAACCTCATTTTAATATCATTTCTGACAAGGAAATCAACCCCAGATAAGGTAGAGGGCACCCCATGTGAATCCTGCGCCGAAGGCGGTGAGGATTATGCGGTCACCTTTCTTGAGTTGCCCTTTGAATTCATCCAGACAGAGGGGAATTGATGCAGCGGAGGTGTTACCATAGTGCTGGATGTTGACCAGAACCTTTTCCATCGGCATCTTGGCGTGGGAAGCCACAGCCTCGATGATTCGGAGGTTGGCCTGATGAGGCACGAGGTAATCGATGGTGTCGACAGTCAGACCATTGCGCTCCATCACACTCTTGGTTGAAGTGTACATGTCGGTTACGGCATTCTTATAAACCGAGCGACCTTCCTGATAGAGGAAATGTTCGCCTGCGTCAAGAGTCTGCTGGGTTGTGGGATGAACCGAGCCACCGCCACGCATCACCAGATAGTCCAGACCTTTGCCGTCAACATGGAATTCAGCATCCATCACACCGACGGGTTCCTCGGTGGGTTCAACCAGAACGGCAGCGGCACCGTCACCGAAGAGGGGACATGTGGCACGGTCATTGTAGTTGACCATTGATGACATTTTTTCGGCACACACGACAACCACTTTTTTGCGGAGACCGGATTTCACGTATGCCGCAGCATCTTCAAGAGCCACGATAAAGCCTGCGCATGCAGCCTGAATATCATATGCATAGCATTTTTTCAGACCACAGCCTTCGGCGATAATCGATGCGGTTGAGGGGAAACGATAATCAGGGTTTGAAGTGGCGCAGATGAGGAGTTCGATTTCCTCAGGAGCAACCCCGGTGTCCTGAAGCAGTTTATCAACAGCCTTGATTCCCAGATATGAGGAGCCGGCACCCTCCTTGCGGAGTATACGGCGTTCTTTGATACCTACGCGTGTGGTGATCCACTCGTCGTTGGTATCCACCATTTTGGAGAGCATCTCATTGTCGAGAATATCTTCGGGCACGTATGATGCAATCCCTGAAATTCTTGCGTTTAACATATTTGGTTAAAAATGAACTTTAATGAAAATATTCACCATGTCTGACAGTTGCAGAATCTCTGCAACGGGAGCGGTCCGACATGGATGTTCATGTAACAATATAACTCCAACATCTGCGTTTCAAGAGTTGCTGACAACCTTGGGACGCAGGTGTGGAGGATATTGTAAGTTCAGCAAATGAATGCTGTGATTAAACAGTGGCTGCTTTTTCGATTACAACATGTCCGCGATAGAAGCCACATTCGGGGCAAACGCAGTGATAAACATGCCAAGAACCACAGTTGGGGCAAACTGCCAGAGTGGGCATTGCTGCTTTATCGTGAGTTCTACGTTTAGCAGTACGGGTCTTAGATTGTTTTCGTTTAGGATGTGCCATTTCGATTATTGTTTTTTAGTTATTATCAGTAAGTTTTTTAAGTTCGTCCCATCGAGGATCTGTCGGGGTTTCAACGTCTGCTGAATCCATTGAGTCAATCTCGTCGATGAGTTGATCTTCCAGAGCGGTATCCTCGCCGGCGTTAGCCCCGCTGCGATGTTTTTTAAGGAGTGCGCTCATTGCTCTGTTGCATTTGCCCATCGGGTGGACATGTTTGATGGGGATGGCAAGCATGACGGTGTCATAAATCATGTAAGCGACATTGAGATAATTGTCCGATTCCGGAATCTCGAGAAGTTCGTCGCTGGAGTCATTGTAGTTCTCGCCATATTTCACAACCACATGATATGAGGTTTCGATAGGGAGCACAAGATCATCCAGACAGCGGTCGCACAGCACTGTGACTTCCCCTTCGACGGCAAAGGTGAGGTCATAGAAGTCGCCGGTGTTATTCACGGCGAGATCCACTGTGAGGTTCGCGTCACGAACATCGTTGTTCTCCATATTGACAAAGAACTGCTTGCCTAATTTGTAAACGAACTCGTTTACCCCTTTAGGCATGCTTTTGAGCATAAGTTTGTATTCAGTAAACTTTCCCACGGCTTAATGTCGATTGAAAAAACTGTGCAAAGTTACGTTATTTTTTTTAATATTCAAGGGTTTGAGTGAATTATTTTTGTAGAATTTCTCCCTATCCGCATTTTTCAGCCCCGAACCGTTTTCTATCCGATGAATAATTACGAAGTCATCTAAACTTTTTACGAAAATAAAATAATCCTTAAGAAGGTTTTTCTTCATGGTTCTCTTCATTAATCCTTTGGCATCTTCCAATCCTTTCATCGGTCACGATGCCCGCATCGCTCCCTCTTCAAGTATTGAAATCTGCTCAAAACCTTAATGAACCTTAACCATGAAAAAAATTTAGATGACTTCTACAAAAAAAAATGCACCGATTTTCACAAACCAGTGCATCCAGAAATGAAAAATTTATACCTTATATTGTTATCTTCTTAGAAGTATCTTTTGTTGGGTGAATGCTATTTATTCATTCTTGGGAAATACTATTTATTAACGCGGAACTTGTCGATGCCGTCGCGAAGGAATGCCACTACCTGACGGGCGGCTGCGATACCGGCATTGATGTTTGCTTCGGCTGTCTGCGCACCCATTTTCTTGGGTGTGAAGAACACACGTGCACCAAATTCCTCCTTGAGCGCGTCCGCGTTATCGGGTTTGACATCTGCCACATACTTGATGTCGGTACGCTCACGAAGTGCCTGAGCCAGTCCTTCTTCATCAATCACCTCTTTGCGTGCAGTGTTGATGAGAACGCCGTTCTTGGGCATGAGCGTTATCAGGTCATATCCCACACTCTTGCGTGTTTCGTCAGTTGCGGGGATGTGAAGCGACACGAATTTATTGTTTTTGTAGAGATCTTTTATATCATGAACGGGAGCAACTCCTGCCTCAACCATCACCTCATCGGGGCAATAGGGGTCAAGCGCATTCACTTCCATACCGAATCCTTTGGCGATACGGGCCACATTGCGGCCGACCTGACCGAAGGCATGGATACCGATGGAGTTACCTTTCAGTTCGGTGCCTGAAGTACCGTCAAACATATTGCGCACGGCCATAACGGTCATACCGAACACCAATTCCGCAACAGCGTTGGAGTTCTGACCGGGTGTATTCTCAACACACACATTATGGGCAGTTGCGGCGCTCAGGTCCACATTGTCATAACCTGCTCCGGCGCGTACAACTATCTTAAGTTGCTTGGCTGCATCAAGCACCTCGGCATCCACCTTATCAGAGCGGATGATGAGAGCGTCGGCATCTGCCACCGCATCAAGCAACTGCTTCTTGTCGGTATATTTTTCCAGAAGTTCGAGAGTGTAGCCGGCGGCTTCAATCTCCTTGCGGATACCATCGACAGCCACTGCTGCGAACGGTTTTTCTGTTGCTACAAGAACTTTCATCGCTTGATTTATTTGTTCTGGAATTCTTTCATACATTCAACCAGTGCGTCAACACTTTCCATGGGGAGAGCATTGTAGAGCGATGCACGGAAGCCACCCACGTCGCGGTGACCCTTGATTCCCATCATACCTTTTGCTGTAGCGAAGTCGATGAAATCTTTTTCGAGGTCAGCATATTCGGGTTTCATCACGAAGCATACGTTCATGAGTGAGCGGTCGGCATGGTCGGGCACGGTAGCCACGAACATACGGCTTGAATCGATAGCCTCGTAGAGTTTGGCAGCCTTAGCCACGCAGGTCTTTTCTATTTCGCGTACACCACCGAGTTGCTTGTAGTATTTCAATGTCTGAAGGGCTGCAAAGATGGGGAGCACGGGGGGAGTGTTGAACATCGAGCCTTTCTTAACATGGGTACGATAATCGAGCATGGTGGGGAGAACGCGGTCAACATGACCCAGAGCGTCGTCGCGGACAATCACGAATGTCACACCTGCAGGTGCGAGGTTTTTCTGCGCACCGCCATAGATGAGGTCATATTTTGAAACATCGACGGGACGTGAGAAGATGTCAGATGACATATCGGCAACCAGTCGTACGTTGCCTGCTTCGGGATCCTTACGGATTTCAGTACCGTAGATGGTGTTGTTTGATGTATAATGGAAATAATCAAGTCCTTCAGGAACGGTATAATCCTTGGGGATGTAGTTGTAGTTGCGATCCTTTGAGGAAGCCACAATATCCACTACACCGAACAGTTTAGCCTCCTTGATTGCCTTTGAGGCCCATACACCGGTGTCAAGATAACCGGCTTTCTTTGCCAAAAGGTTCATAGGAACCTGGCAGAACTGCAGCGAAGCACCTCCGCCGAGGAAAAGGACAGAGTAACCTTCGGGGATTTCAAGAAGTTCCTTAAACAGAGCCACAGCCTCGTCCATAACAGCCTGAAACTGCTTCGAGCGGTGAGAAATCTCAAGGATCGAGAGACCCATATCTGCGAAGTTTATCACTGCATCCGCTGTATTTTTGATTGTATACTGGCTCAGAATAGAAGGGCCGGCGTAGAAGTTATGCTTTTTCATGACGAAATGTGAATTTGTTTTGGAACTTGTATGCGTTCAGATTGCAAAGTTAGTGAAATTTTTATAACTTCAAAAATATTGCATCAAAAAAAGATGCAAAATCCGTCTATTCGCATAAAATCAGCGAATATAACATAACTTAACTATTTTTAATTTTCCGAAATAAAAATTTAAAGTTATATTTGCACATAATTATAAAACGACGACTAACCCTACATCCTTACCCCACCCCATGAAGAGAACGAAGCAGGGGTAATACACCGATTAATCTATAAACCAATCCGGGTCACGGCAGGAATTATCACCCTTTTCCGCCATCCGCCCTTAAATACTACTTAATGATAAAAAAACTACTCCAAACTGCCCTGTCCGCAGCCCTTCTCGTGCCGTCGGTTATGACCGCCGAGACCATTGAGGTTAGCGGAAAATCCTACGAACTGACACGCCTGATTGACCGCGACCTTGGTCCGGGTGTACATTACATGCGTCTGCGTCTGCCCGACTATCCGCTGAATGTCAATATCCTCACCATGGATATGGACAACGAGTACAACACCATTGAAACCACTATCGCCAACGAAACGCAATTCGGAACCGAACTGCTGGTTAACGCGGCAGCACGCCAGAGTCGCGAGGGTCACAAGGTGCTCGGCGGTGCCAACGCCAACTTTTTCGTTACCTCAAGTTTCGCCCCCTACGGACCGCTGCTTAACGGAGCCCATGTTGTAGGCTGCGTCCGCAATGGTCAGATTGTCGATGAAACCAACATGTTCTCCGACCAGTGGAACGGCGGCTACACCGAAACCGGCATATTCTTCGTGGATACCGACCGCAACCTTCATTGCGAGGCATGGCCCTGGTTCGGCAAAGTAAAAACCGACAATCTCGGCAATCTCGACATTTATCAGGTTAACAAGATTTGCCGCGACAATGAAGTCTGCCTGTACAACGGGTTCTATGACAAAAACATGAGTTTCATGCCCGCCGATCTGTCATCGGACGGAAAAACATTCAACATTGTCAGCGGTGTCTCAACCGAGGTCTATCTGAAGTTTTCGGGTAACAGCACCTGGAAAACCGGAAAGAATATGACTTTCACAGTGGAAGATATTCAGACATCGGCCGGTCCCGGCAAACGCGGCGACTACGATGCCGTGATTGTTGCACGCGGCGACAAAGGAACCAAACTCGCCTCACTGGTGAAGGGTCAGACCCTGACTATCAAGCAGGGATGGTCAAGCGAGAAGAATGGTAAAGGCACGGTGCCTGTCATCGACAACCTCGTCGGCGGCAACGCCCTTGTGATGAAAGATGGTGAACTGACCTCGCAGAACTATAACCCCAACAACATGGGCAACTACAACCCCATGACCTACAGCCGCTGCTCCTACGGTTCTTCGGCCGACGGCAGAAAACTGTTCATCTGCGTCATCGACATGGCAACCGACCCCGTCTACGGTGCATCAAAGGGTATCAACACCGAAGGGCTCTGCCACATCGTGAAACATTTCGGCTGCGCCAATCTGGTCAGCATGGATGCCGGCGGTTCGGCACAGATGCTTGTCGGCGACCGCATCATCAACCGTACCACCGAGGGTACACCCCGCGCTGTGGCCAACGGTATGCTGATCTACTCCACCGCGCCTACTGACAACACCGTGACCCGTCTGGAGTTTGACGACTGCGAACTGGTGGCTCCGGTTTACGGGTCATACGAACCCCGCATCCTCGCCTACAACAAATATGGCGACCTGATCAACGACGACTACAAAGATTTCGTTCTCACCTGCGATCCCTCGTTAGGTGTCTGCGACGGCTCGACATTCACTGCGTCAGGCACACCCTGCAGCGGTGAACTCACTGCAACCTCAGGAAGTGTGAGTGTGAAGAAACAGATGAACGTCAAGGCTGCCGAAATGGCCATCCGTGTTAAAAACGTGCTTATCGACAACGTGCGCAACTACCCTATGGAGGTAACAGCAACCGTCGGACAGAACATCTACACCTACGACCCTGCAGCGTTGACATGGGAAAGCGATAATCAGAATGTCGCCACCGTGGAAAACGGTGTGTTGCGCGGAGTGCAGGAGGGTAGCGCCACGGTGAGTTGCTCTGTCGGTGAATTTTCCGACCGGTGCAACGTGACAGTGGAAGTATCGTCCGAACCTCGTATCGCCGACACCGCCGACGGGTGGAAAGCCACCGGAACCACAGGTGTGACCGGCGTCAGCATCAGCGGTGACGGAGTGATAGAGTTCACCTACGGCTCACCCCGCACACCAAACGTAAAAATAACCAAAACCATCCGTTTTTACTCCCTCCCCGACCGTCTGAAACTTTCATTCACCCCCACTGTCAATGTGTCAAGCATCAATGTTGACCTGCGTACACCCACTCATACACGTGCCAACCGCGTGGATATAGCCCCCGCCGACGGATCTGTGTTTGAGGCCGGAAAGACCCACACCGTTGACATTCCGATGGAGGGTAACGACGACATAGCCAGTTTCCCCTACACATTATATTATATACAGTTCAACATCGCGGCCGATTCAGCATACAAAGGCACTCAGTCAATCCGTCTGAACAGCCTGCATGCCGAATATGACACTTTCACTCAGGGTGTGGAAAGCGTAGGCGACGACAACAACGGAGGTGTGACCTTCACCCCCGCCTCACCCAAAGCCGGCGAGACAATCACCGTCACATCAGCAGAACCTGTCACCGGCATCGCCCTCTACGACCTCAACGGCGCACTCATCGCCCGCTCTGCCGCGTCCGGCAACAGCGCATCATTAGCCATCCCCGCAGGAATAAGCGGTGTATGCGTGCTCTGTGTGGAAAACAACAATATTGTAAAATCATATAAACTAATCATAAAATGAAAACCGCTATCAAACACCTGATGGTCGGCGCTCTCCTTACCGGAGCAGCCGGCGCCGGTATGACTGTAGCAGCCGAATCAATTGCAATTAACGGCACCGACTACGAGATTACCTACATAGCAGACCGTGACCTCGGTCCCGGCATCCGCTACACCCGTTTCCGTATTCCCGGATATCCTCTGAACGTCCACATGATCCGTCTGGACATGACCAACCCCTACAACCGCATTGAAAACACTCAGGCCAACAACAAACTCTACGGCACCGAGGCCCTGGTTGCGGCTGCGGCACGTCAGAGTTACGAAGGTCATGTGGCAGTGGCAGGTAACAATGCCAACTTCTGGTGTGTTGCCACTCAGGAACCTTATTCAGATTATATGATTGGGAACACCTACAACGGCAACATGCACAACGGAATGATTATAACCGAGACAAACATGAAATATGACCAGTGGGATCACGGCTGGACACACACCGGTATCGCAGCCACAGATACCGACGGTAAGTTCTGGGCAGGCTCATATCCGTTCTACAGCACCCTGACCTCGGATAAAACAGGAGTTCTGGAGATAACCCAGTACAATAAAATATGCCGCAACGAGGAACTGGTGATGTACAACGCTTTCTACCCTGACAACCGTCAGTTCCTTCCCGTGGATCAGAACGCCGGAAGCGACGGAAAGCAACATTTCTACATTCAGGAAGGTGTTACAACAGAAGTTTATCTGAAACTTGACGAAGGTCAGTCATGGAAGTCAGGCGAACCCATCACATTCGTCGTGACCGAAGTGAAACCCAACGAAGGACGTGGCCTGCGTGGCAATGCCGATGGTGTGCTGTTAGGTCGCGGCAGTTTCGCTACCCAACTCAACAAACTCGCGACCGGAGACAAAGTCACTGTGGAGTACGGCTGGAAAGAATCGCTTGACGGCAATGCACTCAAACTGGAAAATCTTGTTGGAGGAAACTGCACCGTAATGAAAGATGGCGAACTCCTAAACGGTAACTACACCGAAGGCTACAATACGCAAATCTACAGCCGATGTGCCTACGGTTCTGATGCTACCGGAAAAACAATGTACTCGGTTGTTATCGACAAATCAACCGACGCATACGGAACATCTGCCGGATGTACCACAGACGTAATGTGCTACATCATGAAACATTTCGGATGTGTGAATCTGGTTAATATGGATGCCGGCGGCTCTGCCGAAATGCTTGTTCAGGGTGCCATTGTCAACCGTACTACCGAAGGTACTCCCCGCGCCGTGGCCAACGGTATGCTTTACTACAGCACCGCACCCGAGGATAACGAAGTGGCACGTCTGGAATTCTACGACTACAAACTGGAAAGCCCCGTCTACGCAAGTTATCAGCCCCGCATCCAGGCATTCAACAAATATGGTGCACTGATCGACCCCGACTTCAAAGGTTTCACCCTCAGTTGCGATGCATCGCTGGGCGAATGTGAGGGTATGACCTTCCATGCCGCAGGTGCTCCCATCGTGGCTGACCTTACCGCATCAGTGGGCACTGTCACTGTTTCAAAAACCATGACAGTGCTTCCCGCCGAAATGACCATCACCTCAAAAAACATCCTTATCGACGGCGCCCGTGAATATCCGATGGGAGTAACCGCAACTGTCAACGACAACCTCTTCGTGTATGATCCTTCACGTCTTGACTGGACCGTTGAAGACAACAGCGTCGCTACAATCGAGAACGGTGTTCTGCGCGGTGTTGCAGAAGGTTCAACCGATGCCACCTGCGCCATCGGCGAATTCACCGACAAAACCAATGTGAAAGTCGAGATAGCACCCACAGCCGAAATGCACCAGGGAGAATGGGCTACCTGGAAAGGTGCCGGCGCATCAGGTGTCAGCAAAGTGACTATGGGAGAAGATGGCACAGTAGGCTTCACCTACGGCTCAGGAGCACGTTCACCCTACGTGAAACTGACCAAGGCCATCACCTTCTACTCTCTTCCCGATGCCGTATACCTCACCTTCACCCCTTCTGTTGACGTGAACAGCATCAACCTTGACCTGCGCACCGCCAACCACACCCGCGCCAACCGCGTGGACATCAATCCTGCCGAACCCTACAAAGCAGGTGAGACCTACACCATCGAGTTGCCCCTTAACGAAGCAGGCAGCACCGACGATGTCCTGAACTTCCCCTACTCTCTGCAGTACATCCAGTTCAACATCCCTGTCAACAACGATTACAAAGGTGAGCAGAACATCCGCCTCAACAGCCTCTACGCAAAATACAACAACTTCACCTCAGGCGTTGACGAAGTTATCGCCGACAGCGAATCCAACGTGGCCGTTTCAGCCAATGTCATCGCAGCCGGAGGCTCAATCGAAGTGGCTGCCTCAAGCGAAATCAAAGAACTGAACCTCTACTCCATCACCGGCGTTGCCGTGGCTTCAGTTGCTGCATCAGGCACACAGGTGACAATGGATGTCCCCGGCATCAGCAGCGGCATCTACCTCCTTGGTGTCACCACTGCTTCAGGTACAACAGTTAAGAAAATCGTAATCCGATAAATCATGAAAAAATCAATCATTATAGGTGCTATGTTGGCCGTCGGTCTGGCGGCATCCGCACAGGTGGCACGTGTGAAATCCACACAGCCGCTGCTTCAGGGAGTGGAATCAGAGATGTATCATCCCCGTCTGAGTCCCGACGGCTCCATGCTTCTGTTCTCTTCAGTGAATTACAAAGGTTTGAAACTCTACGACTTCAACGATGGTGTGACAACACGCATCTCCGACGAACCCCGCGCCGGTTTCGATGCTCAGTTCACCACCGACGGCATCCGCTACGAAGTCAAGAAACAGGGTGAATACGGCAAAAATGCTTACGCAAGCCGCTCACGTGCCCTCGGCAAAAAGGTGAAACCCATCAGTGGTGTCAGTGTACGCACCGAAGGTTCGGTTCTCTACATCACCCGTAAAGGTGTGGAGAAAGCCTACACCCCGGTTGAAAGTTATGCAGGCTATATCTGGGAATCACTCTCGCCCGACGGCACCAAAGTGATGTTTGTAGCAGCCGGCAAAGGTGTGATCATCACCGACCTTGAAGGACGCATACTCAGCCAGCCCGGCATGTACGAGGCTCCCGTATGGCTCGGCAACAACGCCATCGCTGCCATGAAGTCAACCGACGACGGTCACCAGTTCAGTTCTTCTCAGATTGTGGCAATGGACCTGAACGGCGGCAACCTGACCGAACTGACCCGTCCGGAATCAATGGCAATGTATCCCACCGCCACCGCCGCAGGTGACAAACTTGTCTATAACACCATCGACGGACGTCTTATCCTCATGAATCTGGAACTTCTTAAATAAACTACGGTATGAGAAAACAATTAGCATCATTTGCAATCTCCGCTATGGCTTGTGCGCTGGCATCCCATGCCGTGAACCCACAGGACCTTACAATCTACATCAACCCCGGTCACGGCGGTCATGACTCTGATGACCGTAACGTGGTAATCTACCCCTATACCCAAGGTGATCCCGAAGGTTTCTGGGAATCAAACTCCAACCTTGACAAAGGTCTGTTCCTGCGCGACATGCTCCAGGCCAAAGGTATGACCGTCCATATGTCACGCGTCACCAACACTTCTGCCGATGACCTCAACCTGACGGAAATCGACCAGTTGGCAAATAAAACCAAGGCAGACTTCTTCTTCTCGATCCACTCAAACGCAACCGGTACATCGTCACGCGTGAACTTCCCGCTGATGCTCTACCGCGGATATGATAACGAGCCTGTCTACCCCGGCAACCTGAAGATGGCTGAAATCCTCGGTGACCATCTCTATGAGAACGGCGCTACTGTATGGACCAACAATGTTTCAGTTCGCGGTGACTGGTCATTCTATCATTCATGGGGCGACAAAGTGGGTCTGGGCGTTCTGCGTACACTCACTATCGAGGGTATGCTTTCAGAAGGTTCATTCCACGACTATATCCCCGAAACCTACCGACTGATGAACCCCGAGTTCAAGTGGGTTGAAGCATGGCACTTCCGCAAAGCCGTTGACCAGTTCTTCGGTCTGGAAGGTGACACCAAGGGTATCATCGTGGGACGTCTGAATGACTCACGTCTGAAACGCGATGCCAACTATGTCACTTTCAAAGAAGACAAATTTGTGGCCATCCACAAAGCGAAAGTGGAACTGTTCGATGAAGCCGGCACCACCCGTCTGGCCGAATACACCACCGACGAAATGTACAACGGTATCTATGCCTTCACCAATGTTGAACCCGGCACATATACCATCAAGGTAACGCAGGATGAATATTATCCCACTGAAGCCAAAGTCACAGTGGAGGCTGACAAGGCGACTTATCAGAACCTGCTGCTCGACAAGGTGCGCAACACCGCTCCCGAAGTCCTCACCTACTCACCGGTGTGGAACGACGGTGACGAATATGTGCTCTGCAACACTCCCGTAGTGTTCAACTTCAACTGGGATATGGAGGAAACCACCACTGAGAAGGCATTCTCCATCACCCCCGAGGTGAAAGGTAAATTCGTGTGGTCCGACGCAAACTTCACCATGTCGTTCGTGCCCGAAGAGCCCTACACCACCGACACCGAGTACACCGTTACCCTTGCCGGAACCGCACAGCACAACGGCGGAATGGAAATGGGCAAACCTGTCACATTCAAATTCCACACCTCCGACCGTAACTTCATGGAACTTATCGGCCACTATCCCAAGAACGGCGACATGGTTCACTACAACGGTGCTGCCATTGAAATCCGTCTTGACAAACATCCCTACGTTGCCCCCATCCTCAAACAACTTCTTGTAAAGGACTCAAAGGGTAACTCAGTGTCACTGAACACCCGCAACATGAAGTACAGCAAGGCAGGCGATGCTTTCGGCTACGTCCGCATCCCCTTCTCAAAGGCTCTGACCGTGGGTGACAAATATTATGTGACCATCTCTAAGGAAATTTCCGACAAGGATGGCATCACCCTGCAGAACACCACCGAAGTTGAGTTCACAGCAGTAGATGCCGGTGAAGAGAAAGAAAACCACACTGCTATCGATGACTTCGAAAATGCAGGTGCATATTCTCTGATCGCCGACGACAACGTCAATGTCAAGAGTGCCACCATCGCAGCCGATACAAAAGAAAAACTGTACGGTGCTTCATCAGCCTCTATCGCATATCAGTTTGAGGATGGCTCGGATGTAGCCGGCGAAGTGTTGTTCGGCCGTCAGGCAGCCACCCAGGTTGTTACCAACGGAAGTGCAGTTGTCGCTCACGTCTACGGCGACCTCTCAGGCAATGAACTCTATGCTCAGTTCACTTCTGAGACTACTATTTCCTACGCCCTCGTCTGCAAACTCGACTTCCTCGGATGGCATGAGGTGAAGGTTGACCTCTCAACCCTGGAAGGTGGAGCAGACTACCGTCTGACCGGCATCAAGATTGTGGAAGTACCCACCGCAATGAGTAAATCAGGTACCATTCGTCTGGACGACATCGCCCTCTCTACCGATGACTCTGGCGTTGAATCAATCGAGGTTGCTACCATCACCGTACACCCCAACCCCGCTTCGGAATATCTCATCGCCAACGGCGACGCTACCATCGGCTCAATCGAACTCATCTCAATGAGCGGTGCAACCGTGGCACGTTGCAACGGCAATGTTCTGAACGTCAGCGGAGTTGCCGAAGGCACCTACCTTGCCAAAGTGAAACTCGCCACATCAAATGGCGGCACCGTCAAGAAAGTAATCATAAAACACTAAGATGAAACCCACTCGAATTCTACTTACACTGGCTGCTGCCGCCTTTTCCATGGCGGCGGTAGCCTCTGACGTTGAAATATCTTCAGCGCAGGAACTGCACATCGACCGTCAGGCTTACCACCCCGTGCTCAGCCCCGACGGCTCACTGCTTCTGTTTTCAACCACTGACCACACCGGTCTTTACTCCTACGACATTGCCACCGGCAAGACCTTTACTTTAGATGAGTCAGCGGCAGCCGGGTTCGCGCCCGTGTTCTCACAGAAAGGGGACAAGGTCTACTACCAGACAGCGACTCTGGTTGACGGTCTGCTGAACCGCGACGTTCGCGCCGTCACTCTCCGTTCAGGCAAGGTGAAACAGTTGGCTAAACCCTCACGCAAGGATGTTGAACTGCGTGCCCTTGACGGCGACACATTCGTGAGTTCAGCCGTGTATCATATCAATGTGGTACGCAACGGCGTGACAACCGAACTGCGCCCTGTGGCTGACGGTCACTCCTATCTCTGGCCTTCGCTCAGCCCCGACGGCACACGCATCCTTTTCAGCGAACCGTTCCAGGGTGTGTTCGTATGCAACATCGATGGTTCAGGTCTGAAAAAAATCGCCGGCAAAGGTGATTTCCCCGGATGGGTCAACAACGATGCCGTTGTGACCGTGTCAACCGTGGATGACGGCTACAACATCATGTCGTCAAACCTCAACCTTATCGAACTCAACTCAGGGGAAACCTCAACCCTCACTCCCGAAGAGGTGAAAGTAGGCGAACTCTCGGTATGCGCGGCAACCGGCGATATGGTCTACTCCACTCTCGACGGCAAATTGTTCATGATAAACGTGAAAATTAACCGCTAATAACTCAGTCAGATGAAAAAACTAATCATTATCCTTATGGCTGTTCTCAGCGTTACTTTCGCTGCGGACGCCAAGAAGATGAGTGACCTGAAGATCTACATCAATCCCGGTCACGGCGGTTATACTTCAAACGACCGTCCCATCAGCATCTATCCCTTCGCAAACAACGACACCCTGAGTTTCTGGGAGTCAAAGAGTAACCTCTACAAGGGTCTGCACATGTATCACATTCTTGACTCATTGGGTGCCAAGCCTTATCTGTCACGAATCAAAAATACAGAGGAAGACGACCGTTCGCTCTCCGGTATCGCAGCCGAAGCCAACCAACTCGGCGTGGACCTGTTCTTCTCAATACACTCCAACGCCGGTGAATCGGTCAATTACCCGCTGATGCTCTACCGCGAGAATGAAATCGGCACACCCCGTTATCCCGAGAATGTTACCTTGAGTAAGATTCTCTGGCAGGAACTGTATTCAAATGAGTTGCCCTACTGGACCCGCCACACCGAATATGTCTGCGGTGACCTCACCTTCTACCAGAATATGTGGCAGGGTGGCTTAGGTGTGCTCCGCACACTCTACACCGTAGGTCTGCTCTCAGAAGGGGGTATGCATGAGCACCGTCCCGAGGCTTACCGTTTGATGAACGACGACTACCTCTGGCTTGAAGCATGGCACTTCGTTCGCTGTATCATGGAATTCTACAACACCGAGGATCGTTTCACCGCCGGTAACGTAGCCGGTGTGGTTTATGACAACCATAACCTCCGCGAACTGCAGATACCCACCAAATTCACTGCCCACGGTCGTGACAAACTGCTTCCGCTGAACGGCTCTGACATCAGACTCTGCGACAAGAGCGGCAACGTTGTCCAGACCCGTACCACCGATGACATCTTCAACGGTATCTTCGTTTTCCGCAACGTCGCTCCCGGCGAATATGTTGTCAAAGTAAGCCATGACGGTTACACCTCCGAGGAATATCCCGCTGTCGTAACCGCCGACAAGGTAACATATCTCGACTGTCCTCTTGACATGATACGTCCCGACCATCTTGAGGTTACTTCATGCAATCTGGCCGGTGTCACTGACCCTGTAAGTTGTGCATCGACCATCGATTTCACCTTCAACACCGACATCGATGAGGAGGCTTTCACCAAAGCGTTCTCAATCACCCCCGAAGTAGAAGGCTACCTCAAGTTCTCCAATTCCTACCGCACGGCTCAGTTCATTCCCGAACTTTCACTCTCCACCAGCACGGAATATACCGTAACCATCTCAACCGAGGCACGTACCGCAAGTACTAAAAACACTGAAAGCACCCTTGTTGAGCCTTACACCTTCAAGTTCAACACTCAGGGACGCAACCGCCTTGAAATGACCGAAACCTACCCCTCGGAAGGTGGTGTTGTCCACTACTCCGCTCCCACCGTGGAATTCCGTTTCGACCGCAAACTCAACGGCTCAAACTTCTATGACCTGATTTCAATCACCGACACCAAAGGTGAAAAAGTTGCATTTGATACCCGTAACAGCAGTTTCAACAAACTGGCCAATAACTATGGCAACGCTGTTCTGGCCGTGAAAGGTGACCTCACCGTGGGCGAAACCTACAACGTCAAACTGTCAGGTGAACTCCGCGACAACGAGAACCTCCCCATGGTTCAGGATGTGGCATTCTCATTCAAAGCGATTGACGAAAGCGGTGTGAAAGATGGTAGCGCGGTAGCCGAAGGATTTGAGACCGCTGCTCTCTATGTGGGCAACCTCGACAAATCTGCAGGCATGACTGCCAAACCCACCTACACCCGAAGCACCGCCAAGAAACTGTTTGGCGCAGCCGGCGGTATCTTCACCTACAAATTCAGCGGTAACCGCGGCGGTGACGCTTTCTGGGATTATGCCGGTGAATCACAGGTGCAGTACTACGACGGCGACGTTCTGGGAATGTATGTCAACGGTGACTTCAGCAACCACGAACTGTTTGTTGTTCTTGCCGGTGGTACTGATGAAAAATCATTCTCACTGGGCAACCTCAACTTCCGCGGATGGCGCTATCTGGAGGTAACACTCTCTGACCTTCTGATAGAGACCCCCTACCACATCGCCGGTATGCGTCTGGTTCAGGATGACAATCCCGTAAGCCAGAGTGGTTCATTCGTTGCTGACGACCTTTCACGCATAGCACTCGGTGAAAACGGAATCTCTGCCGTTGAAGATGATGCCGCAGATATCACAATCAATGTTAACGGTTCTGAAATCACTGCCGATGCGGCAGCAGGTGTCAGCGCAATGGAGGTTATCGCTACCGACGGACGCATCCTCCTTGCCGCAAAAGGTAACACACTCAACTGCCAGGGCTTCGCTCCTGCAGTTTATCTGATCCGCATCACTCTGGCTGACGGCACCAAGGCTGTTCGCCGTGTGGCTGTTGACTAATCAGACTCCTTATAACCCTCAGATACAGGCTGTGTCAAAATTTGATGCAGCCTGTATTTTTTATGTGTTGTACGTTTATGGACAGTGATGTATATTCGGCGGATGCTCCAGGGAGCATCCTAATCTTGGTCAAAATGTCGTAAATGCCTGCTAAACGGCTCTTTTACAGACTTTTGAGAGATGCTTCTGATCTTAGCGGAGGTCGAAA
>JAAVGE010000033.1 GCA_014800385.1 Bacteroidales bacterium
GCACGCCCTTCCTACACTTCCGCCTTACCCCGCACGCTTCCGCTTCGCTGCAGCGTACGTACGCAAAGTCGGCGTACCTGTTCGGCACGCCCCAAGCCTGATGAGGTTTGCTTCTTTTGTGTGTTGTACGGTCATGGACAGTGATATATATTCGGCGGATGCTCCAGGGAGCATCCCTACACTCTTGACAATCAGTGTATTAACCCTGTAGGGCTGCTCCATGGAGCAGCCGCATAATCCTGTCTACGGCGAGGTTGTGCCTATTTCAAACACACTCTTAGAAACTGTTTATCGGCGCGTCATCAGGATTGGTTGCCTGAATTCTGCTGAGTCTTGTTGACAACCTCATTGACAGGATTGGTGTTACGTCCCTGGTTGATGAGGCTGGTTACATAAACGGTAAATACGGGGAACATCATGATTCCGAACAGAGCGAGAAGCACCGACAGGATTCGTCCAACGGGGGTCACGGCCTCGATGTTACATCCGATGGTGGTGACATCCATAGCCGCCCACCACAAGGCATCTCGGTAGTCGGTTACTCCGCTGTTGACACCATGCTCAAACACATAAAAGGCCAGCGAGGAGAAGTAAACAGTGGCTATTAGTGTGACAACGTATGTGACGAAAAGTCCGGTCGCTTTGTTATAGGTGAACCATCCGACAACGATAGCGAGTGCGTAACCTCCACGAATCAGAGGGATATAGCGCACCAGATAGGCGGTCTCCGGTCCGAAGTTCCATCCGTAGTATTCGATGAGTGCGCCGTAGGGAATAGACACTATCAAAAACAGGAAGTGGGTGAGCAGATAGTGCCCCCGACGTGGTGACAGATAAAGTTCGACAAAGAAATCAAGAATGAACACTACGCAGATCCAGAACTCAATCTTGATGAATCTGGGTCGCTGAAACTCCGATATCCCTTTGAACGTGTCGTAGGAGATGGTCCATATAAGATAGATGGATAAAACAAGTACCAGGAGGTGAAGGATAAAGTATACCCCTTTCTTCTGGAAAATCTGATTCAGGTGTGATGAAATTGTCATGATGAGAAAACTTTAAAAGTGAGTTCTTCAATGGTGCCGCACACCGGTGACACCGTTTATAAAAAAATAACAATAGTTTCAGCACAAAAGTTCGGATTCGGGGAATGGTGCTGATAAGAGACTGTCCACTCACACTGCTATATGCAGTGGAATAGCCAATATGTACCTTACCCACAAATACTCCATCGTTCAAATGATGCAGGTCAGTGGCCACAAAATCCAAAAGACCTTCATGGACTACATCAAACTCTCCTCCGACGAGATTGACGCCGTCGCCAACGGCGCCAAATCCGAAGTATTCTGAATATCTTGTGCCCTAATGATAACTTATGTTCAAGTAGACATTATAAACGGTCAAAATTGAACATTATTCTAACAATTTCAGTGCGTAGTTGGCTGACATTCAGTAATTATTTATTAATTTTGTGTTATGAACGACTTGACAGTATCAAATATTGAGCGGCAGAACGTTTTGAACAACCGTTATGCAGTGGATGCTCTTCAAGAGAATCTTGGTTTTACTGGGATGCTCTTCGAGGGAGAATACCGTTTTACAAAGAAAATGGTAGCCGATTTTTATGAGATTGAAGAACGTACAATCGAACGCCTTTTAGAGGAACATAGCGATGAGTTAAAGTATAACGGCTATGTTTTATGTAAAGGTAAACAACTGAAAGAGTTTAAGTTACAATTTGCTCCCGTCATAAATGTCGGGAGCAAAACCACCCAGTTAGGTTTGTTCAATTTCAGGGCGGTTCTTAATGTGGGAATGCTATTAACAGAAAGTGAGAAAGCCAAACAGGTTCGTGCTCGAATACTTGATATAGTAATATCTACCATCAATAAAAGAGCCGGTGGCGGAACTAAGTACATCAATACTCGCGATATAGAATTCCTTCCGGCTGCCATTGAGGAAGATAATTACCGTAAGAATTTTACAACAGCCGTCGGGAAATGCGTTAAAGGACATCAGACATTTAAGTATGCTCAAATTACCGACTTTATATATCAGGCAGTTTTCAAAGAGAAAGCAAAGGAATATAAAACCTTGCTGAAACTTGAGACTAAAGATAATCTGCGTAAAACACTCTATGCAGAGGTTTTGCGTTGTATCTCATCTTTTGAGAATGGAATTGGTTATGCAATTGAAGCGGAGTACAAGGAGAATGGAGGTGAACCGCTTTCTATTGAACGTGTTAAGGAACTGATTACAGAACAAGAGCAATCCCCGGCAATGCAGCCGTTCATTTATGACGCCCGTTCAAAGATGGCTTCGCGTGATGTTGCATTTAGGGATGTCTTCCATAATAATATTGCCGGATATCTCCGTGCTGTTACTCCGGAAGAATTTGATCGATTTATAGGCGACAAGTCTATTGATTTTGATGAAATAATGGAACTGCCGGAGAATAAAGAAGTCCTAAAACGCCTAAAGCAAGCCGATGGCGATGAGTGAGGAATTGAAATACATCAATTATGATGAGGCTCTGGTGGTATATGCTAAGACAGTAGCAGCCAGCGGTGGCGGTCTGCAGGGAGTAAAGGACGAAGGCGGTATTCGCAAGGTTCTTGACTTTGTGAAGAATGATTTGTATTATCCAACTTTCGTTGAAAAACTAACATATCTTGTATTCGGCTTATGTACCGGCCATTATTTCGAGGATTCCAACAAACGTGTCGCCTTAACAATCGGAGTCTGGTTCCTCGTCCATAATGGCTACTACTGGCACGCCTACAACTTCATGCAATGTATGGAAGCGATCATCTATCACGTCGCAGCCGGACGCATAGACAAAGATCTGCTTCAACGCATTATCACCTGCTACATGGCAAACGAGGACTACCCCGAAGACCTCAAACTTGAAATCATTCACGCAATAGACAACCAAACAATAAATAATTACTTATAGGCTTAATTAAAGACAATGAATAATCCACAACAAAGTCTTTCATGTAGTAGGATATTGCTCGTTGTTCAGATTGTATCTGGTTTTCAATTCTTTTCTTTTTGTTGAGATCCATACAATTTTGGACCGCTTCAAGTATATAGAGATTTTTAAGTGGAGATAATCAACTGGTTATATTGACTTTATAATTTGCTCACGTCATTAATGTCGTGAGCAAAACATCATCTGATCCGCCGAGACCTCCGGCTTCGATTGCGGGAATCTCCTTTTTAATAGTCTGTAACATGAATGCAAGGAGAATCTCCTAAATCTTATCAGTAGACGACATTATATTATAAATATTTAGGATATTAATTCAACCAACGAGTTTATGACTATTTTTTTCTCATTAATTTCAACAGTTTTAAGTGGTTTTTAATTTAAAACGCATCAATGTAGTGTTAAAAGGGTGATTTAAAATGGAATTTGTTTGGTGAAACCAAATTTTTTCTGTTACTTTGCAGTGAAATTAGTCATTAGAATAAAAAACTGATACTCTATTTGACGGGATACGGTCAAATCCGTTTCCCTTTTTCATTGTTTCAGGAATATCCAATATAACTAATCAATATCATTTTCAATGAAAAAGCAATCCATTCTTTTAGGTTTGTTATTCAGTGTGATTGCGACACTCTCCGCTGCCGCCGCTCCCGTGGAAAACGCCTCGGTCAGCGACCTGCTCGGTGTGCGTAAAGGCACTGTGTTCAACACCTCGGCTGTGAAGCCCAAAGTTGCTACCCCTCCCCCGTATCGTGCAGAAAATCAGGGCGCCGGAGTGATTATCAACGCCAGTGTAATCTTCCCGAGTAATGCCCAGGGTATGTGGGGCTACAACACCACTTCCTGGAATCCTACCCGACTCTCTGTCGACCCCAACATCATCGCAACCGGTGGTGGTATCGAAGCGGGTGGCAAATATTATTTCAACCGCTACCTTGAGATGATGGGTTTCGAAGAAATCTCAACCCTCTCATATCTCACATCGGACTGGACAGAGTATGACAAATACACCGGCCAGATCAATTACATCGCCACCACAATGGCATACAACCCCCTTCGTGACGAGGTTTACGGTTGTTTCATCAACGAGACACGAAACGGCTATAACTTCGTACGTTGGAACTATGACCGCTACGTGCCCGCGGCTGTCATCTCTACTCTTGAACGTCCCTGGAGCGGTGCCGCTTTCTCTGCCGACGGAACTCTCTATGCCATTGAGCGTAACGGTGACCTCTACAAAGTGAACATCTCCAACGGTGAGATGACTCTGGTTGGTCAGACAGGTGTAAATTCAGAATATCTTGGTGACGCCGTTATCGATCCTACCACCGACACCATGTACTGGTCAGTCTGCACCGATACCGAGTATGCGCTGTATACTGTAAATATCTCCACCGCAAAGGCTGCCAAACTCTATGACCTTGTCAATGAGGAGCAACTCTGCGGTATGTATATCGCTCCCAAAGCCGAGGATATCAGCAATGACGCTCCGGCTAAGATTTCATCAATATCAACAAGTTTCTCAGGTACATCACTGTCCGGTACCATTTCATTCTATTCTCCTATCTACACCATCGGTCAGGCACGCCTCGATGCTGAAACCGAAATCTCGTATGTGGTTAAAGCCAACGGTAAGGAGATTGCTACCGGAACATGTCTGCCTAACAAGCGTGTGAACGTTCCCGTGGCTATGGATGTCAAGGATAACTACTATTTCACAGTTACCACATCCAACGCTGCCGGTACTTCGCCCGTTGCAGGTACCCACAAATTCGTAGGTCCCGATACCCCCAAGGCTCCCACTACTTTCCAGACAATTCTCAGCGGCAACACTGTCACCCTTCAGTGGAGTTCACCCAGTTCTACAGGTGTGAACGGTGGTAATGTCAACTATAGCGCTGCAACCTACACCGTAGTGCGCTACCCCGACAAGAAGGTGATTGCTGAAAACGTTACTGACCGTAAGGCTACTGACGAACTACCCTCGCCTGAAGTGCGCACCAACTATTATTATGTGCTCTCTACTTCAGTTGAAGGTGAAGTTGCCCCTGATGTTAAATCATCGGAAATCGCCCTCGGTCCCATCGTTCCCCCTTACACTGCTGAATTCCAGGTTTCAACCTCCGTTGCCGGCTGGACCATCATCGATGCCAATGCCGACGGTAACCTCTGGAAATTCTACAGTTTCAACAAGTGTCTCCAACTTTCAGGCTCAAAAGGATTCGACGACTGGGCCATCACTCCCGCAGTGAAGGTGAAAGCCGGAACCTCTTATCCTGTATCAATCTCTCTGACCACCTCAAACTACTACGATGAAACAGTTGAAGTGAAATGGGGTACTGCTCCCACCGCGGAAGCCATGACCAACACCCTGATTGAGCCCGCCACCTTCAGAAGCAGCGGCGAGGCTGTAGTGCTCAACGGTGAACTGTCAGTAGCAGAAGCCGGAACCATCTATATCGGTATACACGGTTGCACAACTGACAAGTCATACGCCATCAACCTTCTCAACGTAACCATCGAAAACGGTATGACAGCAGCAGCACCCGCCGCTGTGGCTGATTTCAACGTATCTTCTCCCGTCGACGGTACTCTCCAGGCCAACATTTCGTTCAGTGCTCCTTCCACCGACCTTGCCGGTGCCGCTCTTGAAGGTGAAAGCGCTCTTACAAAAATTGAAATTCTGCGTGACGGTAACGTTATCGCTACCCTCACCGAAGGTCTCGCTGCCGGTAAACTTATGGAGTATACCGATAAGGATGAAAACCTGACAGCCGGAAACCACGTATATTCAGTTATTCCTTACAATGCCTACGGTGAAGGCGTTGCCACTGAGAAAGAAGTCCTCGTCGGCGCCCGCAAACCGATGGCACCTGAATCAGCCAAATTTATAGAAGAAGGGAACACAGGTAAGATCACCATCACCTGGACCCCCGTGACAACCGATTTCGAGGGTAATACCATCAACTCCGATGCAGTGACCTATCGTGTTATCGACCGTCAGTATGAAACCGTAGCCGATGGCGTTACCGGTACATCCGTGACCATCCAGGCCGTTCCCGAAGGTGAACAGGCATTCTGCCAGTATGCAGTATATGCAGTGACCGCCGGTGGCGAATCCGACAAGATGGCTGCAACAGCCTACAAGCCCGTCGGTTCAGCCTACGACACCCCCTGGGCAGAATCATTCGCCAATGGATCTGTTTCTCACATTTTCGGCTACAACTACATCAAGGGTCAGGAGCCCTGGCAGTTCAAGTCTTCACACGACTGGGGCTTCACCTCGCAGGATGAGGACAACGGTTTCGCCTATCTCGAATGCTACGGCGACCTCACTGCCCTTGTAACCGGTAAAATCAACCTTGAAGGTCTGAACAACCCCGCCCTTACTTACTACACATATAACTATAACTCAGGTTCAACCCCCTATACCAACGCATTGGAGGTACAGGTTGACAATGGCGACGGCAACGGATTCGTGACCGTTCAGTCAAATGTAGTGTCTGAAACCGGTCCCATCAACCAGTGGAATAAAGTAGTGGTAGACCTTTCAGAGTATGATGGTCAGACCGTAATTCTCCGTATCGAACCTAAAACTCCTGCCCTGGCGGTATACACACTCGACAACCTTCGTGTTGGTAGTTACGTAGAGCATAACCTCACTATCTCCAACATCTCCGCTCCCGCGGTTGCCGATGTGAACAAGACTTATGAAGTTTCAGTGGTAGTCACCAACACCGGCGTTCAGCCCGTGGCACAGTACACCGTAGAACTTCTCAAGGGTGAAGAACTCGTTTCGTTCATTGAATGTTCACGTCTGGAACCCGCTGCAAGCAAAACAGTGACCTTCGAAGTTGAAGCCACCATCCTTGACGGTGACTACGCAACACTCCACGCTGAAATCGTCAGCGAAACCGATGAGGTAGAAGCCGACAACAAGTCAGAAGAAGTAAGCGTAGGTATCTCTTCTCCCATTGTTCCCCTGGTGTCAGACCTTGCAGCAAATGCAAAAGAAGACAAGATCGAACTGGTATGGTCAGAACCTGACCTCGCCAACGCCGCTCCCTCTGCCGTAACCGAAAACTTCGATGCCGCCGAAAGTTGGACATCAACAGTTGACGGATGGAAATTTGTGGATGAGGATAAAGCACCTTTCGGTGGTATCAATACCCCCAACTTCCCCTGTACCGGCGTTCAGAGTTGGTTTGTTGCTGACCACGCATGGCCTTTCCCCGAAGAAGGTGTAGCCCGCTGGATAGCACACTCAGGCGAGAAATTCATTGCATCGGGCTACGCATTTCGTGGCGGTAGCGCCGTACAGAGCGATGACTGGGCAATCTCACCCCGTCTACACGGTGCTTCTCAGGCCGTATCACTCTATGCCAAATCATTTGACGGCGCATATCTCGAGTCATTTGACGTCCTCGCATCTTCAACCACCACCAACCTTGATGATTTCCAGACCATCGGTTCAGCGTTTGAAGTGCCCAATGCATGGACTCAATATCGCTTCATGCTGCCTGAAGGTACCCGTTACGTTGCGTTCCGCAGCCGTTCTTACGACAAATTCCTCCTTTTCATCGATGATGTTACATTCGTTCCTGAAAACGGAGAATCAGCCCAACTCAACATCAAGGGTTACCATGTTTATCGCAACGACATTCGTCTGACCGACACCCCCGTTGCCACACCCTCTTACACAGATGTCAACGTACCTGCCAACCGCGAACACGCTTACTTCGTGACCGCAGTTTATGACAACGGTGAATCACGTCCCTCAAACAAGGTTACAGCCAAACTTGAAAGCGGCGTTGATGGCATCTACAGTTCAGAAGTGGCAATACAGCCCGTAAGCGGTGGTGTGATTATCAAAAACCTTGCAGAAGGTCAAATCACAGTCAACACCGTTGACGGACGCACCGTAGCCACCGCCGAGGCTGCACCTGCAGTACGCATCAGCCTCGCAAACGGCATCTACATCGTTTCAGCAGGAAACAAAGTTGCCAAAGTAGTGGTGAAATAATCCATCTCCGAAAATCCTTTAAAAGACACCGTGCAGTCCTAACCGGCTGACACGGTGTCTTTTCCATTATAAGGACGGAAACCATGAAAAACTTTTTTCAAAGAAAAATAAAAAAAAATAGCAGAAAAATTTGCACAGTTCAATAAAACGTCGTAACTTTGCACACGTAAAACAACGACAGTTGTCAGGAGAGATGGCAGAGTGGTCGATTGCGGCGGTCTTGAAAACCGTTGAGGGTCACACCTCCGGGGGTTCGAATCCCTCTCTCTCCGCTAAGAAAGCAGCCCAAAAGGCTGCTTTCTTGCGTTAGAGAGGGTTCGAACCCGGGGGTTCGTTACCGCGAAGCGCTTGCGAAGCAAGAATCCCTCTCTGCAGTCCAAAAAAAATAACAATATTTTGAGCGGTAATATTCCTGTTCAATACCTGTAATCAGGAGCATAGATCCGATCCATTCGCTGTGCGTACCCTTATCAATCTTTTCGCTTAGGTTATGGATGAGGTAGCATACCCTTACATTCTCATTCTTACAAACCTCCAATGGCTTGGAGGCTTGATGCAGGTTAAGTGCACGGAAAAATCAATGGCCGCCATATCTTCAAACTGCCGTCCATTGCTATGATCATGGACGGAAGGAAAAGCGACATTGACAAATATAAATCAGTCCGTTCGGACTGCCCTTTGTTCTTTTCTACGACAGGCAGTAGATCATTGCATTTAAGATATACAAGCCTGAAAATATCGGTCGGCACACTCCATCTTTCCTCTTCGAGGCTTTTCCGCTTTGCGTAAAAGTTTTTAAACTTTGCTTTCTCTCTTTGGTTTTCTGTTGTTAGTTTGTCAACCCTCCGTTCCAATACGGCTGCTTCATCTTTCAACATGCCATTGAAAAGCATCATCTCATACGAATTGGAGGCTTCCTTGAGTTCGTCGCTTGCTGCTTGTGTCTTCTTTTTCTGAGTATCAATATCCTTATCTGCATCCGGCAACGGTTTGTTCCAAAGAAGTCTCAAATCCTTACGATCATAGTATATGTTGTTATTATTATACAGCATTACAATTCTATCTAAATCGGTATGCAGACTTTTAAGAACAATCTCCAAGCGTTCCGCTGGTGCTTTCAGAACTATTGCTGTCCGATAAAAATTTTTGAAGACATAAAATTTAGGGTCGATTCCATTTGTAGGATTCGACCCTTTTGGGTTATTTTTGTTTCGCCAAAAACTAAAATTAACCGATGCGCAAAAATAGTCATTTTAGCGGACAGCCGCTCTATAGTCAGGTAATAAAATTGCTTGATAAATCAAAA
>JAAVGE010000034.1 GCA_014800385.1 Bacteroidales bacterium
AAAATGGCGTTGTGTGAACCCCTACCTATGTTATAAACCATCTGACTGCTCGTATAGAATAAAAATTGCCTGATTTTACGAATTTTACACAAAAAAGAGAAGACTGCCTAACTTTGGTTGTTAGACAGCCTCTGTGTTTTTTATGTGTTGTACGTTCATGGACAGCGATGTATATACGGCGGATGCTCCAGGGAGCATCCCTACACTCTTGACAATCAATGCATTAACCCTGTAGGACTGCTCCATGGAGCAGCCGCATAATCTTGTATACGGCGAGGCTGCGCCTATTTTGATACACCCTCTCTTTCAGATAAACAGATATTGAAAATCAGTTTATTCTTAGGGGCCGACTATCGGGAATTCAACAGGACACACCTTGCCCACGATTGAACAGATATTTACTGGGTCAACTGAAAATTTTTACGGAAAAAATTCCGTAAATAAAAAATTATATTTACATTTGCGAACAACTTCCTTTGAATGTTAACTGAAAATCTATAAAAGTATGGCTACAAAAAAACTACAGATCCGCGACCTCACTCTGCGTGACGGACAGCAGTCATTGTTTGCAACCCGCATGAAACAGGCGGACATCGACAAACTTCTCCCCTTCTACGAAAACGCCGGCTTCTACATCATGGAAGTATGGGGTGGCGCTGTTCCCGACTCTGTGATGCGCTATCTTGACGAATCACCCTGGGACCGCCTCCGCTCAGTAAGCAAGGTAATGAAAGGCAAATCTCTTCTGTCGGCTCTTTCACGCGGTCGTAACCTCTTCGGCTATGTGCCCTACCCCAACTCCGTTCTTGAAGGATTCTACAAAGAAGCGATTGCTAACGGACTGAATGTCATGCGTATTTTTGACGCTCTTAATGACATCGACAATGTCAAGGAATCAATCAAACTGATCAACGAACTGGGTGGCATCGCCGATGGTGCCGTATGCTATACCGTTGACCCCAAAGATGAGGCTCCCGCCCAGAAAGTCGGCTTCTTCGCCAAACTGTTCGGCAAGAAACCCGAAGAGCCCAAAAAGATTTTCACCGATGAATATTTCGTTGGCAAAGCCGTGGAAATGGAAAGACTCGGTGCGAAAATCATCACATTGAAAGATATGGCTGGTCTGGTTAACCCCCTCCGTGCCGCCTCCATCATAAGCAAACTCAAAGAATCTGTCAAGGTTCCCGTTGACTTCCACACCCACTGTACCCCCGGCTACGGTCTGGCTTCAGCACTGATGGCAGTTATCAATGGCGTGGATATTCTGGACACCAACATCTGGTGGTTCGGTGGAGGTTCAGCCGCTCCCGCAATCGAACTTATCTACATCTTCTGCAAGAAGTTAGGTATTGAAGTTGAATGTAACATGGAGGCAGTTGGTCTGATTCGCAAGGAACTGAAAGAAATACGCAAGTCACTTGCCGCATTCGACCTCCAGAAAGATCACTTCCCCATCGACTTCGATCCGCTGACCGACACTGTTCCGGTTGACATCGACGCTCAGTTTGACCGTGCCATCGCTGCGGCAAAAGCAGGTAATGAGGAGGAACTTCTTGATGCTTGCCACGCAATAGAAAACTATTTCGGCTTCCCCAAACCCAATGAAGTAGTGAAAAAAGCAGAGGTTCCCGGCGGTATGTACTCCAACATGGTAGCCCAACTCAAAGCGCTCAATGCTTCTGATCTGCTTGAGGATGCCATGGCTCTGATTCCCAAGGTTCGCCGTGACGCAGGTCTTGTACCTCTGGTAACCCCCACCAGTCAGATTGTAGGTGCACAGGCAGTAAACCTCGCCATTGACCGCAAAAAAGGTAATCCCGATTACTCAAACACCAGCAACCAGTTCATTTCATTAGTAAAAGGTGAATATGGCAAGACTCCCGTAGCGATTGACCCCGCTTTCCGCGAAAAAATCACCGGCAGCCCCGTGGAAAAAGCCTACGATGTCACCACATATAAGAAACCCGAAAACCCTGTGGTTGAAGGTCTTGGCGTTAAATTAGCCTCAAATAAGGAAGAGGAACTTCTTCTCGAACTCCTCCCCAACGTTGCCAACGGCTTCCTCCGCAAACGTCGCGACGCTGAAAATGCAGCCAAGGCACCCAAGGAAGAGGTTAAGGCAGAACCGAAACAGGAAGAAGCACCCATCACCGGTCCCACTCAGAAAGCAATGATGGGTGGTAAGATCGTGAGCATCAACGTTAAACCCGGCGACAAGGTTAAACGTGGCGACCTTCTCCTTGTTTATGAAGCGATGAAGATGGAAAACGATGTCAACTCCGACATTGAAGGAGTGGTAAAACGTATCCTCGTTGCACCCAACGATGTCGTTGCAACCGATCAGGTGATGATTGAGTTTGAATAATCATTCAGCATTATATAATATTTATACACTCCGTGGATTCTTCCTCCACGGAGTGTTTTTTATACTAATATCCCATTTTATAGAAATTATTAGCAAAATTTCATTATCTTTGCAAAATAAATTGCAAGTTTATCATATTTAATCAAATAAACCAATCAAAAATTCACGATTAATGAAGCACAATTACTCTAATTTTTATCGTGCGGCAGGTGTATGTTTTTGCCTGTCACTGTTTTCATCAGCATGGGCCGACACTGTGCAGGTAGGCGACCTGTTCTTTGACACAGACAACACAGCAAAAACCGCTACCGTGATCAAGGATGACTCATACGCCAGCCTGACATCGGTGACAATCCCCGGCAAAGTGACTGTAAGCAACACCGATTACACCGTTACTGCCGTGGGCGTTTCAGCCTTTGAAAAATGCAACAGCATCACCACTCTTAAATTTGACGAGGGTGTGACACTCATTGGCGAAAAGGCGTTCTACATGTGTAAAGGTCTGACCTCAGTTTTGTTCCCCACAACCCTGACTACCGTTGACAAAAGTGCCTTCGCAAGTTGTTCGGCTCTGACCAAACTCGTGCTTCCTGCCAACCTCACCACAATCAACAACTCCGGCTTCAGCAATTGCACAAAACTGGTTGAAATATCACTCCCCGGTTCACTCAAAAAACTCACCGACAACGCCTTCAACGGTGCATCAGCACTTAAGACCGTCAACTTCGCCGAAGGTCTGGAGGTTATTGAAAACAATGCCTTCTACGGCAGCGGACTGGAGACTGTCACCCTCCCCTCAACCGTCAAATCTCTTGGCGTAGGAGCATTCAGCAACAGCACCAAACTCAAAACCATAACCCTTCCCGAAGGTCTCACCTCGCTGGGCGACCAGGCGTTCTACAAATGTAACGCCCTTGAACAGGCTAAATTCCCCTCAACGCTTGAGTCAATCGGCAACGCCACTTTCTACGAATGTAAAGCGCTGAACGGCGTCACCTTCCCCACCGCAATAAAGAGCATCAACGACAATGCATTCTACGGCTGTACCTCACTGACATCCATCATGTGGCCCGAGGCACTCACCTCAATCAACAACAACATGTTCTACGGCTGCAGCGCGCTGGCCGACATCAAACTGCACGACGGAATCACATTTATCGGCAAAAGTGCATTTCGCGACAATGCTTTTACCACAATTAAACTCCCCTCAAAACTCACAGAAATCAGCGATGGATTGTTCTACGGCTGCGAAAACATGACTTCACTTGAAATTCCCGAATCAGTCACAACCATAGGTACCAACGCATTCCGCAACACCGGCCTGATTGAACTCAACATTTCCGCAAACGTAACTTCATTAGGAAGTAGCATGATCACCGGTTGCATTGACCTGCAGCGCGTGAATATTGCCGAAAACAACCCCAACTATGCCGACATCGACGGTGTGGTATTCAACAAGGAGAAAACCCTGCTCCGCGCATATCCCGGCGGTAAAGGTGGTGAATATGTCATGCCTGAATCAACCACCGACGTGTTCCAATACGCCTTCAACCAGGTTACATCAATCACCGGCATCAAATTCTCCAAGAACCTCAAAACCATCGGTCTGTCTGCCTTCTACGGCTGCTCCAAACTGGAATCACTCGAGTTCTACGATGCCCTCGAAAAAATCGACGACACCGCCTTCTTCATGGACCGTGGCATCAAGTCAGTGGTCATGACCAACAACAACGCACTCGACATCCAATTCGGTAACAACGCTTTCTCAATGCTCGGCGTAACAAAAATGCTCTTCCCCGAAGGTATTAAAAGCATCGGTGTAACCGAAACATCCAACTACTCCATCATGGGCTCTTGCTCATCAGCAAAATGGATCAGTTTCCCCTCAACCCTTGAAGAACTCTCACCCCTCGGCTCAGGCTGCACCCTGCTGGAAGCAATCTACTGTTTCGCCGTTAATCCCCCCGTGCTGAAAGGCACCAACAAGATTACCACCTTCGCAACTATCTACGTGCCTAAAGGCTCGGCAAAAGCCTACGAAGAAGCATGGTCAGAACTCTATCCCGGCGTAAAATTTGAAGAAGTCCTCCCCGTGGCTCCCACAACCGAGGTAAGCAAAAACACCGCAAAAATCAGTTGGGAACCCTACTCCGACGATCTTTATACCGGCACCCCCGTACGCTATATCATCACTCTTGGCGACGACACCGAAGGCACAGCGATTGAAGGAGAAGCAGCATCAGCCAAAACCGTCAGCCACACCTTCAGCAATCTGCAGGACGGCACCTACAACTACACCATCAAAGGATTCTCCTCACTCGGCGAACTCTCATTCCTCCACAACGGCGAATTTGAGATAAGCACATCAGGTGTTGAAGGCGTAGCATCTGACAACGAAGTTGTGTCAGTAGAATATTTTGATGTTCAAGGCTACAAAGTGGCTAACCCCACAGCAAACACCCTCTACATCGTCCGCACCAAATATGCCGACGGCAGTGTAGAAACCACCAAAGCACTCTACAAGTAATCCCTCGCAACACCACATATCAACCCCGCATGAGCAACCATCGGTTGTTTTCATGCGGGGTTTGTTGTGTTCCGCCCGCAACACCATAATGCCGGGTCATGGAGTCAGATGAAGGACATGCCGGTAGGTGTGCCGGGCAAAGTGCCCCATGTATCTTTCGGACGGATGCTTTGCGATAACGAACTCTTGTCGTTCGAACCTCGTCCTCTCTGCTAATGACAAAAGGGCTGTGTCATATTTTTTATGTGTTATACGTTCATGGACAGTGATGTATATTCGGCGGATGCTCCGTGGAGCATCCCTACACCCTTAACAATCAACATATTAGCCCTATAGGGCTGCTCCCTGGAGCAGCCGCATGATCCTGTATACGGCGAGGGTGCGCCTATTTTGACACACCCTCCCCGATAATAACAAAAGCCGGGCGCTGATGCGCTCGGCTTTTGTGGCGGAGAGGACGAGAGTCTTGCTTTGCAAGCGCTTCGCGATAACTTGCTTCGCAAGCGCTTCGCGGTGACGAACTCTTTTCGTTCGAACCTCGTCCTCCCCGCTAACAACAAAAGCCGGGCGCTATGCGCTCGGCTTTTGTGGCGGAGAGGACGAGATTCGAACTCGTGGTAGGATTACTCCTACGACAGTTTAGCAAACTGTTGGTTTCAGCCACTCACCCACCTCTCCTTAGCGTGGTTGTTCGCTGTTTGTGGTGCAAAGGTACGACTATTTTTTTAATCCTGCAATAGATTGACCGATTTTTTTACTGAACTTATTCATTTTTCATCTTATTTATCGCAAGTGATTTTGTTAAGGGTGATTTTTTTCGTAATTTTGCATAGAAAGTTAATTTATTTTTTGAAATTTCGATGTTCCGACGATATTTTCAGGATCTGCCTCCTGTAACAAAAAATCTTCTAATAATAAACCTGATTGTCTGGGCTGTCATAAATTTGTTCAGCAGGGGTGATGTCGTGATTGAATATGGTGCGCTTTATTATTTCGGTTCACCGCTGTTCAAGCCATATCAACTTGTCACCTACATGTTTATCCAGAAAGAATTCATGCACCTGTTCTTCAATATGTTCGCTCTGTTTATGTTCGGGCGCACTTTGGAATATGTGTTAGGCAGCAAACGTTTTTTGTTTTATTACATCAGTTGCGGCATCGGCGCCGCTCTTATCCAGATGGGGGTATTCGCCATTGCTATAGGGGATTACGAGATACCTTCGGCTATAAGCACCGCTCTGGCTAACGGATCGGCTACTATCACGGGGATTTCCGAAACAGATTACTATGAATGGATGCGCATGGCATCGTACTACATAAGCCCGACCATCGGAGCCTCGGGTGCTGTCTACGGCATTCTGCTCGGTTTCGGCATGCTTTTCCCGAATCAGCCCCTCTACCTTATGTTTATTCCTGTGCCTATCAAGGCTAAATGGATGGTGCTTGGTTACGGTGTTCTGGAACTGCTTCAGGGATTAGGACGCTTTCAGGGTGACAACGTGGCTCACTTCGCCCACCTTGGCGGCATGATTATAGGATTATTCATTATTCTTTACTGGAAACGCAAGGGGATAATCGGCAATGGGTTCTATTAAACTGTTCCGTTCACCGGTCGGACTGCTTATTGTAATAAATATCCTGATATTTGTGTGTATCAGGGTTTTATGCGCGACTGCCGGCGATCAGTGGCTGACCATTCCTGCTGTGTCATCGTCGTGGCAACTGTTCATCAGCAAGCCTTGGACTATCGTGACTTATATGTTCTCGCAGTTCGACGTGTGGCAGTTGGTGTTCAATATGCTCTGGCTGTGGTGGACAGGGAATATGCTTGCCTCACTTCGGGGAAATTCCAAAGTTATCATCACCTATCTTGCAGGGGGCGTTACGGGCGCACTGGCATTTATATTGTATAATATCGCTGACAGAGGGGCAGGCTCACTGATAGGAAGCAGTTGCTCGGTGCTTGCGGTGATGACATGCGTGGCGGTGGTTGCTCCGTCGCTGCCGGTCAATCTGCTGTTTTTCGGCAGAGTAAAACTTAAATGGGTGGTAGTGGTGTCGGTTCTGCTCTATGCCATAGGTAGCGATTTCAATGCTCCGGCGGCATGTGTGGCACATCTGGCAGGAGCGATAGCCGGATGTGTGGCAGGAATACTGTTGCGGCGCCGGATTAAGCCTGCCAGACGTGGGGCAAATCTTTCACTCGGTAAAGATGATGAACTGATACTCAATGGATTACTTGACAAGGTACGGCGGTCGGGCTACACTTCACTGACACCCTCCGAACGTATTCTGCTCATTGACATCACAAAAAGAATAGGGAAATGAAGAAAAGTCTGAAAATCACATTCCTCGTTCTTCTCATCGCCGAAGCGCTCGTCACGCTTTTGGCGGCATACGGCGGCATATTCAACCCCCGGTATTTCTATGCCCTTCCGGCTATGGTAAGCATGACATTTCCGGCATGGGTGGTTATTACCCCGGTCATGATGCTGATTGCGGTTGTTACCAACAGGCGACTGGCACTGATTCCCGCGGCTACAATGTTGCTGTGCATAGGGCCATTTTTTGACGTATGCCCTCTGAACTTCAACCGCTCACATCACACCGACAAACCGGGGTTCTCATTGCTTTCCTACAACGTCCTTTATTGCGAAAACTACCTGGACCGGTCATCCGCAATTGAGGATAGCCCTACCATCCGGGCCATCCTGGACTCTGATGCCGATGTGGTATGCCTTCAGGAAACGCTTGACATCAAAGGTGACAGATTCCGTGGTATCACACCGGAACTGGCTGATTCGCTCTTCACCCGTTATCCCTACCGCATATACAACAACTGTCATTTGGGTATACTCTCGAAATATTCCATCGACACCATCGCAGCCCCATCACTGCCCGGAGCCTCGGCGGCGATGATGATAGCCGATGTGCATCTGGCTGACAGAACTGTCAGGTTCTATAACCTTCATCTGCAGTCAATAGGGTTGACCGCCGATGACAAGGAATTATACAAGGAACTGACGCGCGGTAATGCCGACAACCATCTGAAACAAGCCAAGTCAAGTCTGCTGTCAAAACTCCGTCAGGCATTCGTTAACCGTGCTAATCAGGCTGCGTTGATAAAAGAAGTTATGGGGCAGATGAAGTGTGAGTACGCCGTTGTCTGCGGTGATTTCAACGACATTCCCGGCTGCTATGCCATACGCACCATTGAATCGGAAGGACTGAAAAACGCCTTTACCGATGCAGGATTCGGGCCAGTCTGGAGTTATCGTGCCGACCGGTTCTATTTCCATATCGATCAGGTTCTTTACAACAGCGGTCTGAAACCCACATATATGACAATTGTAAAAGATACGGGGCTGAGCGACCATCTTCCTCAGTTCGTAGAATTTGAATTCCGATAAAACTCAATTTATTATATCATACAACATCACACATTTTTAAATCATGACAAAACTACATTACTTGCTTCTTCCAATCCTGATGCTTTTCTCCATTGCCACGGTGCATGGTGCCGACTCAATGGACAACGACGGCTACCCCGAAATGTTTATTCGCGGGGCCTTCAACGGATGGAATGCCGAAAACCGTTACCGAATGACCCGCCAGGGTGACCACTATTCCATTACCTTAGAGCACCTTGACGGAGAGTTCAAGGTAGGCAGCAGCGAATGGAACTTCAACTACGGCTCAGCCTCCGGAAATATTCTCAGCATCTCATCACCCCAGACAGTTGAAGCCACCCTCAATGGTCCTAACTTCAATGCACAGAATCTTTCAGATGTCACCATTGAATTTGACATCAGGCGTGACGACAGCGGACACCTGCTCAACACCATGATCAGTTTTAAAACAGCGGGTGAGTCAGCCGACGGCACTTCCGGCACTCTCCCCGTGCTGTACATAAACGTATATAATGAGGACGGCACCACCCTCAACAACGAAATCATTGACCGCAACCTCAGTCATAAGAACTACTTCACAGGCTCCTACTGGCTTGACCTGAACGGATGTGAGTGGATGGCGGCCGAAGGAGCGGAATCGTTAGGCTCTGAAGAGTCACCCCTGCCTCTGCAAATAAAAGCACGCGGCAACTTCACCCGTCTGGCCTTCTCCAAAAAACCGTTCAAACTCAAACTCGACAAAAAACAGTCCATGTTAGGACTCAGCAAAAGCAAGCACTTCGCCCTTCTTGCCCATGCCGATGACAACTTCGGGTATATGCGCAACTTCACCGGATTCAATCTCGGCAAACGTATAGGACTCCCCTGGACACCATCCCAGCAGCCTGTGGAGGTCATCATCAACGGCAACTACCGCGGGCTCTATTTCCTGACTGAGTCAATCCGTATTGAATCAGACCGAATCGACATCGAGGAACTCGACGACATGGAAACAAATCCTGAACTTATCTCCGGCGGCTATCTCGTGGAACTTGACAATTACGATGAGGAAAACCAGATACGTATGCCTGAAAAATCATGCGTCGGAGGTCATTATATCGATGCACTCCGAATAACCTGGGACACCCCCGAGGACTATTCCGATGTGCAGAAACAGTTCGTGACCGAGCAGTTCTCCTACATGAACGACTACGTAGGTGAGTGCAATGACAAACTGTGGAGTTATATGGACCTTGACGATGCCGCACGCTATTATATCGTTGAAGAAATCATCTCACACACAGAGTCTTACCACGGATCAACCTACATGTTCCGTGATCGTGGAGAGGGACAGAAGTGGCACTTCTCACCCCTGTGGGACTGCGGTAATGCCTTCAACGGAAGCACCTCTGATTTCTTCTACAACTGCGACCCCTTCGGCAACACATGGATTCCCTCCATGCGCGTCAACAACAAATTCAATGACAAGGTAAAATCCACATGGCTCTGGTTCATGCAAAACCGCTATGAGGGTCTGGTTGACGATATCAACACCTATTGCGAACATATCAGCGCCGCCGCCAAGGCTGACCGCAAACGCTGGAAGGATGCAGAACAGCCCGACTACGCCGGTCGCATGCCTGTGGTGGACAACTCCGACATCAACAGTCGCAAACAAAGCGTACTGAACCATCTTGAAGCAAAAACCAACTGGCTCAAATCGCAGTTCGGCGATTTCAATCAGGGTTACTTCTCAGAGCCTGAACGGGACGACACTCCTGCCGCTCCACTCCCTGCATACTCCGGCGTCAGCGACGTCCTGTATGACAACAACGATCTCCCCGAAGAATATTTCAACCTCCAGGGATTACGAATCATGAATCCCACAAAGGGTGAAATCTATATTCTTCGCAAAGGAAACAGTTCTTCTAAAATTATTAAATAATCAACATGAATCTGAAATCCATTCTTCTCCCCGCTGTGTTGCTCCTCGGGGGGCTCATCACCTCGTGCAGCAACGCCGACTCGCAGACTGCTGCTGAAAGCAGTTCCGACTCTGAGGCAGTGATCAACAACATCATGACACGCACCAGCGTCAGACGCTTCACCGCACAAGCAATCGCATCCGACACCCTCCAGACCATTCTGAAAGCCGGAATGGCAGCCCCTACGGCAAAAAATATCCAGCCCTGGTCATTCGTAGTGGTGACCGAGCGTGCCGTGCTTGACTCACTTCAGGCCACTCACCCCTACTCAAACCTTGCCACCGCCACAGCAGCCATCATTGTGTGTGGCGACATGCAGAAATATGATGACGACACAATCCGTCAATACTGGATTCAGGACTGCTCCGCTGCAACCGAAAACATACTTCTGGCCGCCCACGGTCTCGGACTGGGCGCAGTGTGGTGCGGAGTCTACCCCTCCCAGGAACGTGTTGCAGGTGTGCGCAGAGTACTATCGCTTCCCGGCAACATCATGCCTCTGAACCTTATCGCTATGGGCTATCCCGATGGAGAACAGACCCCCAAGGATAAGTGGAACCCCGATGTCATACACTATCAGAAATGGTAAGAAAACAAAAAAAGAGCGCATCCACAGCGGGTGCGCTCTTTTTTTGTTATTCTATGTTGTCAGATTTAAGATTATTTTCCTGCGAAGATTACGATACGGTTCCAGTTGTTAGTGTCGTAAACCTGTGAGTTACTACCTTCAGCCTGAACAGTGAGGCGGTCGGGATTGATGCCGTAAGTGTTTACAAGAACATTGTAGACTGCTTTAGCACGGCGTTCAGAAAGACTCATGTTGTAGTTTGCAGTACCGGTATCTTCGTCGGCATAACCTTTAATAACTACGTTAACTTCAGGATTTTCGGTCATGTACTGAGCCATGTTGTAAACGTTGACCATTTCTTCATCGCTGATGCGGGCAGAGTTGATGGTGAAACGAACGGTGGGGAACAGAGGTGCTACAGTAACTTCTTCCTGTGCTACGACAACCTGCTGGGGAGGACAGGGAAGTTGTGCTTCTGCTGCTGCCAGTGCGGCTTGAGATGCAGCCACTTCACCACGGAGTGCATTTACCTGATCGTTAAGAGAACTGATGTATGCGAGGTCGTCGCAGGGGTTAAATTTCTTGAAGTCAGAACCACCGATGTTGATTGCGATACCACCGATTGCCATAAGGTTGATGTCGACAGGTTCGCCCCATGCAATGTTATTGAAGTTGTCACCCATGAACTGTGCGCGTCCTTCAAGGAAGAGGTCAACATAACGGCTTGTGCGGAAGCGGAACTGGATACCTGCTGAAACAGGGAGGCTCCACTGTGAATGTTTGATTTTACCGCCGTCAGTAGCGATGTTACCTTCGTAACCGCGGATGTCCCAGAGGTAATTACCACCTACACCCACAAAAGGAATAACGCTGACGGGACGGGAAGGATTAACACCACCGATGGTGTTGGTCATATCCCACATAAGATCGAAACTTCCGTTCACCATTTTGGCTTTGGTGTAAACCATGTCATCATAGTGGATAGCACCACCGTTGAATGACAAACGCCAGCCTAAATAAGGTGAGAACCATTTGCCGAAAGCAAAGTTATAGACTGCGGTGATGTGATGTTTGGCATCACCTCCGTTTTCGAGGTGGTTTTCAGCAAAAGGTGACTGAATACCTGCACCGAACTGGAGGAACCAGTTGTCACGACCTGTTGAATAATAATGATCTTTGCACTGAGGAGCGTCAACTACAGTGACTGATTCTTCTACAACCACGGTGTCCTGTGCATTAGCCTGGTTAGCCATAAAAAGTGCGGCACCACATGCGGCCATTGTTAAGATTGTTTGCTTTCTCATCTTCTTGAATTTTTTGGGTTATGAATTTTTCTTTTTTTTAGTTGAACTGTGAACAGCACTCATTTTGTGTGATGCGTTCCCGATGTTATGTAATGATAACGGCAGACCATTATTTTTTGTTCAGCATCATACTGATAATTTAACATATCTCTCCATTAAGCCAACGGAACTACAATACCAAATATCCTTGATTTACAAATACTTAATCCCAATTACCTCCAACAAATTAACATTCTTAACAGCAGTTGTTAATCGTCAGCAAATCACACGGAACAGTAAATTCGGCCTGAAGCCGGGCATATTCATATTTTGTGGTTTCACATATAATTCTTACTTTTGTCAACAAATGAGCAAGAAACCACAGCATAGAACCACCGACAAAGAGGATTTCAAACTCCACGGCTCATGGAAACTGAGCATTGTTGATCTGAACCGCCTGCACGAAGTGTGGGGTGTCAGGCTGACGCGACAGCGTGTTATCGCCACTATCGCGGGGGCACTGATGCTCTCGGTGGCTTTAGGGGTGCTCCTGATCACCTTCACTCCGCTGAGTTTCCTTCTGCCCGGCTATCTGAACAGCGACAGCCGCAACGCATACGAACGTCTGAATATGCAGACCGATTCACTCAATGCCGTTGTTTCCAATCAGACGGTGTATCTGGAAAATCTGATGGCGTTGCTTCTGCCCGACCCCGAGATTGTAGAGAGTCCGGTGGTGATAACCGAGGATTCCATCCATCTCATTCCTGTTGACTCCCTGCTCCCCACCTCCAAAATCGAGACCGAGTTTGTGCAACGCCATGAGGAGAACGAGAAATACAAACTTTCCGTGCTCACCCCTCTGCCAAGCAAGATTCTGCCGTTCACCGCTCCCGTAAAAGGGGCTGTCAACAGCACCGACAACACCGCCACAATAACACAGCCCGTCTATACCACCCCGTCAGGAGCAACCGTCAACAGTTGCTACGGCGGACGTGTCATAGCCTCATACTTCACCCCCGGTTCGGGTGCTACCGTTATCGTACAGCACCCGCTGAACTTCATATCCGTTTACCGCGGTATGGAACGCACACGTGTCAGCGATGGGGAGAAAGTGTCAACCGGACAATCACTCGGCACAATGCCGTCATCATCGCCCCAACTCCATTTTGAACTATGGCTCGACGGTGAACGTGTTAACCCCGCAGAGTACTTCAACTTGTAATTAACACTCTTTAAGGGTATAAACCCGTTGGAATCCGTTCATTGGGAAAATTCAAGTATCAGGGTATAATTCAGACGTTTATACCGATTATATTTGCAATGTCAGTTTGTGTTGATTAAATTTGCACGTTAATCAAATTTGCATGTTATAAGTATTGATGTAACACTATATGAAACTGAAACGACACAACCTGATAATGGGGCTTATTGCTGCCGGATGGGCATATCTGCCACTTCATTCTGTTGCACAGACAACCGACACCGGGGCGCAAGGACAGATATGGACTTATGAGCGATGTGTGGCGCATGCCGTAGAAAACAGTACGGAAATCCGGCGCAACATCCTCGCAACCCTACAGGCCGACGAATCGGTGGGCTCTGCCAAAGATGCGTGGCTCCCTTCCGTCGGGTTCTCCACAAGCCACAATTTCGCCAACTATCCCTCGCGCGAGGAAGGTGCGAAAAACAACCTCTACAACAGTTCCTACGGCATAAACGCTGCATGGACAGTGTGGGAGGGCAACGTAAGGAAACATCGTCTGCAGTCGGCCAAGTTGCTCCGCCAGCAGCAGGAACTTACCGGAGAAGATCTGATAAAGAACCTTAAACTGAATATTCTACAGGCCTATCTTGACATTCTCTATGCCAAGGAGGCAGTGGAGATTGCGCAGAAAACATTGGAGGTGAGCAGTTCCCAGACAGAACGTGCCCGTCGCCTCATGGAGTCAGGACGCACGTCAAAGGTTGACTTCGCACAGATTGAGAGTCAGAACGCTCAGGATATATATAATGTGGAGCAAAGTCTCGCGAATCTTTCATCAGCACGGATGAACCTCAAGAAACTGCTTATGCTGGGGCTGAACGACAGCATCGAAACCGCTGACATCACCTTTCCCGACACCGAGGTTCTCACTCCCCTCCCCTCACGACAGACCGTTTATGATTTCGCAGCATCATGGCTCCCCGGATTCAAAAGTAATGAACTGAACAAGGAGATTTATGCCAACGACATCAAGATTGCCAAAGCCGGCTACATGCCCAGCATCACCCTGCAGGGGGGAGTAAGCACCGGCTACAACAACGGTGGCGATGGATGGGGTACACAGATGCGCCACGGCTTTAATGAGAATGTGGGAGTAACGCTTTCCGTTCCCATCTACGACGGCAATGCCACAAACCGCGCCGTAGCAAAGGCAAAATTGGCAGCCCTGGACTATGACATCACCCGCGATGAACTGTACGAGGATCTGTCACGCACAATCGAAAATCTCTACATCGAGGCGCGTAATGCCCGTGCCAAGTACAATGCCGGAATCACCCGCCTGGAAGCGACCGAACTTACAGCCACTTTGGTTGACCGACAGTTTGAACTCGGACTGGTCAACCCCCTGGAACTCCTCACCGCCCACAACAATCTGCTGAACGCCCGACTGGAGCAGTTGCAGAATAAATACATGGCTATCCTGGCCAACAAAACAATCAACTATTACGCCACCACCGAAGTATCACTTCCATAATCGATACAACTATGATAAAAGACCTTTTTACACTCCCCGTCGCAGCAGCCGCGATGATAATGCTGACCACAGCATGCTCGAAGGAGGCAAAGACAGAACTTGAAACATACACCGTCACCCCGACGGAGATGTCGGAAATCGTTACCGCCACCGGCACCATGGAGTCTGTCACTCAGGTAGATGTCGGCACACAGGTCACCGGCATCATTGACAAACTCTATGCCGACTTCAATGATCACGTTGAAAAAGGGCAGTTGCTGGCCGAACTTGAAAAAACCACTCTTGACGCAGAACTGAAAAGCGCTAATGCCACAATGGAATCGGCCCGTGCCAGTTACGAATATGCACGCCGCAACTACGAACGCGACAAAGCGCTTCACGACGAGCAACTGATTTCCGACTACGAATTCCAGACCTCGAAACGCGACTACGACGTTGCGCGCCTGAGTTACGAGAAAAGTCAGTCTGACCGCGTCCGCGCAGCCAAAAACCTCAACTACACCGAGATTTACTCACCTATCGACGGCATTGTCATTTCGCGCGAAGTGGAAGTGGGCCAGACAGTGGTTTCCAACATGAATGTAGCCAACCTTTACGTTATCGCCGACCTCGACAACATGCAGGTTGTGGGAAATGTCGATGAGGCCGACATAGGCCAGGTAAAAGTAGGACAGCACGTCACCTTCACCGTCGATGCCTACACAAAGGATGTATTCTCCGGAACAGTGACACAGGTCAGACTTAACCCCACGACAACATCAAATGTCGTCACTTACGAGGTTATCGTGGCTGCCCCGAACCCCGACCAGAAACTTATCCCCGGCATGACAGCCAATCTCACCATCTACACCCTCGAACTGAACGACGTGCTGGCAGTGCCGTTGAAGGCACTCCGCTTCAAACCGATGGAAGGGAACAAGGAGAAGGGGCTACCTGAACCGCAGCCGCTCGACAAGCCTGCAAAAAACTCACTTTGGATTGAGCGCGATGGCAAACTTATTCAGACAGAAGTGGAATTGGGTGTGTCCAACGGCGTACAGCAACAGATAACATCCGGTTTGAAACAGGGTGACAAAGTAGCACTCCAATATAATGTCATTTCCGGCTCCGAGTCAGAGAAGAAAGCCGAGGAGAACCCCTTCATGCCCAAACCTCCGGGCGCAAACCGCAGAAAATAACCCATGTCAGAACGTAAAGAAATCATACGCATCGAAAACCTCAAACGCTACTTCAAGGTGGGTGAGGAAACGGTAAAGGCCCTGCGCGGAATTTCCTTCACTATCTACGAAGGAGAATTCGTCACCATCATGGGCACATCGGGTAGCGGTAAGTCTACCCTGCTCAATACCTTAGGATGCCTTGACACCCCAACGTCGGGAGAATATTATCTCGACGGAATAGCGGTACGCGGCATGGGTAAAAACGAACGTGCCCGCATACGCAATCGGAAGATAGGCTTCATCTTTCAGAACTATAACCTTCTTCCTAAAACCACATCTCTGGAGAATGTCGAACTGCCCCTGCTGTATAACTCGGCCGTGTCAGCCAAAGAACGTGCCGAGCGTGCTGAAAAGTGTCTGCGCGAGGTGGGTTTGGGAGAACGTCTTTACCACAAAAGCAACCAGATGTCGGGCGGTCAGCAGCAACGTGTGGCAATAGCACGTGCGCTGGTCAACAACCCCGTGATTATTCTGGCCGATGAGGCAACCGGTAACCTCGACACCCGCACCTCTTTCTCCATTCTGACACTGTTCCAGCGTCTGCACCGCGAGGGGAAAACAATCATTTTCGTTACCCACAATCCTGAGATAGCGCTATATTCATCCCGAAACATCACCCTTCGTGACGGGCACATCGTGAGCGACGAACAGAACCTTGACATTCAAAGTGCCGAGGAGGTTTACAATTCACTTCCCGTAGAAAACGATTAGAGTCATGAACATACAGAATCTTCTGAAAATTGCCGTAAAGGCACTGAACAATAATAAGATGCGATGCTTCCTGACCATGCTCGGAGTGATCATCGGTGTGGGTGCCGTCATAGCCATGCTCGCCATAGGACAAGGCTCCAAGAACTCCATCAAAGCGCAGATTTCCGAGATGGGAAGCAACATGATAATGATCATGCCGGGCTCAATGAACCGCGGTGGCGTCCGTCAGAGCGGCGCGGATATGCAGACCCTGAAACCGTCCGACTATGAAGCGCTTGTAACCCAGGCATCCGGAATTTCACATATCACCCCTACGGTAAACAGTTCCGGACAGTGGGTTTACGGAAACAATAACTACCCGTCATCGGCACAGGGTGTAAATACCCAGTTTCTTGACATCCGCCAGCGTCGCGTTGCCTCGGGTGAGATGTTCACAGAAGCCGATGTGAAAAATGCAGCCAAAGTGTGCGTACTGGGTAAGACATTGGTTGACAACCTCTTTCCTGACGGCACCGATCCGCTTGGAAAAGTAGTCCGTTTCGGTAAGATACCCCTGACAGTCGTGGGTGTACTTGAAGAAAAAGGATACAACACCATGGGACAGGATCAGGACGACCTTGCGCTGGTGCCCTACACCACCGTAATGAAACGTATGCTGGCCAGCGACTGGCTCCAGGGAATCCAGGCATCAGCCATCGATGAAGAACAGACACCGCAGGTCATCGAGGAGATTACGGAAATACTCCGTCAGCAACACAAATTGCGCGACGGCGAAGAGGATAACTTCACCATCCGCTCCATGCAGGAACTGGCCGAGATGATATCCTCGACATCATCCATGATGACTGTGCTGTTGGCCGCTGTGGCAGGCATATCGCTCCTTGTGGGTGGCATCGGCATTATGAACATCATGATTGTCAGCGTCACCGAGCGTACGCGCGAGATTGGTCTGCGCATGAGTATCGGAGCAACCGGCCGCGACATAATGATGCAGTTCCTCATTGAGGCAGTCATCATCTCCGTCACCGGCGGTCTTATCGGAATACTGTTAGGAGCGCTTGCCACATGGTGCATATCATTTTTCGCCCACTGGCCCGTGGAGATTAGTGGTACATCAGTGGTACTGTCGTTTGCCGTATGTACATTCATAGGGGTGCTGTTCGGGTTCTACCCTGCTGCCAAAGCATCGAATCTCGACCCCATTGAGGCTATCCGCTATGAATAAGGGAGCAGGAGAAAAACGTTCATCAGGCAGAACCACAGCAGTTTTTGTGGCGCTGTTGCTGTTCTACCTCCCCGTAACCCTCAGTCTTCTCGGTCATGATGAACCGCGGCACCCCATGTTGCTGCCATTGACCATGGCCACACTCTCCACATTTATCTACTGCATCAACTACTTTCTGCTCGTGCCTCGTCTGCTCATCAGCAGGCGGAGCACGTTCTACTTTCTGCTGACCAATCTTCTTATCATCTCAGCCGTCTGTGTGATCATTCCGGTATGGTTCGAGTCGCAGGGGGTGTTTCCACATCCTCCCGGCAAAGAACACGGGATAACCTTGCTTGGTCTGTTCCGTTTCGCCATACGCGACGGAGTAATGATGATACTCTCGGCAGGACTGGCCTACGCCATGCGTTTCTCCAGAGAGTATGAGCATCTGCGACAGAGCGAACTGGAACTGAAAGCCGAACGGCGCAAGATTGAATTGCAGGAACTGAAAGCCCAGTTGAACCCGCACTTCCTGTTCAATTCTCTCAATAACATATATGCCCTGATAGGGTTTGCTCCTGACCGGGCCCAGGAGGCTCTGCATGACCTCAGCGGCATGCTACGCTACATGATTTACGAATCGTCATCGCCCACGGTGACACTTGACAAAGAACGGATTTTCATTCTCGATTATGTCAGACTCATGAAACTGCGCATGAGCGAATTAACCCAAATCAGTTGCGACATGCCCGACACACCGATATTCAGGGAACTGCATATCACTCCGCTGATCTATCTGACGATAGTGGAGAACGCATTCAAGCATTTCGCCCCGTCAGGCAACCGTCAGTTCATATCCCTGTCACTGACCACCGAAGGTGAGAACCTCGTTTTCGTAGCCCGTAATAGTTACGCCGAATCCCCGGATTCAGCAAAGGAAACTTCGGGAGTGGGACTGGAGAATATAAGCAGACAACTGAATCTGATATACCCCGACTCGCACACCTTCCAGTGGAGCAAAAAAGATGGTGTATTCACCGCGAGGATTGAAATTGAACTCAAATCACTTAGAATTTAATCATTCATGAGTCAGAACCTGAAATGTATTATCATCGATGACGAGCCGTTGGCGCGCGAACTGATAAAGAGTTATATTGACAAGACACCCGCGCTGACCCTCGCCGGAAGTTTTGAGTCGGCGGCAGAGGCTGTGAAAGCAGTGATGGAGGAAGATATACAACTTGTATTTCTTGACATCAACATGCCGATGCTGAACGGTATTGACTTCGCCAAGGTTATCCCCCCGAAGGTCCGCATCATATATATCACCGCCTACGAGCAGTATGCCGTTGACGGTTACCGTGTCAACGCCCTTGACTATCTGTTGAAACCGGTAAACTACGCGGAATTTCTACAAAGCGTCGGCAAAGCCATAGAGTGGTTCACGATGGTACGCGCTGCAGAGCGTAATGCCCGTGAAGATTGCGGCTTCATCACGGTCAAAGCCGACTACCGACTGATACATCTGAATCTGGACAATATTCTTTACGCCGAGGTGCGCAAAGACCATATCATATTTTTCAGGAAGGATGGAGAGCCGGTCAGTTCGCTGATGTCAATGCGCGAAGTGGAGGAGATGCTTCCGCCGTGGAGATTCATGCGTGTTCACCGTTCCTTCATTGTCAATCTTCACAACGTTGAGGTGGTGGAGCGCGGACGTATAGTGTTCGGTAAGGAATATATCCCAATATCCGAATCGCACCGCGAGGAATTTCTGGCACGACTCGGAAAAGATTGATGGCGAACCTGGTGGGCCGGTAACACAGTTTCCGTAAATTAACCGTGAGGTTGTTTGTCTACATGGTTGAATTTATGTAAATTCGCGATATTGAAAACGAATTACAATTTCAATCATCGCTTACATGAAGAACCGTATACTGTCATTTCGAGGAGCAAATCCCCTTTTGCTATTCCTTCCGCTCCTTTTCTGTCTGTTACCTATGCAGGTGACGGGTCAGGATGGTGAGTATCCCGCCAATTATGCCAAGGCACCTCGATTCAAGGGGTTGCTGATTTATTCCGATAAGGCTGAACCTGCTCATGTTGAGTTTGCTCATGACGCTATCGAGTTTTTCCACCGTCTTACTTATGGCGAGGGGTGGATAATGGATGTTGATACTTCGTTTGAGAAATATGATTATGACCGATTGAAGGAGTACAATATCCTTATTGTCATCAACACCATTCCGGAATCAGATGCCCAACGCCGGGCTTTTGAGAAGTACATGGATAATGGCGGAGGATGGATTGGCTTTCACGCAGCGGGATATAACGACGCATCAACGGCATGGCCATGGTTTAACACCTTTCTTGGGTGCGGTGCGTTTTACTGCAACAACTGGCCTCCTCAACCGGTGTTGCTGACCTGCGACACCTCCGACAGTGATGTCACACGTAATCTCCCTACCGAATTTGTGGCCCCCGAAAGCGAGTGGTATCAATTCAATCCATCGCCTCGGGAGAATTCCGATGTGGAGGTATTACTCTCCATTTCGCAGAAAAATTACCCGTTGGGGATAAAGGATGTGGTGAACCATGGCGACTTTCCGGTTGTGTGGCGCAACAAAAAATATCGCATGGTATACCTGAACTACGGTCACGGCGATCGTGAGTTTTCCGATGCCACTCAGAATCTGCTCACCCTGAATGCTTTCCGATATGTTGTAAGTCGGTCGGCAGATGGTGACCCCTTCAAGAAGTGAAGAGTGTATCACAAATAAAGAGTATGCAGGATTACGCGGCTGCTCCAGGGAGCAGCCCTACAGGGCTAATACATTGATTGTCAAGATAGTAGGGATGCTCCCTGGAGCATCCGCCGAATATAATTCACTGAACGTACTACGCATAAAAAATAGGCTGCATCATTTTTTTTGATACAGCCCGTTTTTTATAGTGGTAGGAGTAATATTACTTATCCAGGATAATCATCAGTTGACCGTTAACGTCATACAGACCGATGTTGCCGTTAGTAAGGGTTGACGCAGTTTTAACCGCGGGGAGATATTTCATCAGAGCATCCTGAACGGGAGCCTGCGGACAAGCCATACGGGTCATTGCAATATCGGAGAATGTAATACCGGCGTCAGTAGCGGAGTAATTTCCCATCAGAGTATTGCAATCGGTGGAACAACTGAAACGTCCTTCGGCGGGATTGACAGTCAGCACCACCGGTTCGGTTTCGGTTTCATCTGTTGCGCCGATGATGGTGTCACCGACAGCCACAACCTTGTATTCACCGTTAAGTTCAGGGGCACGCATACGCTCGAGGGTGACCACTACATTTTTGTTTGCATCCACCAGCAGCATGGCGCTGTCAGGTGACAGTTCATACCCCTTCACCTGACCGAAGGCACGCAGAATGTTATCCTCAACGCTCATGTCGGGACAGAGCATCTTGGTTGCACCGATACCCGAAAGGTCAATAGTGCCGGGCTGAGCCTTCACATCAAACGAGCCAACCATACGGTTGCAACTGAGGTTACCTGAAATGGTTCCGTCCTCGGTGTTGAACTTGATTGTGGGGATATTCATATCCTCGGTCAACGCCAATGTTTTACCATCAACAGAAACTATGTTCCATTCACCGTTAAGAGCCTGCACGTCAGTGGCTTTCTGAGTTGTACCGCACGCAACAGCCAACATTCCTAAAGTTGCTGTGGCAGCATAAACATACAATTTTTTCATAATCTACATTATTTCTTTTTTATATATTAACGTCCACAAATCTCTATTGTTGTAAGAAACTGTTTAAATTTATTAGAAAAAAAATTCACACATAAATTTAAACAGTTTTTAATGGTTACAGAATTTTAACACCCATTTCTATTGTAAATAAATCAATTATTGTTAATTTTGCCGATAAAGTTACTTGCAGGCTCACCCCTGCATAATCTTCTTACCAAATCCTATATAATGAACGACATAACCGAACTTTTTGACAGTATTATCATTCAGTCCGATGCTCTCGACGTTGCTATCGCCGAGTTCAAGCGGATGATTGCCGATGATGTCGAGTTCAAGAAACAATACAAGGAATGGTGTGAGGAGGAAGGTTATTCCGAACGCACCGGATTTAAAGAATATGCCGAGGAATTCATCAGAGAACGTGAAGAGAAATGGGATTCCCTGACAGATTACGATCAAGACTGATTTATGCTTAGACTACCCGCCGAGTGGGAACACTCCGACTTTCTGCTTATCGCATGGCCTCATGCTGCAACCGACTGGAACTATATGCTTGACGATGTATGCCGGTGTTATACCGACCTGGTTCGCGCCGCTACACGTTTTGGCACCGTTATTATCGCCACCCCCGAACCCGATGCCGTAAAGGAACGATTGATTGCCGAAGGTATCGACACTGCAAAATGTATCCTTGCCGAGGTTCCGACCAACGACACCTGGGCCCGCGATTTCGGACCGATAACCATGGTTGACGAGAACTACGCCCCCACCCTTCTTGACTTCAAGTTCAATGGCTGGGGATTGAAATTCGCTTCCGACAAGGATAACCTCATCACCCGGCGTCTTTATCAATCAGGAGTACTCAAAGGAGATTATGCCAATCGGCTGAACTTCGTTCTGGAGGGTGGCTCGATTGAAAGCAACGGTCGCGGCACCCTGCTGACCACCTCGGAATGTCTGCTCAGCCTCAACCGTAACGGGCAGTTCACCCGTAATGAGATAGAGCAGTATCTGAAAGATGCGTTCAATGTCACCAACGTGCTATGGCTGGACCACGGTGCGCTTGCCGGTGATGACACCGACAGCCACATCGACACTCTGGCGCGTCTCGCCCCTGACAACGCTATTCTATATGTAAAATGCTCTGATACCACCGATGAGCATTTTGCCGGACTGCAGGCCATGGAAAAGCAACTGCAGCAGATGAAGGATGAGCGGAGAGTGGCATTTAAACTGTACCCTCTTCCCATGCCTGAGGCCATATATGATGAAGATGGTGAACGACTGCCTGCCACATACGCAAACTTTTTAATTTTCAACGGAGCGGTGCTTGTGCCCACCTACAATCAACCGGAAAATGACAATGCGGCATTAGCAACGGTTCAGAGCGCATTCCCCGGATATGAGGTTGTAGGGGTTGACTGCCGTGCGCTGATACGTCAGCATGGCTCGCTTCACTGCGTCACGATGCAGTTGCCGGGGCAAAGTGTTAATTAACATTTTTCACGTTAACCAAAGTGTTGTCCATTTTGTTAAAAAGACAAAAACAGACTCGTTATGAAAAAATGTATTGCACTAATTATTCTGGCATTTAATCTCGTATTTGCAGGATGTACAAGCAATGACCTGCTTGACCAACTACCTGAGAAAATAAGTGATTTCGTTCAGGAATATTTTCCGGGACAGGATGTTTCAACAGCGGAATTCGGCGATGACGGCACTTACATGGTCAGGCTTCGCAACTCCGTGATGCTGACTTTTGACAAACAGAATAACTGGCAGTCTGTCAACGGCTATGGCTCGACTCTGCCGCAGATGTTCCTGTTTGACCAACTCCCTCCGGCGCTTTATCAATATCTTCAGGAAATGGAAAGTGTCAACGGTGTATATGGTGTGGTACGCGACAGCCGTCTGTATCGTGTGGAACTGAAAAACCAGAGCCTGCTTTACAATATTTCAGACGGAAGCATAACAATCCCGGCCAATCCGGCCCAACTCCGCAGCCTATTCAGAATTCCTGACTAATCTCATTGAGGATTTATACAACGGGAATACCAACCGGAGTATGTTCCCGTCGACAAACTCGGCATATTGCTCGGCATCGAGTTCATTGAACTCGGCGTCGAGCCATTTTAATGTATAGTGACGCTCAAATTCTGTCGGTATCAGGATTGCTTTCACTGTTCCGGGGGTCCAGAACTGCGGATTGACAGTGGCACCGTCAAGATAACACAAGGCGTACTGCTCTGATCCCGAAATCGGTACAAGCGCAAGTTTATAAAATCCTCCGGGGTGAATCTTCGCGGGGTCGGTGTCACGGTCAAAATATTGGTATATCCCTGATATGGTGTCATTTGCTGTTTGCAGCAACTCTGAGATGTAGTCACTGTCCATTTTTCCATGAATCGGCGAGACGGTTTCAGCACGTGTCAGCCACTCGGTTAGCCTGAGTCCGTCAGCGGACTGTACTATCACTTTTTTAACCGGCGATGTGATCGGTATTCCACTGAGCATCATATTATTATTGCATGCCAAGGCAATACCCTGCGTCATATCCCACGACACAGAAATGAGATAGTCGTTACCGTTGAGCCTGACACCTCGTCGCTCAGAAATAGTATTGGTGCAGGAACTGTCTCCGAAATTGATTTCCGAGGTAAGGGAGGTCACCGGTTCCGGCAGCATCATCTCTTTTGTCCACGACAAGGCTATATTCGCTGTGTCCGCCTCGGAAGTGACAAGAGCGATGTTCCAGTTGCGCTGTCCCATTGCGCAGACCATACGTGTTGAACCGCTCCAGGCAGGATAATCAGGAGTATGAGAAAAGGAGCAGATGGAATCGGCAACAAGATTCCGGTCGCGTAACACCACTGATTCGCCCCATATCAGCAGCGGGTAAAAGAGCAGGAAAACCAGGGCCGTCGCACGCATCTAACCTCACGATTTTATCAGTTCACGTACGGCACTGACGAATTCATCATCAGGCATATCGTAGGGTAACCAATTGATGGTGAAACCACGGCGTTCCATCCCGCGGAACCATGTCATCTGGCGTTTGGCAAACTGATGGATGGCTATTTCAAGTTGGGAGAACATATCATCGAAACTCAGTTCACCGGTCAAATGAAGTGTCAGGAATTTATATTCCAGTCCATAATAAATCAGGTCGTCGGCAGTGACACCGCTATCAAGAAGATTACACACCTCGTCGAGCATACCGTTCTCCAGTCTGGCCTTCAGTCGTGCTGTGATTCTTTGGCGACGCACCTCACGGGGCACATCCACACCCACAATCACCGCATCCTTTCGCTGACGGGGCGATGCTGAGGCAGCCTCCTCGGGGTGCTCCTGATAATAGGTCTGTATCTCTATTGCACGGACCGCACGTTTGACGGTGTCGACATCAGTGACATTATGCAGCGTTTTCATTCCGGCGAGAATCCGGGTCAGTTCATCCAGCGGCTTCCCTTCAAGTTTTTGGCGCAACTCACGGTTTTCAGGAACCTCGGGAAGAGCGAGGTCATTGAGAAAAGCCTCGACATACATTCCTGTTCCTCCGCATATTATCGGCAGATTGCCACGTCGCCGGATTTCCTGTTCGGCATTGCGTGCATCACGCAGAAACCTGTGGAGATTATATTTATCCCCTGCCTGAGCGACATCAATAAGGTGGTATGGCACTGATCCATATTCGTCAAGATCCTTACCGGTGCCCAGATCCATCCCGCGGTACACCTGACGTGAGTCACCACTGATGATTTCGCCACTCAGTTCGGTTGCCAGAGCCACAGCACGGTGGGTCTTTCCGGTTGCCGTCGGACCCACAACCGCAATTATTCCGGTCGCACGGGTCATATTCCTATACCGGTAATATATTTGTTCCAGAAACGGCGCAGGTGGTAGAATGGGGTATCCTCATTGTTACGCGCCACGAACATCCATGTGGGGTCGGCGAAATCCACATCCCATGCCGGGATATCGCTCAGTCGGAAGGTGGGTTTATAGTGTTTGACCGCATAGCGGCGCTTACCCTCTCTGGTGTATGTTTTCCACGCCATGGCAACAGTGTGCAGGCGATAAATCTCCGACTCGAACAGTGAGGCCAGCAAGCCGGCCTTATGCAGGGTCTGCACTTCGCCCAGCGAGAACCATTCACCCGTAACGAGCGCGTTTTCAAGCGGTTTGACCGAATCGAAGAACACTGCGAAGTGCGAGATATTCGACGCTGTTCGCTTGTCGCTGTTGACAAACAGTTTTTTTATTTCCGGGCAGTTCACCCCGGTGACCATTCTGAAACGCTCACGAGCCTCGAAGGTGGAAATGTTGGTGTGGTAGCGCATGACGGTTTTCACCGGTGTGTCAATCTTCATTGTAGCGTTAGGGTCAGCATCAAGTTCCTCGGGAACAGGGATGTGAAGCCACACTTTATTGTCGCAGATAACGATAAAGCGGATTTGAGATTGTCCGATGACATCCACACGGCTCAGGTTATGATCGTTGCAATAGTAACTCCAGAGCATGGTGTAGCGCACGCCCATGTAGATGATTGAGATGACACACAGCATGATGGGGAGCCACACGAAGAAAAATTTATCGGGAGTGTTAAGGTTGGTGTTGATGAACAGGCAGAAATAGTAGGTCCACTCGATAATGGTAAGCAAACCCCACATCACAACAAGCCAACGAGTCTGATACTCAGCCTCTTTACTGTAGATATTCCCGAGGAAGCCGCGCTCCTCCGACATCCCGGTGCGGATTTCACAATCCACGCAGAACGCTGACTTTGTTCCGCGGATCAGGAACCATGTTGAAACAAAGAATCCGATGGGAGCGATCAGCAGTATGGCGATGATGGGGAGTTGCGGATTGATAGGCTGACCGTTCCACTCGGTGTTGAAATAGCCGGGTACAAAAATATTATACAGGATAATAGCCACGGTCGACCAGAACAGAATCCACATTATGAGGTAAGGCACGCGGTAGCACAGAGGTGCCCTGAGATTTCGGTTGCGACGGATAAGATAGTGTATCACGCCGATTTCCGCCAGTGCTATCAGGGGAGGATAAACCTTCGGGATGAACAGGCTGAGACAGATAATAACCATTACCGCACCGTTGGAGAGTGCCCAGGTGCGCCATAACGCATTGATTCCCTGCGTTATACCTCTTCTTCTTTTATCTTCTGCATCCATCACTTAAGGTTCTTGTTAAAGTAATCCATCATTTTACCATATACCACTGCACGCGCACCGCACCCGTTGATAGAATGGTTCATGGCCGGGAACACAAACATGTCGCAGAACTGACCTTCCATCTGGAGTTTAGACACGTAGTTGAGAGTATTGGCGGGATGAACATTGTCATCCATTGTTCCGAACATCATCAGCAGCGGGCAGTGAAGTGAGGCTGTATGATTGATGGGAGCCGACTCCTTGTAGCCGTCGCTGTTCATTTCGGGCGTGAGCATGTAACGTTCGGCATACACGGTGTCGTAGAATCGCCAGTCGGTTACAGGTGCGATAGATACGGCTGCCGCAAAGGGGTTGTTGTCGGGATAGGATGCAGCCATGAGCGTTTCGTAGCCGCCGTAACTCCATCCGGTGATTCCGATGCGTGAACCGTCAACGTATGGAAGACGAGCCACCTGGCGTGCCACGTTTACATGGTCGATGGTTTCATAATGTCCAAGATTTTTGTAAACTATGGTTTCAAACGCCCTGTCGCGTCCTCCGGTGCCACGGGCATCTGCGCAAACCACAACATATCCGTTCATAGCGGCGAAGTTCTGCCAATCCATGCTCCATGCATTTAGCACCTGCTGTGAACCGGGACCGGAATACTGGGTCATGATGACGGGATATTTCTTCGAAGGATTGAAATCGGCGGGTTTGATAATATATGCGTTGAGAGTAACACCGTCTGATTCAAATGTGGTGAACTCGCGTTTCGGAACGCTACGGTATTTATCCATGACACTGCGGTTTTCAGCCAGCACACGCAACTCCTTCTGTTTCTTTTCGTTAAGCATGAGTGTCACAACGGGAGCCTGCTGAACGGACGATGATTTGAGGGTGTAGAATTTCATTCCGGGAGCGAACGATGCGGAGTATGTGGCATCTGTGGGGGTGAGGTCAACAATCTTGCCTGTCTTTGCCTCCTTCATGCTCACCACACGGTTCAGCGGACCTGCCGATGTTGACTGATAATAGATATTTCCCGCAGCATCCTTGCCATAGTATTCAGTGATGTTATACTCTCCCGAAGTCAACTGACCTATCAGGGCTCCGGCGTAGGAGTAGGAATACAGATGGGCATAGCCTGAGCGGGATGAGTACACCACGAAGTTATCCTTTTCAATTACCATATCCTCGTAGGCAGGACAAGGGAGCCATGCCTTATCCTGTTCGACCAGGATAGATTTTACAACAGTTGATTTAGGGTTTACCGAGAACACCTCCATTCGGGTCTGTTCACGGTTAAGGGTGGTGACAATGAGTTGATCACTCGCGGGGCGGTAGGCGATGCGGGGGATATATTCAATGTTCTTATCCTCAAAGGTCACTTTCTTCAGTTTTCGGGTGTCGATATCATAACTGTGAACTGAGACGGTTGAGTTAACATCGCCTGCCACAGGATATTTATACTGCATCATGCCCGGATAAAGTTCATGCTCCTGAACCGGTCGGCAGTAACTGAAATATTCCTCCATGTTGTAGAGAGGCACCTTGGATTCATTATATTTGATGAAGCAGAGAGTGGAGCAGTCGGGTGACCAAGCCATGGAGCAGTTTGTCGAGAATTCCTCTTCGTAGGTCCAGTCGGGCACTCCGTTTATTATCTCGTTCTTTTTACCGTCAGTGGTGACAGCCACTTCGGTGTTAAAGACCAGTTTACGGAGATAGATGTTATTGTCGGCCACGAAAGCCACCATCTTACCGTCAGGCGAGATTACCGGAGCCTGCTGACGGGGATGTTCCGGCGACAGGGGGAGCAGTATGTTGCGTTTGATTTCAAACAGATAGTATTCGGCGGTGAATGAACGTCGGTAAATCATCTCGCGGTTACGGTAAACCATCAGTCGGCTCCCATCCTCGCTTATGGTGAATCCCTGAATAGAAGGGATCTTTGTCTCACGGGTTTTCTCAACATCCAGAGTGACTGCTACCTGGTTACCTGAGGCAGTGTCGTACTGAATAATCTTCTTACCGCCATCGGTAAGAGCGTAGTAGGTCATGCCATCGGGAGCGAATTGCATTGCAGGCGCATGGTTCACAGCATTTTGCGGATAGACGTAAGGTTCGATGTCACGCACTATGTCGGCCTTTCGTGCTGACACAGTCGTTGCACCCAGCGACAAGAGGGAGAATGAAATTACGGATATGATTGATTTAAAGTTCATAAGCAAGAAGATTTGATTACCATAACGACATCTGGGCGTCGTTTTCGGGTGGTGTTTTGTGAACAGGTTCTTTGTAGCCGAACTCGGTGTCGGCGGACATTCCGGGCAATGTCGGAGTACCCTTGGGTGGAGTAGCGACGAGCCAGTCGGTGCTTTCGAGCGATTCGTCAATAGCGGAAATCTTCACCGAAGGCTGCTGACTTTTTCTGCCGCGACGACGGGGACGGTCTGCCATCATGGGGATGTCGAGAGTGTCACCCTCATCAATGACATTACGGTTACCGGGCACCCGCGCCAGTTCATCGCGGAGAGTTTCTATCTCTCTCTGCAATTCGCTTTCGGAACGTGCCTGGGAAATGAGATTGCTTTCTATAGTCTTTTTCAGCGATATGAGTTCATCCGTCAGGGAGTCATTTCGCTTTTTGAGTTGTTCGTTCTGCGACTGCAGGTCCTTGATACGGGCATTTTTTTTACCCATTATTTCATCGAGTTTTTCAAGTTGCTCACGAATCTCATCCATCATGGAGAGGTTTTCGTTAGCCTCGGCCAGTTCCTGCTGAGTAGCCTGAAGTTCCTCGGAGAGAAGAGCCATATTTCGTGACATCTCGTCGATCTGCTGCTGACAGGATGAGAGTTTGTCGACATCGTCATTATGGGTTTGTTCAGCCTGATTAACGAGCGATGACAGTTGAGCGGAATTATCCTGCTCGGCTGCAAGTTGCTGACGCAATTCGGCTGCAGTGCGGTTAAGATCGTTTATCATTGTATCAGCCATCTCCTGTTTCATTTTGAGTTGCTCCATCTCCTGATCGGAAACTACCGTACCCTCGACGGTTTGGTTCGCAGTGTCGCCCTCGGAACCTCCGGCAGCGTTCTTCAACTGTTCCTGAAGCGAGATGACCTGTTCACGCAGCACGTTAACATCCTCATCCTGAACCGAGTAGACTCTCAAACGGTTAACAAGTGACTTATTCTCGAGTTCGAACTGCTCACGTTCGGCATGCAACTCGTTAATTTTGTTCTCAAGGTCATGGATACGCTCGGTCAGGGCACGTTTCTGTCGTTCGGCGCTCAGTTGCTGACGTTTGCGTTCTCCGGCTGTTTCCTCGTTTTTCTTTGCCTTTTCGCCCGCTTCATGAAGTTGCTTACGCAGTCGGGTCATCTCCTGAAGTTTGACCTGCTCCATACGTTCGGACATTGAGGCACGGACCTCCTCCAGATGCTTTTTCACCGATTCATCGAGGGTGTCGTAAAGGAATTTACGCTGTGCTTCCGCATCAACGCTCTCCTTGAGGAAGGGTGGAAGCGTTTCGTTGAACACCTTCAACACATGCTCGAATATGCCGTCGATGTTGACCGGCGTTTCTTCGGGCAGATCAACAGTAGTTTCATCAACGGCTTGTTCCGTTGACTCATCCTCAGTGACATCATTGACCATGGCACTGCGCGGAGTTACAGTGGCGTCAATGCCGATTTCCTCTTCGATGTCATCCTCACCGAAGCCAAACATTCGTTTTATGGAGTTGAAAAAAGACATAATTTTCGTTTATAATCAGAGTTTGCCGGTCTATATATCGGACGCACTCTCCGGTTTAAGAACAACCCCTACCCCTTTGCGACCGTTTATGCTGATTTCAAGCGGATGGGCAAAGCGTACCACACGCACGTATTCTCCTTCATATTCGGCAGGTAGGGAATCGAGGTAATCAATATCGTAGAGACCGTCGCCGGTGAACGGGTTAATGGTGAAGTAACCCACACCGAACGAGGTGAGATTCTGGAAGAAGTGTGTGCCCTGGCTCGGTTCTACCCTGAAACTGTTCAATGCCGATTCACAGATGATTCGGGCATTGCAGATGTCGGGCCATTTCACCGGTATGCCGAGAGCATTATCCGACGAGCCCCAGCGACCGGGACCCACCAGAACATAGTAGCGCTGCGCCTCCTGGAACTGCTTGTTTATTTCACTCAGTTCATGCGCTATGGCGGGAGTGTGAAGCGAGTCGAAGGCGGAGGGTTTCACATATATTATCGTGTCGACTCCATCGATGTTGCCATGTCCGAGAGCAAGATTGCTTTTCAGGATGGCACGTGAGTCGGGTATATCAAGCAGGTTGTCGTCTACCACCGCCTTACGGTCGATGATAGGACGTATCTGAAGCCAGTAGAGATGTCCTTTGTTGTCTGAATTGTAGTTTATCAATCCGGCAAACTCAATCTCTACGGGGCGTTGCATCTCTTTCTGCCCTGTCGTAAGCATGAACTCCAGGGCTTCTGCCAGAGGGAACATGTTGTGCTGCAGGATGTTGGCGAAGGTCACCAGTTTACGTCCGAAACCTTGATCGGTGTCACGAATCCACTGGTCACGTGCGTCGTAGGTTGACACCATGTAGCGGAGATGACCGTTCTTGGCATAATCCTGAATGTTGAGTTTCGCTATGTTGAATGCGTCATTGACCTGAAACCGCGAGTTAACATCTTTCATGTCAAGGGCATAGAAGTCGCGCTGTGTGTCGCGCAAAGCCAGGTCGAGCGTTGATGTCTGGAGTACTTTTCCGGGGTGGCGAGGTGAGAAACGGAGGCTCAGACCGCCGTCAACGATATATTTTCCCAATCCTACGGCCACCTCAACCACACCCTCCTCGGGTTGCTCATCGTTGATGGGGTAATAGTTCAGTGAACGTCCCACGCCGGCAAACGAGGGGAAGTAATAGCCATCGATCTCTCTACCTACCACCTCCTGGATGATGACCGCCATCTTTTCCTGGTCGATGATGTTGCTGGTAGCGGTCATATATGCCTTGGAGTCAGCGTAAAAAACTGATGCGTACACACCCTTAATGGCATCGACCAGAAGTTTGAGCATCTGCTCGCGGTCGGGCACATTGGGTATCATGTAGGTTGAGTAGATTCCGGCGAAAGGCTGATAGTGGGAATCCTCCAGCAAACTTGAACTGCGCACTGCCAGCGGGGTGTCAACCACCTCGAACAGCGCATAGAAATCCTCACGCAACCTTTCGGGGAGTTTGGCAGCAAGGAAAGCCTCAAGTATCTCACTGTCAGGAGCATTGCTCAGGGCAATGGGATAAAGGTCGTTCTCCACCATGAACTCATCGAAAATGTCGGTGCAGAGCACCACGGTGCGCGGAATGGTAATGGTTATCCCCTTGAAGTTGTCGCAGATGGGGTGTTTCTTTATTATCGAGTCGATGAAAGCCAGACCGCGTCCTTTACCTCCGAGCGATCCTTCGCCGATTCGGGCGAAGTTGGAGTAGTAGTCGAAACGGTCTTTCTGGAATATGGCAACCACACCGCGGTTTTTCATCTTGCGATATTTCACAATGAGGTCGAAGAAAAGTTGACGTACGGCGGGCGCCTCCTCGATGGAAAGGAACTTATGCTCCTTCACCACCTCGGCAATGGGGAACATGGCGCGGGAGTAGAGCCAGCGGGAGATGTCGTTGCGCCGCGCATGATAGAACAGACTCTTGTCAGGGATACTGAATATCTCGCGCTGCATATCCTTAAGATTGCAGATGCGTGTTATCTCTTCGCCGGTGTCCGGGTCGCGGATGATGAAATCGCCGAAGCCGAAGTTTTTCTTGATGGCCCGTTCAAGGTCAACGGAGAGTTTCTTTGAGTTCTTGTCGATGAAAATGCCGTTGAACGCACCCACATATTTCTCGTTTTCAAGTTCGGTTGATTCAACGATTATGGGCAGATAAGGGTCACGGCTGCGCAGATATTCAGCCAGACGTATCCCGGCATGAGGGTCTTTTTTCCCTTCACGCATGAACGACACGTCGGTGATCACACCAAGCATGTTGCTGCCATATTCGTCGTAAATTTTCAGTGCCTCCTCATAGGTACGGGCAAGCATCACTTTGGGACGCCCGCGCATACGCAGCATCTGCTCATGCTCGTTGAGCGCCTCGGTGGAGAACTCCATCGACTGCTTGAGAAGGAACTTGTAGATGTGGGGTAGAACCGAAGAATAGAATCGCACGGAGTCCTCGACAAGAAGAATTGTCTGCACCCCTACGTTCTTGATGTCGTTGTCGGCGTTCATCGAGTCCTCGAGCAGTTTGATTATACCCAGGAGCAGGTCAACATTGCCGAGCCATGAAAAAACGTAGTCCACACCGCTCAGATCCTCTGTTGAGATGCGGCGTGTAACCTCCTTTGAGAAGGGTGTCAGAACGATAATCGGGATTGTGGGATAAGCCCGTTTGATATCTTTAGCCACGCTGAATGTTTCGGACAGATCACTGCCGGGCATGGCTATAATGAGGTCATACCGCTTTTTTGACAGTTCGGCGAAAGCCTCGTTGATATGCGCCACACGTGTCACACGCGGGGGTGAACTGAGGTTCAGAGCGACATATTCGAAGTAGAGTTGCTCATCTACACGACCATCCTCCTCCATCATGAAAGCATCGTAGGGCGATGCCACAAGAAGGACGTTGAAAATGCGGCGTTGCATCAAATCCTGAAACGCCGTATCTTTCAAATACATCTGACTTAAGAATTCCTCGTTCATTAATCAATATTTGGATTGCAATCAAATATCCCTCAAAGTTACGAATTAATCAGTGATAATCCAACTGATACATGGAATTTTTCTCCATAAGCACGAAAAAGAGGGTTGAAATGCCTGAAAATCGGCATTTCAACCCTTAGATATTCGGTTTTTACCTTGCGCCTATAACGACACTACGGCTTTGCGCAGGACTGTAAGTTCTTCGAGGAGTCGGGGGAGGAGACTGAGTTGGAGCATATTCGCCCCGTCACTTTTCGCCACGGCAGGGTTCTGATGGGTTTCGATGAACAATCCGTCCACCCCCACGGCGATACCGGCCTTTGCAACAGTTGAAATCAGGTCGGGGCGACCTCCGGTTACTCCCGCCGCCTGATTGGGCTGCTGCAGCGAGTGGGTGATGTCAAGTATGACGGGACAATCATTTTTCTGCATTTCGGGGATACCGCGATAGTCAATCACCAAGTCCTGATAGCCGAAGGTGGTGCCACGCTCGGTTATGGCCACCTGATTGTTTCCGGCATCACGCACTTTCTGAACGGCAAACTTCATTGATTCCGGCGACAGGAACTGTCCTTTTTTGATGTTTACCATCTTGCCTGTCTGAGCGGCTGCGATAAGGAGGTCGGTCTGACGGCACAGGAAGGCGGGAATCTGGAGTACGTCGACATATTCGGCGGCCATGGCAGCCTCCTCGGCCGAGTGAATATCTGTCACTACGGGGATGTTGTAGGTGTCACGCACCTTACGGAGTATTTCCAGGGCTTTCAGGTCACCTATGCCGGTAAATGAATCGATACGCGAGCGGTTGGCCTTGCGGTAACTTCCCTTGAAAACGTATGGTATGCGCAGTGCTGCGGTAAGTTCCGACACTTGGCCTGCGATATCCATTGCCATCTGTTCACCTTCGATTACACACGGTCCGGCAAGCAGAAAGAAGTTATCGGTTGATTTGAGATATGAAATGATGTCAGTCATTTTTGATTTGGTTGATTGTGTGAAACATTGAGCATGCCACCATAGCGGCGGTTTCGGTGCGCAGTCGGGCATCACCGAGCGTAACAGGCTGATAGCCTGCGGCTATGGTGTCGGTTATCTCTTTGGTTGAGAAATCGCCTTCGGGACCTATGAGTATGGTGGCACTCTGATCGGGGTCGTATAGCGAAACAAGTTTGCGACGCGGTATTTCCGGGGCACAGTATGCCACGAATTTCTGCTGTGAACTGTCAGTGGCTATAAATTCGCTTATCGGGGTCATCTCCGCAATCTCCGGCAAGGTTGCTTTCAGCGACTGCTTCATTGCCGATACGGCGATTTTCACGAGTCGTTCGGTTTTTATCTCCTTACGTTCGGAGTAACGACACGAGAGGGGCACGATACGGTCTACCCCCATCTCCACCAACTTTTCCACGAGCCACTCCATGCGGTCCATATTCTTTGTCGGAGCAACGGCGACGGTAATTGGCGCATGCCAGTAGGCGGGGATAACGGTGCTTGACAATATCTCCAGTTGGGCATGTTTCTGATGGGCCACGGTAAGGCGGCAATTGTAACTGTTACCTTTACCGTCGACCACCTGCAATGGGTCACCCTCTTTCATGCGCAGGACACGCACGCAGTGGGCTGAATCGCTTTCCGGGAGGGTCAGCGTCCGGAGTATGTCAGGCGCATAAAACTGTATCATAGCGTTTCTACCATACCTGCGGGATCATCCTCAGCCACCTCCTTGATGTCAGTCGGAGTCTTTGCAGGTTTATTCTTGAAGATGAAGAAGAAAAGGATGGCTACAACAAGCGCGTATGCGGCGAAAATCATCCATGAGGTGTGCCATCCTGCTATCTGAGCCTCCCCTTCGGGTTGCGAGAACACCAGGTGTGAAATCACAGCCTGTGCACCGAGTGTGCCGACGGTGGCACCGATGCCGTTGGTCATGATCATGAACAGACCTTGAGCGGAACTACGGATGGATATATCTGTCTGCTGGTCAACATAGAGCGAACCGGACACATTGAAGAAGTCGAACGCAACGCCATAGACTATCATCGACATGATAAGGAAAGCCACACCCATGGGGGTTGCGTCGCCTATGCCGAACAGTCCGAAACGGAGCACCCAGGCCAGCATCGCCATCAGCATAACAACCTTGATGCCGAATTTGCGGAGGAAGAAGGGGATGAGCAATATGCAGAGTGTCTCACTCATCTGTGAAAGCGATATCAGGGCATTGGCATTCTGACCTATCAGAGTATCCTTACCGAAAGCCTGAATGAAGGGGTTTGCAAAACCGTTGGTAATCTGCAGCGATACGCCCAGAAGCATACTGAAGATGAAGAATACCGCCATGTTGCGATCCTTGAAAAGTTTGAATGCGTTAAGACCAAGCGCCTCGGAAAGTGATTTCTTTTTGTCTGATTTCTTCACGGGGCAATTCGGCATGGTGAGCGCATAGATAGTCAGAATCAGGCTCATGGCACCTGAAGTGATCAACTGGGCGTATGTGTTCTGGAATCCGGTGAAGTTCACGAACAGCATCAGGATGATGAAGCCTATTGTTCCGAAGATGCGGATGGGAGGGAAATGCTTCACTGTGTCAAGTCCGGCACGATCCAAAGCGTTGTATGAAACGGAATTAGCCAAACCGATGGTAGGCATGAAGAACGCCACCGACAATGTATAGAGAGTAAAGAGCGGACCGAAAGCGGGCTGAGGATTGAAACAGCCGTAAAGACCTGCACCAATCATGAACACACCGGCAAAGAAATGGCTTAAAGAGAGCATTTTCTGTGCAGGAATCCAGCGGTCGGCGATGATACCGAATATGGCGGGGGTGAAAATCGACACTATACCCTGCACGGCATAGAATGACCCGATATGGTTGGCCAGACCGGCATTAATAAGATAACTTCCTAACGAGGTGAGGTACGCTCCCCAAACGGCGAACTCCAACAGGAGCATCAGCGCAAGGCGGGATTTCAGTACAATTTGATTCATGATATTTTATGTGTAGGTTGGTTTATTATAATTCAAAATCTTTTGTTCCGGAGGAGTCGCGTTTGCGTGCGAGAAGTTCGCTGACGCGCGACGCTTCCTCGTAATCCTCCAGTTCTATCAGTCGTGCGAGATATTCTTCCAGTTCGCTGACCGTGAAATCTTCTATCGCAGGTGTGCCGGATTCCGTTCCGAAAGCCTTCTCTATCTCCGGATCGGGTTGCGGTTCCTCCTCCTGAATCTCCATCACGAACCCTGTGGCACGGAGAATCTCCTCGGTGGTAAAGATAGGCGACTTGGTGCGCATGGCTATCGCTATGGCATCGGAGGTCCGGGAGTCGAGCACAACAGTGCGCTCGCCGTCGGTGAAGGTAAGTTCGGAGTAGAATATACCATCCTCGAACTTATAGATGAACACATCGCGCAGTGTCACCCCGAAGGCATGTGCGAAACTGGCGAAAAGGTCGTGGGAGATGGGACGTGGCGGACGCACCCCTTCGAGACGTATGGCTATGGACTGCGCCTCGGGTACACCTATCACCACGGGTATGCGACGGGGTCCATGCAGTTCGGCAAGAATCAGGGCATACGCACCCTGGCGTATCTCCCCTACCGAAATTCCCATCACTCTGAGTTCAACGCGCTGCTCCATTTCATCTGAGTTTTTCAGGGTTCTGACCTGTTATCACACCACTGCCGTAGCACAGATGCGACTCTTTGTCGTAGATTACCGCGAACTGTCCGGGAGCGATACCCTGAACGGGAGTTTCACTCTCGATGATATATTCTCGTTCGCCCAGCCGGGTTAAACGTGCCTTGAGGAACTGCGGCATGTGGCGGTTCTTGAAGGTTATCTCCACGTTGCGGCACTCCTCCTTCCACGGGTCGAGGGTGATGAAGTGCATCTCATCGAGGTGGATCAGTTTGCCATACTGCTTTTCGGTGTCATAGCCGTTTGATACGTATATGACGTTATCGTGGATATTCTTTTTAACCACATACCACGGACCACCGCTCAGACCAAGACCTTTGCGCTGACCGATGGTGTGGAACCAGAATCCGTTGTGTTCACCAAGTTTGCGTCCGGTTTCTATTTCGATAATTGGACCTTTTTTCTCGCCTAAATGGCGGCGTATGAAGTCGTTATAGTTGATTTTCCCTAAGAAGCATATCCCTTGACTATCCTTACGGAAGGCGTTAGGCATGTGTGTTGCCACGGCTATCTCACGCACTTTGGCTTTGGGGAGGTCACCGATAGGAAACATGATATGCTCCAACTGCGGATAGGTTATCTGCGCCAGAAAATCTGTCTGGTCCTTGACCAGATCCACCCCTGTGGAAAGGAACACCTTGCCGTCGATCTCGGTGGTGGTGGCGTAGTGCCCGGTGGCTGTCTTGTCAAACTCATGCCCCCAGCGTTCCTCGAAAAACCCGAACTTGATCATTTTGTTGCACATCATGTCGGGGTTAGGTGTAAGCCCGGCTTTGACCGTTCGGAGTGCATATTCCATCACGTGGTCCCAATACTCCTCATGGAGCGACACTACGTTAAACGGCAGGCCATAGCGTGAGGCTATGAGTTGACACATTTCAATATCTTCCTCAGCCGAACAGTCTCCCTCACCGTTGTCCATTCCAATACGAATGTAGAACAGGTGCACATCGTGACCCTGCTCCAACAGTCGATACACGGCCACTGCCGAGTCGACACCGCCGGAAATCAATGCCGCTATCTTCATTCTGCTGCAGGTACGTTAGTGTTTAACATTCGGTACATTTCAAACAAGCGGCTGGTGTCCAGGTTTTTAGCCAATATTTTATATTTGGGCGACAGATAGTAAACGGTAGGCATCATCGGGAAATTGAACATAGTGTCCAGGTCGGGATTTGCACCCACAATCCACTCTTCGGGGAATGTAGCCGCCTTACGTTTGAATTCTTCGTTCGGTTCACCGGGATAGAGCATCACCAACTGCAGGAAACCTTTTTCGTGGAGTTGCTTGAGGTTGGTATCGGTTGACTGCATGACACTTATCATGCGGCAATCATCACAATCAGGGTCGAAAAACATCAGCACCACACGTTTGCGACCTGCATCGGAAAGCGATCCTTTGGTGCCGTCAGGACGAGTGAAGGTGATGTCGGGAAGAGTCATTCCAACCTGCGATGTGCCGAGAATGCCGGCCTCATATACAAACGATGCACGGTCAGCCGACGAAATCTTTCCACATTCAGCAACAGCCTTGGCAAAGGGATAATACAGTTGCTCGCTGAACATCACGGCGGAGTCGGAATAGAGCACTTCGCGGGCTATGGTGCCTAAAGTGAGCAGGTTTTTCGCATCGGCTTTTCTGACACGCAGAATGAGGTTGTCAACCGAAGCCATGGCGGTGTCGGCCTGAGCCTGTCCCACCAACTGCATGTAATCCTCAAAAGCCGACTTCATTTTGGCGCGTGACGAGAAGGCGCGCTTCATGTCGCAGCGATCCCAGAAGTGCTCCACCATATAGTTGCAGCGCGGATAGAACCCTTCGATGCTTTGAGGAGGGGTGGGATATTGGAAAAATGTATCCTGTGCGGACACATTATTATATATAGCAAGAAGTAAGGTAAAGACAAGAATCAGTTTTTTCATCTCAATATTCATTAATTTACTGCAAAGATAATATTTCAACACAAATCACGCAAATTCATTGTATTAAAAAAAGAAAAGCATGAACCTGCGAAAGCATGAGTACGTTTATTTATAAATATACGTTAACAAATTCATCATGTCATCAACTACAATCTATTGGAACGCCGACCGGATAATGAAACTGATAATCGCACTGTCACTGACCGTGGCGATAATCCTTCTTGTGAACTATCTCAGCGACGTACTCCTGCCGTTTTTCGTGGCCTGCTTCATAGCCTACATGCTTCAGCCGTTAGTGGAACTTAACCGTCGGTGGACCCACGAGAAGGGACGCGTCATCTCATCTCTCCTCGCATTGATTGAAGTAGCAATTGTCATAGGGGGCATAGTCTATCTTTTCATGCCACACGTCATGAGCGAGATTGACTCACTGGGCAAAATCCTGCATGACCTGAACACCGGCAAGCGTCAGTTGCCGCCGGAGTTCTCCGGAATCGTGGCGTATGTGCAGACCCACTTTAACCCAGAGGATATCCGGGAGATGGTTTCGGAACTTCACCTTGACACCCTCATCAACAAAGGCACCTCACTGCTTGACGAATCGCTCGGAGTGATTTTGCAGGCTTTGGCATGGTTCATGACCATCATTTATGTGCTGTTCATCCTGATCGATTACCCCCAGATAAGCCGCGGATTCAAGATGATTGTTCCGTATAAGTATCGTGAAGGAGCAATGTCGGTTGTACATGATGTTCAGGACAGTATGAACCACTACTTCCGCGGTCAGGGATTCGTGGCCCTGTGCGCCATGATACTCTACTGCATAGGTTTTTCACTCGTGGGATTGCCTCTGGCGCTCCCCATGGGGATACTCGTCGGTGTGCTCTACATGATACCTTACTTCCAGTATGTCACCGTTATCCCGGTCGCCGTGATATGCCTCATCTACTCACTTGGTGGTGCCGAAAGTTTCGGTACGTTAT
>JAAVGE010000035.1 GCA_014800385.1 Bacteroidales bacterium
CACTATATGCCGCGAATAGCGGATGAAACACTGAAAAAGAAATTGAGAACCAGTGGAGCGGTACTTGTTACCGGACCCAAATGGTGCGGGAAAACGTGGACTGCGTTGAACGCCTCAAACAGCGTGATATATTTACAGGATCCGGACAGACGCGCCGCATACTTGAAAATGGCTCAAACCACGCCTTCTTATCTTCTGCGTGGTGATAAGCCTCGTCTTATAGATGAGTGGCAGACAGCAACTGTGCTATGGGATGCGGTAAGGTTTGCGGTTGATAAGGATCCGAAGAAAGGTCAATTTATACTCACCGGGAGTGTTGTAGTTGATGAAGATAATGATTTGCTTCCTGATGAAAAGATGGAGCATACTGGAACAGGACGTATATCCCGTATGAGAATGAGGCCCATGAGTTTGTATGAGTCAAATGAATCAAATGGGACTGTATCTCTAAAAGAATTATTTGATGGAGTTTCTGATGTGACGTCTATGAGCGATCTTACCATAGACGACCTCGCTTTTGCAATCTGTCGTGGAGGATGGCCTGCCGCGTTATCGATGGATAAGGAGGATGCGCTTGATGTTGCTAAAGATTATGTAGAGGCAATCTGTGAAAGAGATGCGGCTGCTGTCGATAGGTCTCAGAAAGACCCGGATAGAGTTAGGGCTGTTCTCAAATCTTTGGCAAGGAATATATCGACCATGACTACAGACAGAACTATCATGGGGGACGTAAGGGCTAATGACACTTCAATTACTGATAAAACTCTTGAAATATATCTTAGGGCATTGCGGAAACTGTTTATAATCGAGGATGTCAAGGCTTGGCAACCTTCCTTGCGCTCTAAAACCGGAATAAGGACATCGGATAAACGACAATTTGTCGATCCCTCTTTGGCTGTTGCAGCGATAGGAGCAAGTCCGCAGTCTATACTGGATGATTTTAACTATTTTGGATTCTTATTTGAATCCTTGTGTGTTAGAGATTTAAGAGTATATACTGAGAATTTGAGAGGTACAATCCGTCACTACCATGATAATAATGATCTTGAGGCGGATATAATCATCACACTCGACGATGGAAGATGGGCTGCGGTAGAAGTAAAACTCGGTAGCCGCGAGATAGAAGAGGGGGCTGAGAATCTGAAGAAACTGGCTGCAAATATAGATAGTTCAAAAAGTTCGGCTCCATCTTTCCTGATGGTTTTGACCGGCGGCGAATTTGCATATCGGAGAGACGATGGTGTATATGTAGTGCCGATAGGATGTCTCAAAGACTAATTGATGTAACAAAACCATGAGAGGCTATGCCGTAATTAAGGTTTACGGCACAGCCTCTTTCATTTATTTTTCTACGTGTTTAGAGCGTGTTTGAATTTAAAGAACTTTTTTGAATTACTTTCCGAAGATGCCTCCGAGCATGCCTCCGGCTTTTTCTTTCAGTTCATCCACTACATTACCCTTGATGCTGTCGAGATTAACATTCTGGAGCAGACCCTGTGAACTGAGTTTTGAAACGATGTCGGTGAACGACAGATTTTTCAGGTCAATAGACTTGAGTGCTTCTGTAACCTTTGAGATGTCAAAGTTATCGCCGAATTTGTCGGTAAGTTGTTTGATGATTTCCTGGATGTCCATAGTATTGTCAATTAAGTTAGAGATAGATTTATAACGCTCATTTCTCTTAAATTGTTTCGGTGACGAAATTAGCATTCACACAAACACCGTAGATAAACCACTTTATATCAAAAGATTAAACAATCTTACACTGCATGAAAGATTTCAAAAAAAATTGCTGCTTCCACATTTGGGAGCAGCAATTTTTATGTTTGAATGGTTCTTCGATTTACATGCGGGCACGGATGGCTTCAGTTTCCTTCTCGTAGCCGGGTTTGGCAAGAAGGGCGAACATATTGCGTTTGTAATCCTCCACGCCGGGCTGGTTGAACGGATTGACACCGAGCATATAACCGCTGATGCCACACGCAGCCTCGAAGAAGTAAAGGAGTTCACCGAGATAATGTTCGTTGATTGCAGGAACAGTGACAAGGATGTTGGGCACACCACCGTCGACATGGGCGATGCGTGTTCCGAGTTCAGCCATTTTGTTGACCTGATCCACGCGCTTGCCGGCAATGTAGTTCAATCCGTCAAGGTTAGCCTCATCAGAGGGAATCTCCAGGGTGTTGACAGTTGATTGCACTGAGATAACGGTTTCAAAGATGGAGCGTTCACCATCCTGAATCCATTGTCCCATGGAGTGAAGGTCTGTGGAGTTGTCTACAGCCGCGGGGAAAATACCTTTGTGATCTTTACCTTCTGATTCACCGTAGAGTTGCTTCCACCACTCACCCACGAAGTGTAATTTAGGATTATAGTTAACTAAGATTTCGATTTTTTTACCGGCACGATACAGGGCATTGCGGGTCATGGCGTATGTCATGGCCACATTATCCTGCGAGGGGTTGGCAACAGCGAGTTCCATTGATCGCGCGCCGTCGATAAGTTTCTGAATGTCATATCCTGCCACAGCAATGGGGAGCAGACCAACAGGGGTAAGTACCGAGAAGCGACCACCTACATTGTCAGCGATGACGAAGGTCTTATAACCTTCTTCGGTTGCCAACTGGCGGAGTGCGCCGCGTTTGGCATCGGTTATAGCAACGATACGTTTTGATGCCTCAGCCTTACCTAACTGGTTTTCGAGTTGCTCCTTGAGCAGACGGAAAGCAATGGCAGGTTCGGTGGTGGTACCTGACTTTGAAATCACGATTATACCGAATTTCTTACCTTTCAGATACTGACTGAGTTCATACAGATAATCCTCACCGATGTTCTGACCTGCGAAAAGCACCGGAGTGCCCTCACCATGGATGTAGGGAGCGAACGAGTTGCTGAGAGCCTCGATCACAGCCTTGGCACCCAGATAACTGCCACCGATGCCGATAGCCACGATAACCTCGCAGTTTTCACGAAGCGACTGAGCGGTAGCATTGATGTCGTCGATAAGAGTCTGAGGTGTTTCAGAGGGGAGTTTAACCCAACCTAAAAAATCATTACCTGCGCCTGAACCATCATAGAGCATTGACAGGGCTTTTTCAGCCTCGGGGCGGAGAGCCTCAACAGCGTCAGCCGACACCACGGGCGCAACATCTTTTGTAATTACTTGAATTGCGTTCATTTTCTTTTTGCCTTTTGGAATTTATTTCACAAAAGTACACAAACTTTCGGTAATAATTCCGTTTTTAACGTGAAAAAATGTTGCGCCTTTCTATTTTCTTTCCAGTGTGACAAACCTGTAGGGGGTGCCGGAGGAGGTAGTGTGCGTGTCGGAGGTTTCCACCACTGCCCACTCCCTGTCATCGAGTTTCGGGAAGAAGGTGTCGGCATTTTCAACCGTAGCATTTATCTCCGTCAGGTAGATTTTGCTGACCATAGGAAGGGCTTCACGATAAATTTCGCCACCTCCGATTATGAAAACCTCTTCGCCACCGGGGGCTTCCGAGGCTAACGCTACGGCATCGGCAAGTGAGCGTACCACGCTATACGATCCGTCGGCGGGTGCAGGCATGGTTCTGCTGACAACCACATTCAAACGTCCGGGGAGCGGTCCCTTCGGGAGCGACTGAAACGTGCGGCGACCCATAACCACGGGATGTTCCATAGTGACAGCCTTGAAGCGGCGCAGATCATCCGCGATATGAAAAAGCAGGTCACCGCCGGCGCCTATGGCGTTGTTGGCGGTGACTGCAACAATTATTGAAATACTCATTATTCTTTATAAAGGAGATAGGGTTTACGCTGTTCGCGGAATTTCTTCACATCATCGGTCCAACGAGCCTTGATTTCATCGGCCGATTTTCCTTCCTGAATCATCTCCTGAACGTAGGGCTGACCGGTGAGCAGAACAAAGAAACGGGTGAAGAAGTCATCGCCCAGACCGGCGTTGCGGTAAGCATCGATGACATATTCAAAGTTCACTCCCTTGGCAATTATCTCCTCGTCAGACAGTCCGCGCAGGTCACGACCGTGACAAAGGTTGTTCAGTTGGGGAGGATTCTTGGCACCGTCAACCGAACGGGGGGTGAAGTCGAAATCGGTATTTTTCATGTCGGGATGACCGTAGATTTCAAACGGAGCATCGGTTCCACGACCCAGACTTACAGGTGTACCCTCGAAGTAACAGGTTGAAGGATAAAGATATATGGCGTGCATATTTTTCAGGTTGGGAGACGGAGCGATGGGAAGTTCGTAGCGTGTCTGGTGGTCGTAGCCGTCCATGGGAACGACAGTGAGGTCAAGAGTGAGATCATCCTTGAGCCATCCTTCGCCCTGAATCATCAGCGCGAGTTCGCCCAGCGTCATGCCATGCACAATGGGTATAGGCAGACGGCCTACGCCCGACTCATGCTTCATGTCAAGTATCGGACCATCGACATACATACCGTTGGGGTTGGGACGGTCCAGCACAATGAACTCCTTACCGTTGCGGGCAGCGGCACGCATAAGGTCGAGCATGGTGCAGTAATAAGTGTAGTAGCGCAGACCAACATCCTGAATATCAAAGACAAGGACATCGATATTATCCATCACCTCCTTCTTTGGCTCGCGCACCTTGCCATCATAGAGCGACGCAATGGGAATTCCGGTCACAGGGTCCACTGACGAACCTACATGTTCACCGGCGTCAGCCTTACCTCGAAAACCATGTTCCGGAGAGAAAATAGTAGTTACATTGATACCGTTCTCCAGCATGATATCAAGGGTGTGTTTGTCACCCACCATTCCGGTGTGGTTTGAGAGAAGTGCCACCTTCTTACCCTTCAGAGCGGGAAGATAGAGATTAGTACGGGCGGCTCCGACAGTAACCTCAGCGGCAACTGACAATGGGAGCAGGAATGCCACCAGCAGGAGCAGGCGTGATAGGATTGATTTCATTATATTTAAGGTGTTATGTTAGTTTATTCCACAAAGTTACACTTTTTTTTCTTTTTTACAAAAGAACTTTATGTTCTGCCACAACAAAAGGACTTCACACCACAGGTTGTATCCTGCATTTATACCACAGGCTCCGACTCGATTCTTCGCCAAGCGAAACAACAGAGGCGATGACACGAAAACGCGGTAGCCGTACTGCAACTCCAAAAGAAAACTCCGACAATCACAGCCGAGGTTTCCGTGGAGTATGAGTTGCTGTTTACTTTAGAATACTTGATGATGTGCCCATTTGTTGCGATGCCTCGTTGCCGCGTTGTATCTTCTTGCCAAAGCCGAAAGTATAAGTAGCCGAAAGCAATACGTAACAATGATAAGTTGTATTATAATAGGTGGTGGCTACATCATAGTTCGGACTTGTTGTTTCGGATTTTGATGCTTCCCAATTCCAACGGAAGGGATTGGTGAGCCGTGCCTGTACGTTCCATGAGGAATTGCCCCAACCTACAATAGCGGTGTATGCGCTCTTGTCTTTCATCCATGCACCGTTGACATAACCATCGCAGTTTTCTTGTGGCGACTGATATTGCAGACCGAAGTTCCACCCTCCGACATAATAGAATGCTTGAATATACCATAGGACACGTTGCTTAGTCCAATCAAAGGGCACGCCGTTGCGAACTATTCTGTGAGCCACCTGTCCGTTAATCATCAGGCTGTTGTTGAAGAGTCGTGCGGTGCCTTGCACTCCATATAGCCATGATGAATAATTGCCAACTCCCTTTTGCTGTATGGTACGGAGAATGCCGTCTGGAGATGCCTTATATACATAGGCATATCGGTCGGTAATTACCGTAGTTTGTCCGAAAGCCGCGAAATTAAACCTATTGTTGGGCATGAACACATATCTCAAACTTGCATCCCAATTCTTATAGGGTGCTACATCCGGGTTGCCGGTGTAACTGAACAATGGATTTGACTGTATTATGGCTGTACTACGGTATGATGAAGCCAAGGTCCACGTGGCGTGATGAAATTCTGCGCTTAAGGAGTTTTTATTGTTAAAGGCATATTGCAGTGAAAAATCCACCCACGGTTGTGTGGAATGCTCGGATTCATAGCCCAAAGTGGAGTGATCGTAGTTAAAACCGCCTCCAATAAGTCCATTGAATTTCTCCGTTTTGAAGTTGTAGAACAAGCCGGGACCGACACGATAGGTAGTCAGATGGTCAGAAGCGGTTGAAGTGCCTGAATATTGGGTACGATTGGAAAGGAGTGTTCCGTTTAAAATGGCGGTAATGTTGCCATATTTGCCAAAGTCGTGCATTAATCGCAGTGAAGCGGTGGCACGGTGCGAATCATCATTTGCACCATTGGCAAAAGATGAGCCCGCGGCCTCTGAATAGAGTGTGTGTTGGTTGGTATGGGAATATGAATAGTAGGGATTGAAACTTAGGCTGTTGCCGTGGGGTAGTACGAAATTCCAAAAACCTGAATAAGTTATGGAGTTTGTGCGACTGTTTTGTTCGTCGGTATAATCAGTAGAGGGAAAGTCTGCCGGAGAGAAATAAACTTTACCTGCTGTATTCTGCTTGGGTGAACGAAAGAAATTTGCACCCAAAGTGTTTACCATTGTTATCTTCTCGGTAAGATATGAAGCCTTGAAAGTAGGCCAATATGATTGCTGTCGCACTTTGACATAGTTAGGATCAGATGTTCGATCAAATGTTTTTATAGAGCCGTCAGTCTGCGGAAGCCTATAAGTTTCTACGGTAGTCTGACTTAGATGGTCATTCGTCGAATACCAGCCACCGACTCCTATGTCGAAAGTCATACGTTTATATTGCAGTTTGGAGAACAGGTTGAGTTGCCCCGTATTGGCGATAAAAAACTCATTTGCATATGCTTTTACATAGCCTCCATATTCATACTTTTGCATGATGAAGTTGATTACATGCTGCGAGCCTTGAAAACGCGGGTCAGTAGGGAAATCATAATATTCAACTTTCTTCACGTCAGTCATACGCATTCCATTCAAATCATCTTCAGAAGCAGGAACATAATCTATATAAAGGTCAACTTTTTGCCCTGCGTTGGTAGTTACGTTATATCCTGTCACCAAACCGAGTTGAGGAATAGCCATGTGATTAAGAAGTTCGGGGCCGTTTTGGGCTGCATTGCGTTGGCGCTTTGTGGGAAAATATGTAGATACGGTTGCAGATGTTGATTGAAGTTTTGCCTCTACAACTACCTCGTTAAGATCCTTAGTTTTGATACTGTCGTTAGTCTCACTTTGCGCTATTGCACTGAAAGTACATAGCCATATACCAATTAAACAATATATTTGTTTCATAAATTTTAAGCAATATATTTGTTTCATAAATTCGTTGGCTGAAATAGCACACCGACGTTTAAGTTTGTTCAGGCACACGTTTTTCAGTACGGCAAACAGGCGATGTCGAGCCTCATCGGAAGTGTCAGGGAGCCCGGCGTTCCACAGGTTGCAGAAGGTGTCCTGCTCTGCATCCTCGGCCTCCATCTCATCGCGGAGTATCCGGCAGGCCACGTAATGCAGTTTTTCCCGCACAAGGGCGAATGTTCCTATTAGCGTTTCAGTTCCCATACACCCATAATACAAC
>JAAVGE010000036.1 GCA_014800385.1 Bacteroidales bacterium
CATACTGTTAGCAGTCAGTCTCTTAGCCTCAGTGCTCACCTTGACGCTGTTCCGCAACTTTTTCCGGCGACCGGCTCAGTTGTGCAACCTCCAGAACAAGGAGTTCAAGCAGGGTGACACCCCTTTGCTTCCGGCATCGGTGATTGTTTACTGCCGCGACAACGCCGCCCAACTGGAGCGTCTGCTTCCGCAGATACTCTCGCAGTCCTACGATGCACCGTTTGAGGTTATCGTGGTCAATGACGGCGATTGCGAGGATGTGAAGGATGTGTATAACACTCTCGCTCCCCGTCACCGCAATCTTCGCCTGACGTTCATACCCTCGGACTCTCACTCGCTGAGCCGAAAGAAGTTAGCCACCACTCTCGGTGTGAAGGCTGCCCGCTATGACCTGGTGTTCTTCACCAATGCCGACACCGTCATTCCCTCCACCTGCTGGCTGAGGCAGATGTCAGAGCCGTTCTCCAATGGCGCGGATATCGTGGTGGGTCACGCCTCAACCAACATTGACCTGCAGAAAGATCGTCTGCGTCAGTTCTACCGACTTGACACGCTGCTTGACACCGTGACCTATCTGTCGTACGCCATAAAGGGTAAACCTTATCGTGTCAACACCCGCAACCTGGCCTACCGCAAACAACTCTTTTTCGACAATAAAGGGTTTTGCAAATCACTGAATCTTCACGGTGGAGAGGATGACATCTTCATCAGCGAAATTGCCAAAGACCGCAACATCGCCACAGTGCTGTCGTTTGACGCCCAGATTCAGGTGGACTGCTACAATCCCCGCAAAGAGCATCGCCTGAGCAAAACCAGCCATATCTCCACTTCGCAGTTCATATCATCGCGCGGATCTGCAACTCTGTCGGCTGCATCATGGGCGAAAATGATATTCCTGTTATGCGGTGCAGTGGCCTCAGTGTGTGCATTGCCCAACCTCATCCCGGCCATATTTACCATCCTCCTGTTCATCATCCAGTGGGTGGTGATGGGTGTAACATGGCGTAAAATCGGCAATCTGCTGCATATCAAGGCTAACCCCTGGCTGGCATTCCCGTTTATGTTTATCCGCCCGTTCTACAATCTTTATTATAGAATACGCGCACGCATATCACGCCACAGGAACTATACCTGGAACTGACTTATTCCTTGATACCGGCAAAAGCCAAGGCCTCGGCACGTTCACGGCATGTGCCGCACTTGCCGCACGGTTCGGCTCCTCCTTTGTAGCAACTGTAGGTGCGGGAATAGTCCACTCCGGCTTTCACACCACGGCAGGCTATCTCTCCTTTGGTCAGATTGGTATAAGGGGCAAAAAGTTCCACTCCGTCATAGGTTCCGGCAGCGATGGCTGCTGACATCGCCTTGGCAAACTCCGGACGGCAATCGGGATACACCGCGTGGTCACCACCGTGGTTTGCCATCATCACGAATTTCAGTCCCCGGTCCTCAGCCAGTCCTGCCGCCACCGAAAGCATGATTCCGTTACGGAACGGCACAACCGTTGATTTCATGTTGTCATCGGCATAGTTCCCCTCAGGAATCGCATCAGCCCCTTCAAGCAGTGAACTGTGGAAATACTGCCCCATGAAGGCGAGATCTATCACCAGATGCTCCACGCCAAGACGCTCGCAATGATAGCGTGCGCACTCAATTTCGCGTGCGTTATGATTTGAGCCGTAGTTGAAGGTTACCGCCAATGCCACACGGTCGATATAATCATAGAGGAGTGTGGTGGAATCCATTCCACCTGACAGAATCAATACTGCGTCTTTCATTTCATCTGCGAATTAATTCCGTACTCGAAAGCCTGCATGCGTCGCTGCTGCACCATAGCCTGATGCTCGGCATCGCCATAGTTGGCAAAGGGGTAGATGGCAATGCCGCCACGGGGAGTAAACAGTCCTAACACCTCCAGATATTTCGGATCCATCAAAGCAACAAGATCCTTCATGATGATGTTGATGCAATCCTCATGGAAATCGCCATGGTTACGGAAACTGAACAGATAAAGTTTCAGACTCTTGCTCTCCACCATCTTCTCGCGCGGAATATAACTGATGATGATCTTGGCGAAGTCAGGCTGTCCGGTCTTGGGACAGAGTGAAGTAAATTCGGGGCATGTGAAACTTACCACATACTCATTTTCGGGATGTTTGTTGATGAAAGTCTCCAAAATTTCCGGAGCATACTCCGTGGGATATTTCACACGGGTGTCGCCCAGCAGCGTCACACCCTCCAATTGCTGATCGGTTCTTGACATAATTATTCGTATAGGGTAAAAAGAAAGGAGACCGCCGCAAAAAGGCAGTCTCCGTTATAAGAGCCACATCAAAGGATGCGATGAAACTCCGAAAGACAGGATTTGAGTGCTCACCTTCTTTGTAATCCTCCGGGTTGACCTTTCGGTGCCCTCCCCTAAGGGAGTGAGGCCCGCCATTGAGAGGTTTCGCTTGTCTCGGTATTTCAGTAAAATTTGATGAGTTTCCCAATCAACTTTGATGTGGTATTCGTTGTGCTCTCTTGCTTTTTATAACACAAAATTATCTCTTTTTGTTGTAATTTCCAAATTCCTACACAAATTTTTTTCGGGCTATGCAACTTTTTGCACCCTCATTCCGTCTAAGTCTATGAATCACATTTCAACACCATCACAGCATGATTAAATTAATCGACATAAATAAAACTTATCCCGGCATAGTTCCCCTGCATGTGTTGAAAGGGATAAATCTGCATATTGAAAAGGGAGAACTGGTCTCCATCATGGGGGCATCAGGTTCCGGGAAATCCACTCTGCTCAACATTTTAGGCATACTTGACAACTACGACTCGGGGGAATATTTCCTCAACGGCACCCTCATAAAGAATCTGTCGGAAAACCGTGCCGCAGAGTTGCGCAACCGGATGATCGGGTTCGTGTTTCAGTCGTTCAACCTCATCAGTTACAAGAATGCACTGGAAAACGTGGCTCTCCCGCTGTTTTACCAGGGTGTGTCACGTAAAAAGCGCAATATCCTTGCCATGGAGCAACTTGACCGAATGGGTCTGGCTGACCGCGCCCACCATCTGCCGGGAGAACTGTCAGGGGGTCAGAAGCAGCGCGTGGCTATCGCTCGCTCACTCATAACCAACCCTGACATCATCCTCGCCGACGAGCCTACCGGCGCACTCGACTCCAAGACATCGCATGACGTGATGAAGATTTTCCGTGACCTTAACCGGGACTCCGGCATGACAATAGTGATCGTCACCCACGACCCCGGTGTGGGAGAGCAGACCAACCGTGTCATCCGCATCAGCGACGGCCGAATAGTGTAACCTACCCCACCCCATCCGTTATGTTCGATCTGATTTCAGAAATACTCCAGACTCTCCGCAACAACCGTATGCGAACTGCCCTGACGGGGTTCTCGGTGGCATGGGGCATATTTATGCTCATCGTGCTGTTGGGGATGTCGCGCGGCGTGTTCAACGCTTTCAACAACAGCATGATGTCGCAAGGCTCAAACTCCATCACCGTGTGGGGGGGACGAACCGGCAAACCTTATCACGGCTATGAGGAAGGTCGCTCAATCAACCTGCGTGAACGCGACATGAAAACCGTCAGTCAGGAAAATGCCTCTAAGGTAGATGGGGTGTCATCGGTGAAATATACCGCCAATTCCATCATCTCAACCTCATGGGATTATATCAGCAACGGTTTACAGGGGGTTGACCCCAATCATGTAAACCGTCGCGGATTCGAGGTTATCTCAGGGCGATTCATCAATGATATGGACATGCAGCAGCGACGCAAGGTGATGGTGCTTGAGAAGCGCAATGCTGACGTACTTTTCCCCGACTCCACCAAAATCATCGGCGGGAAAGTAGTTTGCAACGGTCTGTCATACACTGTAATAGGCGTGTTCTCATCCGACTTCGAACGTTCTTCGTTTATCCCCTTCACCACCGCCATGATGATTACCGGAAACGATGGTAAAATCGGGCAACTGGAGGTAGACGTCAAGGATATATCCACCTTGGAGGAGGGTGAGGATGTTGAGCGCGACGTGCGTCGTACCCTGGCTCAGATACATGACTTTGACCCCGACGACACCTCAGCGGTCTGGATATGGAACCGTTTCACCCAACATCTGCAGATGGGTAGCGGGCTGCGTATCCTTGACCTCGCCATCTGGATCATCGGTCTGTTCACCATGCTCTCCGGCATTGTCGGTGTAAGCAACATCATGTTCGTTTCTGTTCGCGAGCGTACTCATGAAATCGGGATACGCCGCGCCATCGGTGCCAAACCGCGAAACATACTTACGCAAATCATCTCCGAATCTGTGGCCATCACCGCCCTGTTCGGTTACATCGGCATCTTCTTCGGCATACTCGTGACGGAAGGGCTGAAGGTGGCGTTTGCATCCTTTGAGGCCATCAAGGATCCTACGGTTGACATCGCCATAGCAATCCAGGTAACCGGCGTACTGGTTGTGGCAGGTGCCCTGGCAGGACTCTTCCCTGCCCTTAAGGCTCTGAAAGTTAAACCTGTAGAGGCTCTCCGCACAGAATAAATCAACCTGCAATTTATGAAAACATCCGTTTTTGACATAGAGAACTGGAAAGAGATAGGGGCGACCCTCTCGCGCAACAAAACGCGAACTTTCCTCACAGCCTTCGGCATTTTCTGGGGCACCGCCATGCTTGCCATGCTCATGGGTGGAGCCCAGGGAATGAAGGATATCCTCGCACGCAATTTCGACGGTTTCGCCACTAACACCTGCCTGGTGTTTCCGGGACGTCTGACAGTTTCATATAAAGGCTACAACAAGGGTACGGTGATTACCCCCACCACCATTGACGCGGAACTGATACGAGCCAACATACCTGAATTTGAGGCTGTGTCATCGGTGAACACTGCAAGCAGCACCGTTTCCTTTCATCAGAAACACACCACGGCTACCCTCTCGGGGGCGGATGAGTATTACTCACGCATCTTCCTTCCCATAATCTATGAAGGACGTTTTGTCAATGCCGCCGACTCGCAACTGGAGCGCAAGATCTGTGTTATTGGCAAACGTGTGGCAGGTGACCTGTTCGGATGGGAGTCCCCTCTGGGCAAATTCGTCAATGTCAACGGTATATATTATAGGGTGGTCGGTGTTGCCGGACAGACCGCCGAGGTCCAGATCGGCGACAAGATCGATGAATCCATCATCATTCCGGCAACAACCATGCAGAAGGCCATCAACTACGGCAACAAGGTGGACGGACTGATGATGCTGGCACGTCCCGGCATATCCCCATCTTCGCTCAAAGATAAGATTGAACGTGAAATGCGCAAGAACCACCCCATCAGTCCCGATGACCACAACGCATTCTGGTTCTTTGACGTATCGGAGAAATTCCAGATGGTTGACAACCTCTTTTTAGGGGTGAATATCCTGGCGTTTTTCGTAGGATTCGGTTCGCTTCTGGCAGGTATCATTGGTGTGGGCAACATCATGTGGGTAATAGTCAAGGAGCGCACGCAGGAGATAGGTATACGCCGTGCCATCGGAGCCAAACCCGCCGACATCGTCACCCAGATTCTCTCCGAGGGAGTGGTACTGACCCTTATAGCCGGTGTGTCGGGTATCGTTTTCGCCACCATCGCTCTGTATGTGGCACAGACAATCACCACTACCGAGGTCAGCGTGCCACATTTCCAACTCTCCTTCTCCGCTGCCGTGGAGATTCTGCTCACATTCTCCATCCTCGGTACCGCCGCCGGACTGATTCCGGCACTCAAAGCAATGAAAATCAAGCCTGTGGAGGCAATGAACGATAAATAATAACAACACGATATGAAAAAGTTTTTTAAAATTGCTCTTTGGGTTATCATAGCCCTTCTCTTTGTGGGGACTTTTGTCTACCTCTTCCTCAACTCCCGCCAGAAGGATGCGGTTTATGAAACTGTCAACCCCGCCATCACTGACGTTGAACGTACAACGGTGCTGACCGGAAGCATTGAGCCGCGCGATGAAATTGAAATCAAACCGCAGGTGTCAGGTATCATCGCTGAAATCAATGTTGAGCCGGGCGATCAGATTAAGGAGGGTGACATCATCGCCAAAATCAAGATTATCCCTGATGAAAGCCAATTGTCGTCGGCACGTAACCGTGTCAGTGTGGCTCAACTGGATGTCGATCAGAAGAAACTGGAATATGAACGCACCAAGGCTCTGTATGACAAGAAGTTCGAGAGCCGTGAGAAATATGAGCAGGATCTGAATGCCTACAACAAGGCTGTGCAAGAACTGAAGGCGGCTCAGGATAACCTTTCTATCGTCAAGGAGGGTGTGTCAAAGGATAACGAGCAGCAGAGCCAGACTCTGGTGCGTGCCACCATCACCGGTCTGGTGCTTGAGGTGCCCGTAAAGGTGGGTAGTTCGGTTATTCAGGCCAACACCATGAACGACGGTACAACCATCGCCAAGGTAGCGGATATGTCCGACCTCATCTTCAAAGGGAAGATTGACGAAACCGAGGTGGATATGCTTTCCGAGGGGATGCCCATGCATATCTCCATCGGTGCGGTGTCTGGCTCAAACCTTGACGCTGTCATCGAGAAAATTTCACCCATCGCCACTACCGACAACGGTACCAACACCTTTGAAATCAAAGCGGCCATAGCAGTGGACAGCACCATGCACCTGCGTGCCGGATATTCAGCCAATGCCTCCGTCATTCTGTCACGTGCCGCAGAAACAATGACTGTGCCCGAACGAATACTGGAGTTTTCCGGTGACAGCACATTCGTTTATCTGGAAACTGATTCAGCCAAGCATATCTATGAACGTGTGCCCGTTAAAACCGGCATCTCCGACGGCATCAACATCCAGATTGTGGAGAGTAATCTTTCAACCGATTCACGCCTGCGCGGCGCTCAGATAAAATAACATTCCAGTCATGAAAAGATTATTTATTTTTGTGGCGGCGCTGCTCGCTGTCAGCGGGGCATCATTCGCCAAAGTATGGACTCTGGATGATTGCATCGGCTATGCAGTGGAAAACAATGTTCAGGTTAAGAATGCTGCATTACAGGAACTGTCCGGCGAGTATGATGTCACTGAGGCCAAGGATAAATTCCTCCCCAGTGTGTCGGCCAACGCCTCGCAGACCTTCAACTTCGGTCGCGGTCTGACCTCGGAAAACACCTACGCCGACCGCAACACCTCGAACTTCCAATGGGGAGTGGGTGCTCAACTTCCGCTGTTTCAGGGGTTGGAAGCATCACGCCAACTGAAGTATGCCCGCGTCAATCTGCGCACGCTTGCCCTGCGCACCGAGGCCGCCCGGGAAAATATCACCCTCAATGTAATCAGTCAGTATCTCCAGGCGCTTTACTGCCGCGAACTTCTTGCAACAGCCAATGAGCAGGTCCGATTGTCGGAATATGAACTGAACCGACAGGAAGCGTTGGCCGAGGCAGGAAAAATCGCTGAGGTGAATGTGCTGCAGGCCAAATCGCAGGTAGCGCAGGACCGTCTGCAGGTGACAAATGCACAGAACGACTACACTCTGGCTCTGCTCGACCTTGCCCAACTCATTCAGTTGTCCGATCTGGAAGGGTTCGACATCGCTCCGCTTGACGACACTCTCCCCATTGTCCCTTCGGTCGACTCGGTGTATGCTGATGCTGTGATGAGCAACAGCGGACTTTTAGCGGCACAGAACAGTGTCACCGCAGCACAGGCACAGGAAAGTGTGGCCCGCACAGGCTATATCCCCCGCTTGTCGTTCAACGCCGGAATAGGTAGCAGTTACTACCACATCGGCGGATTTGACAACGCTTCATTCTCACGTCAGATGCGTGACAACTACAGCACCTACTTTGGCTTCTCGCTCCAGATTCCCATCTTCGACGCTTTCTCCACACGCAACCGTGTGCGCAAGGCCAAGGTGCAGACACTGACTGCCAAACTTCAGTTGCAGGACACCGAAACGCAACTCTACAAGGATATTCAGCAGGCCTACTACCGTGCCGTGGCTGCCCACAACAAGTTTCAGACCGGTGTGACCTCGGAAGATCTGGCTCGCGAAGCATTCGAAGCAATGAAAGAAAAATATGAGATGGGACGCGCCACCCCGCAGGAGTTCGAACAGTCAAAAACAACCTATCTGAAATCGACCATCGAACGTATCCAGGCCAACTACGAATACATCCTGCGCTGCCGCATCCTCAACTTCTATAGCAAGTCAGGCAAATCATAATTCGCCTGCACCTCGCATGAGGATTTTAAAGAACTCCCAAAACCCGCGCGAACGATCCTGACGCCGGAAGGCATGGATAATGAATCGCGCGGGGAAGGTCAGGGGGTGAAAGGCTCGCAGCACAGCCCCACGTGTGCGCAACATCTCGTAGGATTCACCTTCGCGGTCGCTTGTGGTTGATCCGTCATGACGACTGATATACTGCGGCACGAAATGGATGACGTTACCCTGTTTCAGGGCACGGAGTACAAACATATCCTCTTCACCGGCAAGGAAAGGTGAGTTCAGCCCGAACCGTTCATCAAACCACACCCGGTCCTTGACAGCCTCACGGCGGAAAGTCATCTCGAAGTTGCAATAGTAGTAAAACTTGGGTGCGTGACGCAGGTCAAATTCAAAGTCGCAATACTTTTTCTCATACGCCTTGGAATGGAATTTGAAAAAAATCATATCCACTCCGGGGCGTTCTTCGTAGGCGCGCAACACACCCTCGATCTCTTCGGCAACGTAGTCGATATCATCGTCCGACAACATCCCTATCGGTGCCTTGAACTGTTCCAACGTGTGGTTTCGGTTGCGTGCGCTACCCTTGTCATTATATCGGAACACCTCGAAGTCGGGACGAGAAGCGATAGACTCCGGCAACTCCAACCCATTGTCCTGCTGCCAGCATACCACATAGCGTACCCCTTCGACAGGGGGATGATGATGTGATGCCACACGGGCTATACCGTCGGCTCCGTAGGTGCTTATCAAAACGTCGAGGCGGAGGTTTTCCATGCGTCAATATATTTTTGTGCAACTACAGTCATTTCATTATACTGCTCCACCAGTCGCCGCGATGCCACACCCATGTTCCGGAGTCGCTCCGGGTCAAGGATATACTCCCTGAGGTGTGACTTTATGTCGGTGTCGGTGGGGCGCAGTGCTATCAGCGGCAGCGATTCATCAGTTCCGAGCCATTGTGCATATTCAGGCTCGCACCCCGTAGCCACAACCTTCCCCATAGCCATGGCGTTAAGCGCATTTGTGGCAGGGGAGTATGCGTAGAGTTGATCAACCACGACATCCGCACTTTTCATTCGCTCCAGATAGGTGTCGAACGGAAGGTCATGAGCCTCGATAAGTTCCATCCGGTCAGGGAGTTCACGGGCGAGTTCACGCAACACACGTTGCAGTTTGTCTGTCCCTTTTTTCTGCATCAGGTGGGTTTTATAGCCTAAAAACACGCGCACCTTATCCTTGATTTCAAGCGGAGAGAAGGGATGTCTGGACAAATCGATCGGTATTCCCCCTTTGTAGGTTTTACCGGGATGATACCGCTCGGCAGCCATGGCATATTCGGGAAGAACGGCCACGAGACTATCGCAGTTATCATAGAAAAACCGGTGATAATCAGCAGTTTCCTGCCGAAGCCATCCCTCGAAAAAATTTGGATTAGAGCGGTAGAACTCCGTGGGTACACCTTCCACCTTTGCCTCGCTGTAACGGAATATGTCGCTGTTGAGCAGAGCATCGGCAAAGGTCATATCCTCACTGCACAGCGTCACCGACAGTGACCTGTTGTTACGCCTGATGGTGCGGAATATCTTTTCCAGTTTGCCGGGACGCAGGTTCAGGAAGTGAGGGTTGATGAACTGCACAACGTCGTACCCCTTCCAACGTCCGATATGCCCCAATATCTGAGCCAGATAACGGACGCTGCCGATGACACCCGGGTTGCGCGCCAGCATGACGTCGGGCTGTATCTGCATAAAGGTACAACCGTCACTTACCAACGTCACATCATGCCCCAGCCTTCGCAGACCGGCACTCAATGAGGCATGGCATCCGGAATAATCACCAAGAAGCAGTATCTTCATAGTCAATCAGAAACAATATGTAATTTCATTTTCATGACTGGAATAACTTATCATTACTGCAAATATACACATTTTTTTTGATTGTATTCTGATTTTTCTCAGAAATAGGGATGCGTCAAAATTTGATGCATCCTGTATTTTTTATGTGTTGTTCGTTCATGGACAGCGATTTATATTCGGCGGATGCTCCGGGGAGCATCCCTACACTCTTGACAATCAATATATTAGCCCTGTAGGGCTGCTCCATGGAGCAGCCGCATAATCCTGTATATGGCGAGGTTGCGCCTATTATGACACACCCTCTCGTTTAATTTTATGTGCAAATGATTTTGAGAATATAAAAAATTTATTCATAAATTTAAACAGTTTCTGAACTAATCTGATTAATTTTGTGGTATAATTAACCACAAGAATAATAACAATGAGAAATTTCACTTCCGTAAACGATATAGGCGACCTTCGCGGTGCTGTCCGCGAGGCACTTGAAGTCAAAGCGAACCGTTTCGCCTACAAGCATTTGGGTGAAAACCGCACCCTGCTGATGATTTTCTTCAACTCTTCGCTCCGCACCCGTCTGAGCACACAGAAAGCGGCGATGAACCTCGGCATGAATGTGATTGTGCTCGACGTCAATCAGGGCGCATGGAAACTGGAGACAGAGCGTGGCGTGATCATGGACGGCGACAAACCGGAGCATCTGCTGGAGGCTATCCCTGTCATGGGGTGCTACTGCGATGTGATCGGTGTACGCTCCTTCGCACAGTTTGTTGACAAGAAAAAAGACTACAGCGAGGAAATCATCAACCAATTCATAAAATATTCCGGCAAGCCGGTGTTCTCCATGGAGGCGGCCACACGTCACCCACTTCAGTCGTTCGCCGACCTTATCACCATCGAGGAGTACAAACGCACGGAACGCCCGAAAGTGGTTCTGACCTGGGCACCCCACCCCAAGGCTCTGCCGCAGGCTGTGCCCAACTCATTCGCCGAATGGATGAACCGCACCGACTATGATTTCGTAATAGCCAACCCCGAGGGTTATGACCTCGCTCCGGAGTTTGTGGGTAAGGCCAAGGTATATCATAATCAGGATGAGGCTCTGCGTGGCGCCGACTTCGTTTATGCCAAGAACTGGAGTGCGTTCGAGGATCCCAACTACGGCAAAGTACTCAGCACTGACCGCTCATGGACCATCACCACTGAGAAGATGGCACTTACCAACGATGCCTATTTCATGCACTGTCTGCCGGTGCGCCGCAACATGATTGTGAGCGACGATGTCATTGAGTCACCCCGCTCGCTTGTTATTCCCGAAGCAGCCAACCGTGAAATCTCGGCAGAGGTTGTTCTGAAACGAATCCTGGAATCTCTTTGAGAATAAATATAAAAAATATGGTATGCCCGCGCTGCGTAATGACCGTACGCGACATTCTCACATCACTCGGACTTGAGCCGGGTGATGTGGGGCTGGGCTACGCCATTCTGTCAAGCGACACCCTTAGCGACAGTCAGTGGGAGGCTCTTGCCGAGAGACTCCGCGACGTAGGGTTTGAACTGATCACCGACCGCGAGGTCATCGTAAGCGAGCATATCAAAACCGCCGTGATTGGTTACGCCAGGACGGAAGGGGGACTGAAAATAAAATTATCCACTGCATTAGAGGAAGACCTGCATATCCCCTACAAGCAACTCTCCGCCATCTTCTCCTCACATGAACAACGCACCATCGAAAACTACTACATCAGCCAGCGTATTGAATACATCAAGGAACTGATAAGTTATAACGACCTGCCATTAAAAGAGATAGCCTACCTGACGGGCTATTCGAGCGTGGCTTATCTGTCGGCACAGTTCCGAAAGGTGACAGGGATGACTGTCTCCGACTTCCGCTCTCAGTTGAATAGCGACCGTTCCCCGCTTACTCAGGTATAATGTTATATCATAGAGGGAAAATATCGTAACGGGTTTTTCCCGGCTGTTCCGTAACTTTGCATAAAGATATGGAACATTACATTATAAATATATTAGAGACGCTTCTCGGGATTCTCAACGAGATGTCTCCCTACATCCTGCTTGGTTTTCTCTGTGCAGGGCTGTTGCATGCGTTTGTCAAACATGACTTCATGGCGCACCATTTTTCGGGCAATGGATTCCGTCAATCGTTCAAGGCCGCACTGTTGGGTGTACCCCTGCCATTATGCTCCTGCGGAGTACTCCCTACAGCAATCTCGCTGCGGCGCAACGGTGCATCGCCGGCTGCCACCACCTCTTTTCTTATAGCCACGCCTCAGACCGGAGTGGACAGTATTGCTGCTACCTATTCGCTGCTCGGACTCGGTTTTGCCATCACTCGCCCCGTGGCCGCCTTCATATCAGCCGTTCTGGGTGGCACACTGATGGGACGTCTGACAAAAGAAACCGACGCTCAGCCATCCTCCGCCACTACCCGTACACCGGAGCCGGACCTCTCGCTGAGGGAAAGGATAATCAAGACCTTCCGCTACGGATTTATCGATATGGTTGGGAGTGTCGGCAAATGGCTCATCATCGGTTTGATTATCGCCGCTCTGATAACGGTGCTTGTACCCGACGCTTTTTTCATTCGGTTCGCTGACTATCCCATCTTAGCCATGCTTGCCGTGGTAGTGATAGCCGTTCCGATGTATGTCTGCGCCACCGGCTCCATCCCCATCGCGCTGTCACTGATGATGAAAGGGCTTAGTCCCGGCACCGCTTTTGTCTTTCTTATGGCCGGTCCGGCGGTAAACTTCGCCTCCTACGCCCTGCTTTCCCGAACCATGGGGCGACGCAACACACTGATATACATAGCCATAATCGCTTCATCGGCAATCATCACCGGATGCGTTATCGACTATCTACTCCCCTCCGGATGGTTCCTGCCACGAATGACACAGGGCGACTGCTGTGCTCACCATGCCACATCATTCTCATTCAGCACCATCTGCTCCATAATTCTCATCTCATTAATGATATACACTCATATAATCAAACCATTAACCACTAAAAAAGGACATATAACCATGGCAAAAGAATATCGAATCGACGGCATGGCTTGCGTACATTGCAAGAACCGTGTAGAAAAAGAACTCGCAACCCTCCCCGGAGTCACCTCCGTCATCGTTGACCTTGACAAAAAAACAGCAACAGTGGAAGGTGATATCGCCGAATCCACCATCCGCGACAAAGTCAACTCTTTAGGATATGAATATATAGAACAGATCCGATAAGTACCGGTTGTAGTTTTGAGGGTGTGTCAAAATAGGAGCAGCCTCACCGTATAAAGGATTATGCGGCTGCTCCATGGAGCAGCCCTACAGGGCTAATACACTGATTGTCAAGATAGTAGAGATATTCCCTGGAGCATCCGCCGAATATACATCACTGTCCATGAAGACGAAGGTCATGCAAAGGGCGTCAGGACGCTGAGTTATTAAGATAATGTCATGCATTATAGTCGCACCCTGATAAATTATGCGTTCCTGCTTCACTCGGCGTACCTATTCAGCACGCCCTTTGCGGGTACTTCTTATCCGGGCACGCCTCCGCTTCGCTCCGGCGTGCCCGGCTACGCAAAATCGGCGTCCTGACGGACGCCCATGGGTTGATGTTTGTTTTTTGGAGGCTCTGTTACGACTGTTGGGTGCTTGATGTGTCAAAGGAATCCTTATCCTCTGTCAACTTCATTGAGAAAAATTTGAAGAAATCCACCCCCATTACCATGCTTATTTGATACAATAGTTGGGTGTCGAGGTGTCTGCGTCGGAAAATATCGTACACGTTGCGTCGGTCACAGTTTATACTGTCACTTAGCCATGTCACGCTGCGATTCTGTCTACGCAGTTCCTGTTCAATAATTTTTCCAATTACTACCGGCTCTTTTTCGGTTGCCGTTGCTCCCGTAAGTTTGTTGTGTTGCATATTATCAATCATACACGCATGGAGTACATGCGCTCTAATTAAGAATATTGCAATCGGGATGCAACTATTTAAATGTACTACTGGCAGTTACGCCGGGGAAATAGAGCCGATCCATCACTTTCAGTTGTTTTTCACAGCCGAATTGCCGAGGTGATGTAAATTTCCCCATCCCCGCCTTTGCGGAGTTTGCGCTGCAAAGTTAAGCATTTTTAATATACCAGTCAAATTTTGGGAAGAAAAATTTCACAACCTATGTTGAATTAACATTAACATAATTTCTTATTTGCAATCCTTAGAGAGTGTTTGTGATTAATTTCTTATTTATTTGTATCTTTGTCGTGAACTGCGAAGTCGTCTAAACTTTTTACGAAAATCAAAAAAAAATTAAAAAAAATTTTCTTCAGGATTAATCTTCATTAATCTTTTGGCATCTTCCAATCCTTTCATCGGTCACGATGCCCGCATCGCTCCCTCTTCAAGTATTGAAATCTGCTCAAAACCTTAATGAACCTTAACCCCGAAAAAAGTTTAGACGACTTCAGCATATTTTTACAATGTTTCAAATTCAAAAAAAATAAGTATCATGGATTTTAAAGAGTTCATCATATCCGGCGAAAAAGTACGCATACCCATTCCTCGCAGTTACAGGGATTGTTTTGAGTTGATCAGAAGTGATTCATTCCGTCATAATGGTCGTCGGGATTCCATATTTCGCATCTGGCTGAGCGGATTCTCCCGTGTGAGTATCGGATTCTCATTCTGGTTCCGTCTGGCTCAGCATCGCCGCGGGTGGCTCTACCCTCTGGCACGCTGGAAAGCAGGCAGATACAAGCGCGCTTACGGTCTGTTTATTCCTCCGAAAACAGTTATAGGCTACGGCTTATACATTCAGCACTGTCAGGGGCTTATAATAAATCCTACGGCTGTGATAGGCAATAACTGCCATTTCGGTCAATTCACCACAATCGGTGCCGAAGGAACGGATGCAGCAATGATCGGCAATAATGTCTATGTCGGTCCAGCCGTGTCTGTAGTCGGTAACATCAATATTGGCAGTGGTGCCTGCATTGGTGCCGGTGCCGTAGTGACCCGCGACGTTACTCCCCGTACTACCGTAGCCGGAGTGCCGGCCCGTCCTATTCCGGCATCACCACATCCTGAATATATACGTCACCCGTGGCCGTTGCCCTGAACGTGCGGTATTAATCAAGTAAAACAAAAGCGACCGCCCGCACCCACCAAGGGGTAGCAAGCGGTCGCGCTCACGCAGTATTAGTTCGTTTATTTAATATAGGTGGTCATCTTCGAGAACCTCTTCAGGGGTGATCGGTTTGCTGTCCATCTTACGCCATACATACCAGATGTAGAGCAGTACAACGGGGATAAACAACGATACCCAACTCATTACTCCGAGTGTGAATTCGGTGGATGAACTGTTGGTGATGTTCAGCGATGACTGTATGTCCGCCACTGAGGGATAGTAGCAGGTGTTGTTATAACCTAAAATGGCAAGCAGGCTTAATATAACCAGGAAGGTGCCGGTGCCGGTAAACCAGATGCCGTTGTTCTTGCGCGGTTTGAACACGGCGGTGACAATGGCATAGAGAACCAGAATCACGCCAATGAGGAACAGTGCGCCGAACCACCACAGGTCGATCAGATTCCAGAAATATTTGTATTGCACTGCCGTTACGGTGCCGTCGGCTGCATACTCATATCCGTTGGCACTGAACAGCACTGCAAGGAAGGTCAGGAAGAGCACAAGGAAGATTCCTGAGTTCAGAACCATTGTGCGACGATAGTGTGAAGTAACCACCGCGTCACCCTTCAGGTTGTTAAGCAGATAGAACGATGCCTGCATACGGGCAAGATAAAGGATGGTGAAGCCAAGCAGCAGACAAGGGAAGGAGAACACCGCCTCGAGTCCGTGCAGAGGTGAAGCCCAGGTGGAGATTACCGGAGCCATGCCGTTGACCAGATTGCTTTTGGTCACCACGAAATCCGCGCCGAAGAACATTGTGCCTACTGCCACACCGAGAAGCACACATCCGAAACAGCCGTTCAGAAACAGCAGCAGATCGTAGAAACGTGTGCCGAAAATATTGCCCGGTTTACGACGGAATTCATAACTGAACGCCTGAATGACGAAACTGATCAGAATGAGCATCCAGAGCCAGTATGCGCCTCCGAAACTGGTTGAATAAAACAGAGGGAACGATGCAAAAAATGCTCCGCCAAACACCACCAATGTGGTGAAGGTCAGTTCCCATTTACGCCCCAGCGAGTTCACCGTCATCTGGCGCGCCATATTGTTTTTCTGAAACAAAAGCATTGTTTGTCCCCCCTGAACGAAAAGGAGGAATACGAGCAGGGCTCCCAGTACGCTTATCAGCAGCCACCAATATGTTTGTAATGCACTAAGTGTCATATTGCTATATCTTTCAGGGTTCTACATTATTTTAAAATCTCTTTTTTTGATGCCTTGGATATTTCACGGCAGAGGATGCTGATGTCTGCAACGACCAATCCGAGGAAAATCACTACGAACATCCAGAAGGTGATCTGCACGGAACTTGCCTGTATGGCAGAGATGGCGGCACGAGCGGGCATCAGGTCCTGAATAACCCAGGGCTGACGACCTACTTCCGCCACTACCCATCCGGCTTCGCTGACAATCCACACCACGGGAATGGAGAGGATGCCGATCCAGTGTACCCAGCGCTTGTCAAGCCACTGTTCCTTTTTGTAGGCACAGAAAAGAGCCACGATGAAGAACAGAAGCAGATAGCCGCCCCCCATTACCATCACACGGAATGAGTAGAAGGTAAGGTCAACCGGAGGCACACCCTGCGAAGGAGCGGTGAAATAGCCGTAGCCGAAATATTGATAGTTGGCACGCAGCGTTTCCAGAGCCTCGGCGCGAGCCTGCTGATCGCCACGTTCAGTCGCGGTATGATATTGAGCCAAAGCCTCCTGAGCCTGTCGTCCGAGAACCATTTTATCGGCATAGGAGAGGTCACGGACGGTGTCGCCGTTGCCATCTACAATCTCGTAGCCGTTGAGCAAGTCATTGATGCCCGGCACAAAACTTTTGGTGTCGTGGTTGGCAAGCATACTCAGTCCGTAAGGAATGTCAATGGAGAAAAGCATCGCTTCTTCGTCATTTTCAAGAGTTTTGGAGGGGTTGAGCACACCTATGCCCACGAGATCCTGACCGACGCTACCGTCATAAAGACCTTCCATGGCAGCAAGTTTCATAGGCTGATAACGTGACACCTGAACGGCTGAACCATCGCCGGTGTACATTGTCAGGATAAGACCAATCAGTCCTACCCAGCCACCCAACTTGATGCTCATCATTGCAGCCTCACGGTTGGATTTGCGGAAAAGCATGAAGCATGACACACCGACAACGAACACTCCGCCGAGAGTCCATCCGCTGAACACGGTGTGGAAAAATTTATTCATAGCCACGGGCGAGAACACCACATCGCCGAAGTTGACCATTACGTTGCGCATCTGGTCGGGGTCAAACTCCATTCCGGCGGGATACTGCATCCATGCATTGGCAACAAGAATCCATAGCGCCGAAAGCACCACACCGAAGGCGGTGAGCCATGTTGCGGCAAGGTGGAACCCTTTGCTGACCTTGTTCCATCCGAAGAACATCACGGCGATGAATGTCGATTCCATAAAGAAGGCGAAGATACCCTCAATGGCAAGAGGCGCACCGAAGATGTCTCCCACAAACCAACTGTAGTTGGACCAGTTGGTACCGAATTCAAATTCCAGAATGATGCCGGTGGCAACGCCGCAGGCAAAGTTTATGCCGAACAGCAGCATCCAGAATTTTGTAAGTTTTTTCCATTTCTCGAGTTTGGTACGGTAGTACATGGTCTCCATCATGGCCACGATGAAGGAGAGTCCGATGGTAAGCGGCACGAACAGCCAGTGTACCATAGCGGTCAGCGCAAATTGAGCGCGCGACCAGTCAACAACACTCATCAAGTCGTTCATTGCTTTTCAAATTATGGTTTATTTAAGGATATGTTATCTAAATAATAAAGATATGTTATCTAAATAAATAGTTGTCAGTAGGCTCTGTCCGGATTCAGCAGTTCGCTGCGCACATGATCGGCACATTCCCGGTCGTTGTCACACTGCGATTTAAGGAAGTCCGGAAAGAAGAAAAGTTTCAGCACTGCAAATATAATAATAAGTTTTATAATAATCAACGCCCATAGCCTCCGACCCACTGTCATGGACCGGAAACCATCGGCGTAGAAGTTATAAACTGATTTAAAGATGTTCACAGCAAGAGGAATCAGGAGTTTTACGGTTCGTCGAAGTCATTGGTGAAGTATTCATCTGACACATCCTCCGCTTCGGCATCATCTGTTGACTCATCGAACTCGGCATCGTCCCAATCTTCCTCGTCATATCCTACGTCGAAGAAGTCATCATCCTCCTCATCGGCCACGACAGGTTCGAATATAAACTCATCTTCTTCACGCACACGGTGGTGACCGTCGAGCGGACGGTGTGTGATGGGGTTATCTTCAATGCGGTTGTTCTCATCGGTGATGGCTGTCCAGAGCATATCTTTCAGTTCATTCAGGCCCTGACCGGTTACAGCGGAGATGAAGATGTGGGACACACCTTCGGGTAACTGTTTTTCAAGTTCCTCCATCAGTTCATCGTCGAGCATATCGCTTTTGGATATTGCCAGCAGGCGCGGTTTATCCATCAACTGGGGATTGAAACGCTCCAGTTCAGTGAGCAGGGTGGCGTAGTCCGCGGCAATGTCATTGGAGTCGGCAGGAACCATAAAGAGCAGCACGGCATTACGCTCGATATGTCGCAAGAACCTCAATCCCAACCCTTTACCTTCACTGGCACCTTCTATAATACCGGGAATATCCGCCATTACGAACGAGCGATTGTCGCGATAGGCCACAATGCCCAACTGCGGTTCCATGGTGGTGAAGGGGTAGTCGGCGATTTTCGGACGTGCTGCCGACAAGGATGACAGCAGTGTTGATTTACCTGCGTTGGGGAAGCCAACCAGACCTACGTCGGCAAGCAGTTTCAACTCCAGGATAACACTTTTCTCAATGGCAGGTTCACCGGGCTGCGCATAGCGTGGAGTGCGGTTGGTGGCGCTCTTGAAATGCCAGTTTCCCAGACCGCCGCGACCGCCGCGAAGCAGTTTCACCTCTTCGCCGTCGTAGGTCACCTCACAGAGAAATTCCCCTGTCTCGGCATCGAACACCACAGTTCCGCAAGGAACATCGATGACAACATCTTCGCCATCTTTTCCGAAACTGCGGCCTCCGGAGCCGCTCTGTCCGTTTCCGGCAAAGATATGACGACGATATTTCAGGGGGAGCAGTGTCCACATATTTTTGTTACCCTTCAGGATAATGTGACCTCCGCGACCTCCGTCGCCACCGTCGGGACCACCCTTGGGGACATATTTAGCACGATAGAAATGGCGTGAGCCGGCGCCTCCTTTGCCTGAACGGCAAAGAATCTTGACGTAGTCAATAAAGTTTGAGTCTGCCATATATATAATCTGTTTTTCGTTTTCTTATACTATATTATTATATACAATTTCCGGGGGTGATGGTTCATTCCGGATGGTGAACATTTCTGAGATTGCGGTGGTGACGCATCAGTTCTTCGGCATGTCGGAAATCGGCAGGGGTGCCGACATCGATCCATGTGCCGTTGATAGGGAAATATGTCACGTTACCTCCCCGTTCGATGGTTTGCTGAATAAGTGTAGTGGCATCAGTGACTCCGCTCGAAGGAAGGGTACGCAGCACGGCATTGCTGAATATGTATATCCCGGCATTTGCGAAGTAGGAATATGCCGGTTTCTCCTCCAGTCCCAGCACCTGCCGTCCTTCGGTCGAGAGGATGGCGTAAGGGACGGAAACGGTATACGGGATGGCCGCAATCGTGATATCGGCCTTCTGACGCTTATGGCGGAGATACATCTCCTCAAAGTCGATTGTTGTCAGCAGGTCGGAGTTCATGACTATGGTGTCACCTTCGGCAGGAGTGTCGGTCAGCGCCACCGCTCCGATTGTTCCCATCGGTTCGTCCTCCTTCACGCAATTCACCATGATTCCTGCCACGGGTTGACGGAAATGGTCTACGATTTTTTCGGAGAGATAGCGTGTTGCAACAGTTATATCCTTAACCCCCACTGACGCAAGCAGTTCCACATTATAATCGATAATAGCCTTACCATCAATCGTAAGCAACGGTTTGGGTGTTTCCAATGTGGCGGGTCGCAGTCTTTCACCTTTTCCTCCGGCCATCAGCACTGCCCGTAGCGGGAGTATCGAACGTAGTGAGGTGAGGTCAACGATAGTGGAGATTCTCCCCTCCGCATCGAGGTGTGGAACGAGCACAATCCCCTGCCGGCGGTATTCCCGGAGCAACTCGGGATCCACGGTTCCCGGAGGGAAAGACTTGAAGCCTCGGTGCATAGCCTCGGTGACACTGTCTTCGAGCCCCACTCCGCGCAGCAATGCCCGGCGTATGTCGCCATCGGTCACGGTGCCCTGAACAGCCCCGTTTTCAGGGAGTGTCACAAACAGGGTCATGGTGCCACCGGACAGGTCGTTCAGACGCTCCAGTGCCTCACGCAAAGTGGCCGTTGCAGAAATAATATGCTGTTTCATTTCTCGTTATTTTTCATCATTAACTCCATCACTATCCAATCGATGGGTGTATCGAGGTCAAGTGAACGTTCGGCAGGCATCTCCACCGGCACGCGCCTGGGGAATTTGCCCATGGGGAGACGTCGTATCGCGTCGGGGTTGATCACATAAACCGCACCGTTATATTCCCATGCCTGAGGTGCGTCCTGCCTGCGTGTCAGTGTGCCGTCACCTTTCGAAATCTGTAGCATCCCGGTTGACGGGTCGGTTTCAAAGCAGTTATAATAGGGGTTGCATCGGGCAGGTGTCACTGACACAACCATATCTATATCAGGAGAATAACGCTTTTCACACTCCACCACGTCGTCCACCGTACGCAGTGGCGAGGTAGGCTGAAGCAGGGTCACACGGTCATATTCAATACCCTTTGCATCGGCCCATGCCATAGCATCAAGAATCACTTCGCGCGACCCGGCGGTGTCTGTTGCAAGTTCGGCAGGACGCTGATATTCAACAGGCAGACCGTATTGTCGGGCGACATCGGCAATTTTCGCGTCATCCGTGCTGAGGATGATATGCGAGTCGGAGGCGAGTGCCCGGGCTACATCTATGGAATAGCATATCAACGGTTTACCCATCAGGGGCTTGATATTCTTTCCCGGTATACCCTTGCTTCCGCCTCGGGCAGGTATGATATATAATGACTTTCCGCTCATATTTCAGTGTGAGGAATATCGTAAAATCGTTTCACAAGTAGTTCAGACGGATTCACCGAAGTGATAGCGTCGACCATACGTTTCAGGGTGTCGGGCTGATAGTATGGATTTTCGGTTTCGCGTGCAATGCGTTTCCCCTCTTCGGAGAGGGCGAAGCGTATGGCATCGGCAATGGATGTGGCATCGGTATCACAGTGTATAACGGAGTCGGCTGCTATGCGTCCGCGCTGGCGTATACCGATGTTGACTGTCGGAATCTTCATTGAAGGCACCTCGACTATTCCGCTGGAGGAGTTGCCCACAACCGCCCCTGCATATTTCAATGCGGAGAGATAACGCAGTCGACCGAGCGATGGTACCACATTGACACGCTGCGGGTTAGCGGCGGCATAGCGGTTGATCCGGTCTATTATCACCTCACCGTCGGCATCATTGTTGGGATAGGTGAACAACACCTTATTATCCCTGAACTGATCGAGCGCTTCAATCAGGGCATCGATGGTTTCGGCAGTCGGACGTTCGGAGCGTGTGGTCGGATGAAGTGTCACAAGAAGAGTATTTTCATCCACACCAAATCCAAGTGAGTCAGCGAGTTGCTGTCGGGTCATCAAGGGAAGGGTGAGAATATTGTTGACACCGATCGCACCGGTATTGACAACCCTGTCAGGCTGCTCCCCCATCGCTATCACCCGCTGCCGATATGGCTCTGTAGCCACCAGATGGAGCGATGACAGTTTGGTTATGGCATGGCGGATGTTATCATCAATGGCTCCCTCGGAAATCTCCCCACCGGCAATATGGACAATGGGGATACACAGAACTGTCGCAACCGAAGCCACGGCAAGCATCTCGTAGCGATCGCCGAGGATGAGCAGCAGGTCGGGATTGAGTGCAGAGAGTGCTTCAGCCATCCCCGAGGCACATTGCGCCATAGCCTTTGCCGTGGCACGTCGGGAGTCATCCTCCTCTTTCATTGCCACTTGCGCCGCAATCTGAAATCCATCGTTACGGATTTCATCAAGTGTGTTGCCATACTTCGGATTGAGGTGCATATTGGTCGCTATCACCTCCACATCAACGTCGGGCAACTGATTCAAAGCGTGCGCCACAGGACTGAGCAGCCCCCAGTCGGCACGTGTTCCGGTCACTACTGCTATCTTCATTCCACAAATTTAACAAATATTCTTGTATTACTCAATTCTTATTTATTATATTTGCACAAAATTCACAAAAAACAAATCTTATGAAACTTCTGAAATCAATCTTCACCACTCTTGCCGTGGCTTCAGTAGCCACTGCCATGGTATCATGTTCGGATAATGATAACGAATATGACTCTACCATCCTTCTCCCCTTTACCAGCGACAAAATAGAGTTTAACACAACCACCGGCGCATGGGACAACTGCTATGTTGAAAGTGCTGAAAATTCGCTCAACTACGTTGATTTCCACTTCTCCCACTCAGCCAATGAGGCATGGCAGAGTTGGTACGGCTTCTGCCCCACCGTTTCAAAAGATAACGCCGACCACTCCGACAACTGGATAGCCAACCAGTGGGGTTCAATAGCCGGCGGCGGTGTTTTCCCCAACATCCCCTACATGCTCTGCTTCTGGGACTCATTCGGCGAAATGGATCCGACAGATATTCCCGACAATCCCAGCCTCTGCATCAAATTCAACAAAGGCACATACACCGGCTTCTATCCCCGCAACATCTCTATCACCAACAGCGCCTACGGTTACTACGCCCTTAAAAACGGCACCCCCTACAACCGTGCGTTTGAAGATGGCGACCGTTTCTCTTTAATCATTGTCGGTATGATGAACGGTGCAGTGACCGGTCAGGTTGAATTTGACCTTGCCGATGGTCGTAATATCCTCAAAGAATGGAAAAACTGCGATCTGTCATCACTCGGCAAAGTTGACCAACTCTACTTCCGCATGACATCGACCGACAGCGGCGATTGGGGCATAAACAACCCCACCTACTTCTGCATGGACAACTTCCAGTTCTCTTTCACGGAATAATCCCCTCTAAACGATAAACTTCAGTGGGCTGTATCATAAATTGATGCAGCCTATATTTTTTATGTGTTGTACGTTCTTGAACAGTGATATATATTCGGCGGATGCTCCAGGGAGCATCCATACCCTCTTGACAATCAATATATTAGCACTGCGGCTGCTCCATGGAGCAGCCGCAGAATCCTGTATACGGCGAGGGTGCGCCAATTTTGACACACCCTCCTGAATATATACGTTGATTATTCAAAGGTCTATATAAAAAAGAAATTGATTGTCTCTCGACAACCAATCTTAGTTAACCTTAAATCTAATACCATGAAAAACACGATGCAAAATTACTGCTTTTTTTCATTCTCACATAACAAAAGGGGAAGTTTTTGCATCGTTTTAACATTATTTTACACCACTTGG
>JAAVGE010000037.1 GCA_014800385.1 Bacteroidales bacterium
ACACACAGATTCATAGCGATGCTACGCTCGCAACCACGAATTGAAAGGGATTTTCACGGAATTTTTCACGGCAAAATCAGTGCAAATCTTTCCAATCCGTGCATACGAGCGCAGCAAGTTATCTGTGTGTCTGAATACGAAAAAGATCCGTGAAAATCCGTAAAAATTCGTGGAAACAAAGCGAAGCGAGTTAAAAAATCCGTGTGTTTAAAAATCTCAATCAAATCCACGAACCACCACCCTGATAATTAACCTATTTCAAACCATCAACCACAACACCCCTCACCAACCAATGGGCGTCCGGACGCTGATTTCCGGGTACGCCGGAACATAGTGGAGGCGTGACCGGATAGTATGCCCACAAAGAAGGGCGAGCCGATTAGGTACGCCGAGTGAAGCAAGAATCTAAAAACCTGATAAGATAAAACACCAAGCCTCCTGTCTCTCCTGTTCTCCTGTCCCGAAAATCAAAACACAAGTTCTCCTCTCTTAGAGGCGGTTGATGATGTCGGCTATCTCTATGGCATCCTGCGCGGTGGTGGCAGGTGACATGGGGAGGGAGATGCAATGGTTTGCTATGTGATCTGTGAGGGGCAGATGGAGTGAGGCGAAACGGGTGGCATAGCAGGGCTGACGGTGAGGCGGCGTGGCATAATGGATGTCGGTCTGCACTCCTTTGGCGGCAAGATTTTCGCGGAATCGGTCACGGTCGGGTGCAAGAATGACATATTGGTGCCAAACATGTTCGGATGAAGATGCCGGGATAGTTGGCCTGGTCACCTTAGGATTGGTGATGTGTCGGTCGTAGGTGGCTGCAAGTGTCTGACGGCGAGTGGATTCCTCGTTGAGATATTTGAGTTTTACGTTCAGTACCGCTGCCTGGACGGGGTCGAGGCGACAGTTGAAGCCGCTGTAAATGTTGTGATAGCGACGGTCGCTGCCGTAGTTAGCAAGGGCACGCACTGCATCGGCCACGTCGGCATGTGGGGTGAGAACGGCTCCGGCGTCGCCCATCGCACCGATATTTTTCGTGGGGTAGAAACTGAAGGCTGCCGCGTCGCCCAAGGCACCGGTGGAGTGATTGCCATATAACCCTTCCACAGCCGAGACGGCTCCTATTGCCTGCGCATTATCCTCAAAGAGGAGCAGGTTGTGTTTGCGGACAAGGTCACGCATGGCTTCGTCGTAGGCCACACGTCCGTAGAGGTGAACAGTCATTATGGCGCGTGTGCGGGGTGTGATGACACGTTCTATGGCCGAGGAGTCAATGTTGAGTGTATGCAGTGAAGGTTCAACAAGAACTGGGGTCATGCGGGCCTGAATGATAGCCATAATGGTGGCGATATAGGTGTTGGCCGGCACAATAATCTCATCCCCTTCATGCAGTTTGCCGAGTGCTTTATATGCTTCAAAAATCAGGCGCAGCCCATCCAGTCCGTTGCTTGTCCCGACGGCAAAGGGGGTGTTGTGGATTGATGCGAGAGTCTGCTCAAACCGGCTGTTCTCCTCGCCTCCGACATATCGTCCGCTGCACACCACCCGGTCAACCGCCTTGCGCAGTTCATCCATGATGGGAGCATTGACCTGAGCCAGATTGAGAAACGGATATTCTTTCATTTATAAGCCTTGTTAGCGGTCAGTTCAAGGAAGCGGTCGAAGTCACGCACATAGTCCGCCTCGCAGAATTTTTCCGAGGTTAGAACCAGACATACCGACCCTGAGGAGAAGTTGGTCAGTCCGCGCCATATCCCGGCGGGTATATACAGCCCTTTGTAGGGGCGGTTGAGGGTGAACGTACGGCTTTCGTGTCCATCATGGAGCGTTACGTCGAAACATCCGCTGAGTGCCACAATGATTTCCTGTGCCAGATGGTGGGAATGTCCTCCTCGTTCGGAGTCGCCGGGGATGTCGTAGAGGTAAAACACACGTTTTACGTCGAACAGAGCCTCCGGGGTGTTCTGAACGAAGGTCAGCGAACCGTTGTTGTGGCGTATGCGCGGCAGTTCGACTATCCTGCAATGGCTTATCAGCGACATTTCATGACTGTTCATCGGTGGTCTCCTTTCTGAAAGTATCGAAATCGCGTATGTAGTCGTTTTGAGTATAGGTGGTGGAACTCAGCACCATAGCCACGGAGTTGGTGGAGAAGTTGTCGAGTTCGCGCCATGTCATGGGTGGTAGCAGCAGAGCATAATAAGGGCGGTTGAGCAGATAGCGTTCGGAGGTGCCGTCCGTAGCCGTCACCACCACCTCGAAACTTCCGCTCATGGCAACTATCAGTTCGTATGCCCCTCGGAAAGCATGACCGTCACGACGTCGACCGGCGGGAACATCGTAAATCCAGTAGGCGCGCGCCATGTCAAACGGTATCTGATCGCCGTTCTGAATGAACGTCAGGTTGCCCCGTTCGTCGCATATCTTGGGGAGACTGACCATTTTGATATCCGCTGCGCTCATTCCGTAAGGTGTCTGTTAGCGAGGTTGTTGAGATATTCGCCGTATTCGCAGTTGAGCATCGTGGCGGCGAGTTTGCGCAGTTGCACTGCCGTGATGAAGCCGCGCCGGAAAGCAACCTCTTCCAGAGCGGCTATGTAGAACCCCTGACGTTTCTGTATCGCCTCGACGTAGGATGACGCCTCCATCAGTGAGTCGACCGTGCCGGTGTCAAGCCATGAGAACCCGCGTCCGAAACATTCTACATTGAGTCGACGCTCATTCAGATAGTGTTCGTTGACGGATGTTATCTCCAGTTCGCCACGCGCCGACGGGGTTATGGATGATGCCACTTTGACCACATCGTTGGGGTAGAAATAGAGCCCTACCACAGCGAAGTTGGATTCAGGCTCAGTTGGTTTTTCCACAATCTTCTGAGGTCGGCCATCAGCGTCGATGGTAACCACGCCGAAGCGCTGAGGGTCTTTGACGGGGTAGGCGAAGATGGTGGCTGCGTTGTTCCGGGCAGCGTTCGTCACCCCACGTTCAAGCATGGCGGTGAAACCCTGACCGTGGAAGATATTGTCGCCGAGCACCAGACACACGTCGTCGTCACCGATAAAGTCACGCCCGATTAGAAAAGCCTGGGCAAGTCCTTCCGGACGAGCCTGCTCGGCATACGAGAAATGTACGCCCAAACGCGTGCCGTCGCCTAACAGACGCTTGAATCCGGGCAGGTCATCGGGGGTGGAGATGATCAGGATGTCACGGATTCCGGCGAGCATCAGCACGGAAAGGGGATAGAAAATCATCGGTTTATCGTAAACCGGTATCAGTTGCTTGGATATTCCCATGGTGATGGGATACAGACGCGTGCCACTCCCTCCGGCAAGAACTATACCTTTCATTGTGCTGAGTTTTTGAAGGTTACGGACTCAATCCATTCGGGATTGTCAAGATACCATTTCACCGTCAGGCGTATCCCCTCGGAGAAGGGTGTCTGTGGCACCCAGTCTAATTCGCGGGCTATCTTGGTCGGGTCGATGGCATAGCGCAGGTCATGTCCCGGGCGGTCTGTCACGAACTCAATCAGTGAGTCGTTGATATTCTCGGGCGAAAGAGCGCACAACTTCCGGTATTCGGGGTTTTCCCTTACCAGTTCGGCCACCGTGGCTATGATTTCGCGTACTATGCTCAGGTTCTGCTTCTCGTTGAGTCCGCCGATGTTGTAGACCTCGCCTACTGTGCCACGGGTCAGCACAAGGTCGATGGCACGCGCATGGTCGGTCACATAAAGCCAGTCGCGCACATTTTCCCCTTTGCCGTAGACCGGGAGTTTCTTCCCTTTGAGGATGTTAGTGATAATCAGCGGGATAAGTTTCTCGGTGAACTGATAGGGACCGTAGTTGTTGCTGCATCGGGTGATGCAAACCGGAAGTCCGAAAGTCTCATGATAGGCCAGCGTGAGCATATCGGCCGACGCCTTTGAGGAGGAGTAGGGTGAGCGTGGTGAAAGGGGGGTAGACTCGGTGAACAGTTGTCCTCCGAAGGTCTCGGGGGAACTGCGGTGGGAGCATACCTTTTTCACCTCATCGTTCATCACCAACGGTTGAGGCGATGTATGGTCAATCGGGAGGGCACCGTAAACCTCATCAGTGCTTATCTGCAGGTAGCGGTGACCGGGAAGATATGAACCGTCGGGCAGTCGCCATGCTTCCCTGACGGCATCTAACAGCGTTTGTGTGCCCAGAATGTTTGTTTCCACGAAAATGCGTGGACCGGTTATACTGCGGTCAACATGCGATTCTGCGGCAAAATTCACCACATAATCCGGGCTGTATTCTTTGAGCAATGAACTTACCAGACTGAAGTCGCCAATATCCCCCTTGATGAAAGTGACATTTGGCAGACCGATCTCCTGCTGAATGCTCTCAAGGTGTCCGGCGTAGGTAAGTGTGTCGAGGATAACAATCCTGACGTCGGAGCCGTAGGTGTCAATGAGATACTTAACGAAGTTTGCTCCGATGAATCCGGCTGCGCCTGTCACGAGATAGCATTTCATAAGCATCGTTTATATTGTGATACGTCGTGTTGCTGAACCAACGCGCAGGATGTAGATGCCACGCGAAGCAAGGTGCAGGCGATAGGTTCCCGGCTGCATCGTTTCGGTGATGATGGGTTGCCCGAGAATACTGAAAATGCGGATGGTGACGGGGCGTGAAGCCGTGACATACACCCATCCGTCCTTAACCATTATCTCAACCCCTTCGGAGTCCACCTGCTGGTGTACGGCCTGATTGTCGACAGGACGTGACGACTCCTCCCATTTAACGGGACCGCACCATGCAGCAAGGGCGGTAAGCATAACGGTTAATATGACTAATATCCTTTTCAATTCACGCAGTTCAGGTAATATCTGTCAAAATTACTAATTTTAATCTTAACCGCAAAATAATTTTTCAGAAATTGATGGTCAAGGGGTTGTTGGGAGGGTCTTTAAGGTCTTTAGGGTCTTTAGGGACTTTAGGGACTTTAGGGACTTTAGGGTCTTTAGGGGGGGGGTAGGGTCTTTAAGGTCTTTAAGGTCTTTAAGGTCTTTAGGGTCTTTAGAGACCTTAGAGACCCTAATGACCTTATTTCCCTTATTTTCTCTCATTCACTTTATTTCCAATTTCTTCGCTGCCGTCTCATTTCCGACATTCGTTCCGAGAAGCCCCCTTTTTCAAGGAAATCCTTCTCTAAGCGTTGGAGTTGTTTGAACAGCAGGTAATCAGCCTGGTTGAGGAGGATTATTGCCATGTTGGCTATGGTTTGGGGTGGGCGTGTGGCAGCGATTTTCATGAAAAACCGGGCATCGCTGTGGTCTCTTCCTAATTGGCGCATTGTTTCATATTCGATGCTTCCCTTTTCCCATTGCTGATGATGACGGGTTTTGAGATAGTCTTCGTAATCTTCGAGCAACTCCTTGAGGCTTGCTTTAGCCACGTTAATGAGTTTTATTTCCGTTTTGGTTGATGTCGTTGAGGCGGCGCACCCTTCCACTATGTTCTGCTTGCCGCTTCTGGCTGCCTGCACCATTTGGTCGATTGTGCGGTCACCCTTTTGCAGGTATCGGCTGCAGAAATCGAATGTGAGTTGATAAATCACATCCGCTTTCTTGTAACTTATCAGATTTTTATAGTTGTTTCCAGTATTTGGAATCAGGTCAGTCATGTACGCAGTTCGTTAAAAGTTTGAACCTTATTTACTTTCCCCTCCGATCCCCCGCCGAAGCAAAGGGAATACCGGAAGTGTAAGAAAAACGATGATGGCGGCGCCGGCAAGATAGGGGAGGTGGGTGAATGGTGATGAGGGGATGATATTTTGCCAGATGGTGGCTGCCAAGGGTGTCAGTAGCGAGGCTACGGCAAAGGTGAGGAGGTTTGACAGGATGATGAAGGTCAGGTAATAGCGGCGGAGCGTCCGGGGGGAGTAGCCCAACAGTATCAGGCGTGATGTGGTGGCACGGTTTTTCTCCACCAAAAGGTAGAGGCAGAGCAACTGGATGATGATGGAGAGGATGATGATGACGCCGCCGATGGCAATGAGGATGGTGGTCAGCAGGGTTACGGCGGTGGATAGCAGCGAAGTGTCGACACCTTCGCCGGAACGCTCAAGATGGTTTGCGGTAAGGTAACGGTTTATCTGTTCGCTGTCGGCATGGGTGCGGATTATCAGGCGGGTAGGGGGTGCTGACTCTTTCCCGCCGTAAAGATTGTTTGCCATCTCGACAAACTCCACCGGGGCGATGACCGAGTTGATACGCGATGAGATGCCAACTATCCGTGCATCGTATTGGTGAGATTTGCCGTTTCCGCTCAGGGTCAGTGTCAGGGGGATATGGGTGAGGGCGGATTCGGACAACACGGGGAGTGAGCGCGATGCGGCGAAGCCGTAGTTATAAAGGGTGAGATAGTCGCGCGGAATAATCAGGGGTACTACCCGGCTCCCCGGTTGGTAGTCCCACCGGTCGGGGATGGTGTCAAGGAAAAAATCGGGAACGGCCTCTAAAAACATCGATGTCGACACCTCAGCCCCGAGGTTCATCGAGAGGATGACGGAGAAGTCGCTGGCAGTGTATGGTGCCACGGAGTCGGTCCATGGTTCCTGCTGAAGTAGGGCAATCTCCTGAGGGGTGAAACTGTTGTCGGAGAATCCTGCGCGGTCAACGGTTTTGGATATGGTGACAAATTCCTTGGGGGTAGCGGTGTCGGGGTTGAGCCACTGCGATGCATCGTGGCGGAACAGTATGGCGAGCATTACCAGAGTCACGCCGCTGAGCAGTGCGATGAAGTAGGTTGCGACCTGCGCCACCGACATATTCCTGCAAAGAAGCCTCCACACAATCCGGTTCATAGTGTAAGCGGGATTATCGGGGTTATTATCAGCGGGTTGCCAACCGAGGTGGTGATCAGTCCGGCGTTGTTTTTGCGCAGTGCCTCGTCAATCATCTCCGCCATTATCATGTTGTTTGCCTCGTCGAGGTGACTGACCGGCTCATCGAGAATGAGGAAATCCATCGGCTGACATATGGCACGGATAATGGCTACACGTTGCTGCTGCCCCAGCGAAAGGAGAGCCGCTGGAGTGTTGCGCTTCGAGTCTATGCCTGCCCGTTTCAGCATCGAGATGATTTCCGATTCTGAGCAATATCCGGTCATGCTGTTTTTGAGCATGATGTTGTCTATCACGGTCAGTTCGGGGAAGAGCGACAGGTTCTGAGGCAGGTAGGCCAGCGAGCGGGTGCGCAGTTCGGCCCACCGGTCGGGGGAGAGGGTGGCACAGGGGGTACCATCAAAGAGTATCTCACCCCGGTAGTCCTTGCGCAGACCATAGATGAAGGAGCAAAGCGAGGATTTTCCGGCACCTGATTCGGCATGAATCATGTAGCGCTCCCCACGCCGGAAGGTGAGTTCTGTGAGCCATACGTTACCCTTCCGGTGACGTTCCTGCTCATCGCGGAACACCTCCGGCAGAAGTTGGCGTATGGTGATGGTATTCATGTCAGCGAGCGGCCTTAAGTGTTTCCGCAAGAGCCTCCAAAAGGGCTGATTTAGAGCCGTTGAGGGCGATACGCAGCGAAATGGTGCTGTCGCGTCCGATCAATACAATGTTGGGCCCGTAGGGGAGATTGAACGCACGCATTGTCTCGCTGTTGTACGGCACATTTATCGCTGCTCCGAAGGCTGCACCCTCAAAAATTTCGGCATACTCGGATGATGACTCCTGAGAGCGGATCAGGTCGGTAGAGAGGGTCAGCAGCGGTGCATCATGGCGTATGTACAGCGCCAGGTCAGGGTTAATCTGATAGCGTATCTGCCCATCCTCCTCCTTGATGCTTCCCGAGGGGTTGAATATCGAGAGGGCTGACAGGATTGACGACACATTCTCGTCGGCCTGCAGCATCGAGGCTGTGATGTTCCATGCCGGAGGTGTGAGTTCGCGGAGGTAGCGTCCGGTGGCGGCGGGAGTGGCGCTTATCATGAATGAGCCTTTGAGGAATTCAGCGAAGAACATCAACTCCGACGGCTCATTGAAATGTTCGGGGATAGCCGGATAGATATTATTGATAAGTCCTTGAATATCAGTATTTTCACCCATCACTATCACCCCCTGGGCCTCGGCGGGGATAGATGCGAGCACATCCTGATCCACCATGGGGATGAACTCAGTGATGTCAACAGGATTCCACTCGGAGTCAAAGGTGGTGAACTCAACATCCAGGAAATGTTCGTGCAGGTCCATGGTGAGGAGTCGCGTTGTGTACCCCGGCTGCTTACCCTGCTGACGTTCCCTGCGGGATAGTTTTGCCTCATCGCGGGTGTAACCTATGACAGTACGGTCGACGTCGGCAAAAAGGTCGGTCAGTTCCGGAATTTCAGTAATGGCCTGCTGCTGAGCCATCTCAAAGTAGGACGCGATTTTTTCGGGAGTCTCGCCGATAATGACGAAATTGTCGGCCTTGGAAATGGCGAGGTTAGAGGTGACATAAACGGTGAGTCCGCCAAAGGACGTTTCCACACCCTGCTCATCAAGGTAGCGGTTCAGACGTACGGGGTCTTTGACTTCGGCCAGTCCGATAAGGTCAAGGTCAGATTCAGTAACCATAATGTTCTGCATATCCAGCATAGGATAGAGGTCGACCATCGAGGTGAAAAACTCCTGCTGATCGGGCGAGGCAGCCTCCAGATAATATTCCATGGCCGGAGAGAGTGTCACCTTTCCGTCGCGGATGCGGCAACCGGAGTTTTTGAGAATGGCGTCGATGTTGACACGTGCCACTGACCGAGACTCGGCAGGGATATAGTCAAAAACAGACTTTTCACCCCCGTCGCGGCTGCAGGAGGTGAAAAGCATTATGATTGTTATTGCAATAATTGAGAGATGTTTCATGTCTCTTCGCAATCTTAGAGAGTGTTTGAATTTAAACCAAATTTAATATTTTGAGGGTTTTGAAAGTTTTTGATTTCATCACAAAGAATCTTTTGGGCGCTTTTTAAAAGATTTCATCAGTCGCGATGCCCGCATCGCTCCTTCTTCAACTTTTAAAAATCACCTCAAAATCTCTCTTTGTGCTAAAATCATTTAAATTCAAACACTCTCTTAGAGGTATTTGTTAACCTGGGCAGCGAGTTTGTCAATGTCGGTCACACGGTCAACAAGTTCCCCTTTTCTGTCGATAATAAATGTTGTGGGGAGAACACCGACGTTGTACTGCATCAGCGCATCGGTGTAGGTGGGTGGATTATATACGCATATCCAGGGGAGGTTTTTTGCGGCGGCACGCCATTCCACTTCATCCTCGTCGAGGCTCACCTGATAAATCTGAACACCACGGTTTTTGTAGGCATCGTACACCTTGTTGAGCGCCACGTTGTACTCGATGGACTCGGGGTGGGTCAGAGAGGTGAAGTTGAGGATAACGACATCACCTTTTGAGGCTACGTCGCGCAGGCTGACGTTGGCGCCGGTGGCATTGTGGCGGTTGATTTCAAACAGAGTGGTGACATCTGCCACAAGTGTGTCGGCTACCTGTGCAACCGAGGTGAGTTGTCTGTTTCTCAGGAATTTATCCTTCAGGTAGATGGTTCGTGGATCTTCCGGACGCTCAATGTTCATTGCGTTGGCGACGGCACCGATAAGGCGGTGGTCAATCTTTTCCGACGGGTTGAAAAGGGGGGCGTTACCGATGGTTTTGCTGACTATGTAATAGGCCACCACGCTTCCGGGGTTCACCAGGATGATTTTGCCCAGTTCGCGTTTCAGTTCGGGGTCGGTGATGGTCAGCGCCTCACCCTTTTCAGCGATTGAGGCGTTGATGATCGAGTCAGCCATCATCATCATGCGGGCGTTGTCGTTGCCAGCCAGACGGTAGCCGGTGCTGAAATCTTTAGCAGAAGCGGTGAGTGTAACCGATTCGATGCTGTCGATGGGGAAATAGGCGGTCTGACCGTTGAGGCGCAGACGGTAGATGTCGGGAGCGGCGGGAGCGGGCTGTGAAAACTTGAAGTCACCTTTAGCGTCAAGTTTCACGGTGTCGACAGGTGTCCAGCCGATGCTGCTCATATTCTCCAGGATGAGGTCCTGCCCGTCGGCATCAGCGATGTTGCCTGACAGTTTCCATTTGGCATCGGAGCAACCGGTCAGTGTTGCTGCCACCAGGCCTGCGATGCAGGCTGATTTTATCAGTTTGTTCATAATTTTTCGGCTATGCTGTTGGCAATCTGTTGCATCTCGTCGGGGGAGAGCGAAAGTTTTGTTTTGCGGAAGTCCAGATCAGCCTCGCTCTGCAGGGGCACCAGGTGGATGTGGGCATGAGGTACCTCCATTCCCAGAACCGCCACGCCGACGCGCTGACATGGCACAGCCGCTTTCAGAGCCTTTGCCACCTTGCGGGCGAAAGCCTGGAGCGAAAGGTAATCCTCCTCGCTGAGATTGAAGATGTAATCCTCCTCGGTTTTGGGCACCACCAACACGTGGCCTTTGGCAAGGGGATTGATGTCGAGGAAGGCGAAATTCTTTTCATCCTCAGCCACCTTGTAGCAGGGTATTTCGCCGTTGATGATTTTAGTGAAGATAGTAGCCATCAGAAACTGATTTCTTTGATTTCGAACTTCATCAGACCGGAGGGTACGCGGATTTCCACGATGTCACCTATCTTGTGGCCTAACAGACCTTTAGCGATGGGAGTGGAAGAAGCGATTTTTTTCTCCTTGAGGTTGGCTTCGCTGTCAGCCACGATGGTGTATTCCACCTCCATGCCGTTGGTCATGTTCTTGATTTTCACCTTGTTCATGATCTGCACTTCGTCGCAGTTGAGTTTGCTTTCGTCGATGATGCGAGCACTTGCAACGAGTTCCTTGAGTTTGGAAATCTGCATTTCCAGCATACCCTGCGCTTCCTTAGCAGCGTCATATTCAGCGTTTTCCGACAGGTCGCCTTTGTCGCGTGCTTCGGCTATGGCGCGTGAAATTTCGGGACGTTTAACTGTTTCCAGATAGGCTATCTCTTCCATTTTCTTTTTGTAGCCTTCCTTGGTCATGAATGTAATTGCCATTATCGTGTAAGTCTTGGGTTCGGTATTATATGGTTTAACATAAAAAATATAAGAATCTCAACGATGGTCGAGACCCTTATCTGCGTTATTTTCGACGGCAAAGTTACGCCTTTTTTTTGACATCTGCAAGAATTAAATAAAAAATAGCATTTTTGACCATGCTGAGAAGAGAAAGGGGGTGGAATTTAATCATATTACGATATTTTAACAGATATTTAACCTTTTGCAGTTTGTGAGTTATCGGGAAAAAGAGTAATTTTACACCGAAAATAAACCCTGAAAAATGAGCGTGAAAAACTACCGGTCATAGTAATTTGTCACATTTACACATATATATAATTATATTGCTTTCAGAGTTTTTACAGCGTAAAAAAGAAAATTAACAACAATAATACAATAACTAACTATCCTTAAAACCAATCCATTATGAAAAAAGTTTTCATTTCGGCAGCCGTGGTTTTAGCATCGCTCTCACTGAGCGCCAAGGTGTTCAATGTTGGTTCAGTCCAGCATATCGAAGGCGCATCGGTTGAAGAACCTGTTATCGCGGCTGATGGTAGTTTCGTAGTTTCTGCGGCTGCTAAGGGTCTGAAGAAGATCGATCTGGCCACAGGTGCTTCTGAAATTATCGCTAAAGGAAGCAATGTTTCACGCGTGGCTATCAGCCCCGACGGCAAAACCGTTGCTTTCGCTCAGACTACTTACGACAAAAACCGCCTGAGTTACAAGTCACTGGAAACAGTGAACGTTGAAACAGGCAAGGTTCAGACTGTAGTTAAACCCACCCGTAATCTTGCTGACGGGGTGGCTCTGACCGACGCTAAGATCGTTGCTCGCAACAACGGCAAAATGGCTACAAAATCACTCAGCAAAGTTGCTGCTGCTGAACGTCCCGTGGTTGCCACTGAATACGGCCACCTCACTGTCAACGGTAAAGTACTCGACCCTCAGGGTAAAGGTTCTTACTTGTGGCCTTCACTGAGCCCCGACGGCACTCAGATTGTTTATTGGCTCGTTTACCGCGGTTGCTTCGTCTGCAACCTCGACGGTAGCAACGCACGCCCCATCGGCGGTCTCCGCGCTGCAGTGTGGGCAGGCAATGATGCCATCATCGGTGTTCAGTCAACAATAAACGCCGATATGGAGCCTGAAACCTCGGCTCTCGTTGCTGTCGACCTCAAAACAGGTGAAAACCAGGTTCTTACTCCTGAAACAGTGAAAGCACAGTATCCCAGCGTTAACGCTGATGCTACCCGTGTGGCATTCACTGACCCTGAAGGTTCACTCTACATTCTTAACCTCAGCAAATAATCAGCACCACAATTATGAAAAAGATTTTACTTTTATCAGCATTGGCGGTCGCTGGTCTGACTGCCGGCGCCAAGACTGCCGACGAACTTCGCGTCTATATCAACCCCGGTCACGGTTCATGGACAGCCAATGACCGTCCTAACGCAATTGTTGGACACGCTGCCTACAGCCGTACCAACACCGACACTACCAACTTCTTTGAAACAAACACCAACCTCCGCAAAGGTTTCGGTGTGCTCGAACGTCTCCGTCAGTACGGTCTGAAGTTCGACCCCACCAAAAACCAGGAAGGTGAACGCTGGCAGATCGGTGCCGCCCGTGACATGGAAAACAACATCGTGATGAGCCACGTTAAGTGTGGTCCTTATCATGAAGATAACGGTACAGTGAGCCAACTTGGTGACGCTGCTCCCAAAGATATCTACTACTACAACCGCGACCTTACTGAAATCGATAAGGAAGTGGATGCGAACAACTTCGATATGTTCATCTCCATTCACTCAAATGCGGCAACCGAGGGTACCACAACCAACTACCCCCTGTTCCTCTATCGTGGTTATGACACTCCCTCTGCTGACGAATACAACACCAACGGCGATGTTCTGATTCTTTCAAACGAACACCAGGTTGAGTCACGCAAGATGGCTGACATGTGCTGGGGCTACGCTATCGAAAACCCCTTCATGGTTTGGTCCGCTTACAACAACGGTACCAAAAACCTCCGTGGTGACATCAGTTTCTACGGCTCAGGCTCAACCAGCAGCGCAACTTTCTGCAAAGGTTATCTGGGTGTACTGAAACATCACGTGCCCGGCTTCCTCGTAGAAGGTTACTTCCACACCTACCAGCCCGCACGTCACCGTGCAATGAACTGGGATGTGGACTACGTTGAAGGTTATGCCTACGCTCACGGTATCGCCGACTACTTCGGTCTTGAAAAAGAAAAAACCGGTGTGATCTACGGTATCGTTCGTGACCTCCACGAAAAATTCACTCACGAATATTACAAACCCAGCCCCATTTCAAACGACGTTTACCTCCCCATCAACGGATGTAAGGTAATCCTGAAACAAGGCGACAAAGTGGTTGCTGAAAAAACAACTGACAACAACTACAACGGTGCATACGTGTTCGACAACGTTGAACCCGGCAAATACACCCTGGTATTCGAACATCCCCAGTATAAGGAAATCGAACCCGTGGAAGTGGAAGTTAAGGCTGCCGCAAACACATATCCCGAAGTTCAACTCGAAAACGTTGACTATGTTCCGCCGACAAAGGTTTATGTAGACTATCCCGACCCCGCTGCTGAAATGCAAGGTGTAATGCCTGCTGACGAGTATGTTGTGGCTGACGTTTACACCGATGAACCTATCAAAGAACTCGAAGGCAAAATCGTTCGCCGTGCAATCGTTCAGGAAGGTAAAATGTATATCCTCGCTATCGACAAACTTCCCGTTTACGCTCAGGTAGTTGAAGATAAACCCGTTCCCACCATCCTGGTTTACGACCTCAACGAAAAGAAAGTCCTCGCTAACGTTTCAACCGAAGGTGCTACAGGTTCAATCCAGAACATCTCCGATATTCAGGTATCTGCTGACGGAATCCTCCTCGCAAGCAACCAGACCAAGACACAGTATAGCAACGACTATCTTGAAAATCTCCCCGACGGTTCAAAAGAACCCCGCGGTACTTTCACCCTCTACAAATGGGAAAATGATGAGAACGGTATTCCCACCGGTAATCCTGCTGCATGGCTGACAACTCAGCAGTCAGGCCGCTGGTACCGTGCCTACGCAGGTGGTACTGTTGCCTACGCAGGTACAACCGAAGATGGTAAACTCTTCATCCCCATGCCTTCAGTTACTGCTCCCAACCACGTTTTCCGCTGGACAGTGCTGACCGTAGCCAATGGTGAGCATGCAGGTAGCGCCGACATCCTCGGTCATGCAAAGATGGATGGCGAAACAGACTTCGTTGCTCCCGGCGAAATCCACATGGGCGAAGGCTATCGTTTCGTAACTTCACCTCTGAACACCGAAAACTTCTATACCTTCGGTCCCCTCTATGGTGCAGGCGAACGTAAATTTGTCATGGCCGACAATGAACGTGAACTCACAATCGGTAACGAAGAGTTCGCAGGTATTCCCGGTACTGTAGGTGCATTCAAATATGCAGGTGCTGACTACATCGTTGCTCCCGAAAGCAAAGATGGTGAAAACATCGGTCTCCGTCTGATCGACATCACCAACAACATCGATGCTGCTACAGGCACACCCATCACCGGTACATCAATCACAGGTCTTGAAACTGAAAATGTTGCAACTGCAGGTGAAGTTGAAGCCGTTTACGATGACCTCAACAATGTATACACTGCTGCATGGCTCAACCTCTACGTTCTGCGTGACGGCAAAATCTCTAAGATGACTACCAAAGACGTTAAGCAGCCTGTTAACAAAACAGAATTCGCTTACGGTCTGAAAGCCACTAAGAACGATGATGACACTTACACCATCGAATACGCTCTGACAGGTGACGCAGTTTCTGCCGAACTCGTTCTGACTGAACCCAGAGAAGCGATTGCATTCCCTCTGGAAGCAACCAAGGGTGCTCACTCATTCACCCTCAATACCGCTGAACTCAATGATGGTATTCCTTACACCTGGGAAGTTAAGGTAACTTCAAAATCCAACGCACAGTCAGGAGAAATCTTCGCTGAAAAACATGGTCTGAGCGACCGTCGCGGTGGTGTTGTACCCATCACTGATCCCGCTGCTGAATCATTCGGTTACACTGTAGTAAGCCACGGTAATGCAGGCGGTATGGATATCTACAACCCCGCAGGTGAAAAAGTTGGCGAACGTCTCTGGAAAGACCACGCTCTCTTCGGTGGCGCTAACGGTGCCAACAACCAGTCTAACCCCTTCCGCGGTCACGAACGTGACGGTAAGGTTGTTCTTCCCTCTTGGGGTGATAAAGCACACGGTATCGTAGCAATCGATCCCCTCGCTGCTGAAGAACCCGCCGGCATGTACTCAGGTGAAATGCAGTCATCAGGTAACTTCATCTACAATGAAGCAAGCCTTGGTGGCGGTCACGCAGGTCTCTGCTTCGTAGGCAAAGGCGAAGACACCAAACTCTTTGCCTTCTCTGAAGACCACGATGCAAGCAAAGCAACTGCAAACTCAGTTGTCCGTTACAACATCGGTAATGCTTGGGTGATCACTGAAGCACCTGAAGTAATGGGTCACAAGTCACTCCTTGCCAACACCAACGTTGATATGCTCGGCTACGGCGAAGGTTACTTCGTTTCACAGTGCCGTGGCGCAGGTAACAACACCACCGGTTGTCCTTGCTTCGCTTACATCGATGCTAACTCTAATGAAGTAGTTTATCAGTCAAGCGAAAATGCTGATGATATCACAAGCGGTATCTCAGGTATAGCAATCACTAACGACGGTAAGATCCTCGCACACGCTGAAACCAACAAGATCGACATCTTCAATGTTAAGTGGAATGGTAACAAACCTACCCTCACACTTAGCAGCACAATCCCCTTCGGCAAGACACTCGCTTGGGCACACATGCGCTTCGATGCTGCAGGCAACCTCCACGTTTACGAACGTGAAAACGGCGGTTACCACGTATATGCAGTAGCACGCAAGAGCCCCGCTGTAAGCACTCAGGGTATCTCAGAAATCATCGGTTCAGGTGAAGCAGAAGGTGTTGATAACATCGATGAAGACCTCAACAACGGTCCCGTAGAATTCTGGAACCTCCAGGGTGTTAAAGTAAACTCAGAAAACCTCACCCCCGGCATCTACATCCGCCGTCAGGGTCAGAAAGCAGAAAAAGTGGTTATCCGCTGATTCTCCGCTAACTGTTAAATCATCATAGACTCTCCCCGGTGCAGTACCTGCATCGGGGAGAGTTTTGTTTAATAATGTTTAGATAAACCCATGGGCGTCAGGCCGGACGCCCCACCTTTGTATGGCATGCTCCGTGTGCATACCAATGTATAACAGAATCAGATAAGGATGATGATACTTGATTGATGTTCTTCGATCTGAAGAATTTTCTAAATGACTGACAATCAAAAGTTAAAGAAGATGGCAGGCTGTGTCAAAATTGATGCGGCCTGTATTTTTTATGTGTTGTACGTACAGGGAGGGTTATATATATTCGGCGGATGCTCCAGGGAGCATCCCTACACTCTTGACAATCAACGCATTAGCCCTGTAGGGCTGCTCCACGGAGCAGCCGCATAATCCTGCATATGGCGAGGCTGCACCTATTTTGACACACCCTTTTTTGGGGAAGATACACTAATTAGTACCAAAATTTTTTTTGTATTAGTGTTTTTTTATATATTTGCGAAAATTTAATTTTTAAGTCCTTAAGTTATATCATGAAATTTAGAAAATTTTCTATTCTTGTTTGTCTACTTATGTCGGTATCTCTCTGTGCATCAGCATCATCTGAGTTTTTCAAGGAGGGCAGATGTTATTGGTACAGATATAAATTTCCATGGGGAGGCGGACCTACAGATATGGAATTTGGTATCCGCGTTGCCGGGAAAGAGATAAAAGATGGAAAAGAGTGGAACCGTATTGACCTGATCAAGCGTTTGACGCGTCTGTATGAGGATTGGGAGTATGTTGGGGTGGATGTTGACAATTCGGTTATCCCCATTGCATACGTTCGTGAAGAAAACGGCGACATCTACCATTCTTATGAGGGTATTGAAAGTCAGTGGAGTGAACAACTGTCCTCTGAATGGATGTGCGTGCTATACAGTTTTTCCGGACCATTGTCCGAGAGATCCGCGGCTGAGTTATGCTATGGGTATGGATCAATAGGAAAGAAAGTGGAATTAGGATATTGGACAAAGAGCCATGTGTACTCCACAGCAATAGTCACCGCGGTTGAACCGTATGAAAACAGTGGTCATGTTTATAATAAATATACCATAGACTACACCTCTTCTCCGGGAGAAGCAGTTGATGAATTTTTTGTGATAGAATCTATCGGTGCCTTTGGTCCATACGATAAAGGATCGGATTATACCTACCCCGAGAGCCGTGGCGACGGTCAGATTGTATATGACCCCTTGCGACCTGCCATGAGTGCCAGAGATTTTAATGCCACACTGGCTTATGTCACAGAAGGAGAGGATAATGTAATCATCTTTGAGAAAGAGGGTGGCTTTAAACTTTGGGAATTTACTGAAGAAGGTGTTGAAGCCGTTCAAGGTGATGAGAATGTGTTGACACGTTGGTTCAATCTTCAGGGAGTGGAGATTCCTGAACCTGTAAATCCCGGGGTGTATATCCGAAAAACGGGTCATAAGGTTGAAAAGGTACGACTGTAGGGGATTAATCATATCGGAGTTTTTATTTGGGCTGTGTCACTTCAAATTGATGCAGCCTGAATTTTTTTATTTGTTTTACGTTCATGGATAGGGATTTATATTCGGCGGATGCTCCGGGGAGCATCCCTACATTCTTGATAATCAATTCATTAGTCCTGTGTGGATGCTCCTTGGAGCAGCCGCACAATCCATTTTTTTTAAGGAATTATGTTGTAGGTAAAAAGCAAAAATATTAACTTTGTAGCATTATGTCATACAACAAAATACTGACAAAGATTGCTGCCGAAATTGCCCCGCTGCGAAATCAGGGGAAACAGGCTGACTATATACCTGCACTGGCGAAGGTCGACCCTGACCATTTCGGCATCTGCATAACCACCACCTCGGGAAAGAGTTACGGGTGGGGCGATATTGACACACCTTTCTCGATACAGTCGGTGTCAAAGGTGTTCTCCCTTTCAATGGCACTCGCCATCATGGGTGAGGAGTTGTGGAAACGTGTTGATAAGGAGCCTTCCGGATCGGCTTTCAACTCACTGATACAACTTGAACTTGACCACGGCATACCGCGTAACCCTTTCATAAATGCCGGTGCCATTGTCGTTGCCGATATTCTGCTGTCGCATCTGCCTCACCCGCATTCCGACTATCTGAAGTTTGTGCGCCGCATGGCGGATGATCCGACAATCAACTATAACTTCGAGGTGGCTACCTCGGAACGCTCCGTGGGATATATCAACGCCGCTATCGCCAATATGCTGAAATATTATGGCAACCTTGAAAATGAGATCGAGGATGTGCTGCACTTCTATTTCCTGATGTGTTCGGTTGAGATGACCTGCCGCCAACTGTCACACGCTTTCCTTGCCTACGCACATGCCAAATCGCAGTTTGAGTTCGGTGACATACGTCTGACCTCTTCGCAGGTAAAGCGTATCAATGCCATCATGCAGACCTGCGGATTCTATAACGACGCAGGGGAATACTCCTACCTCGTCGGCTTACCAGGAAAAAGCGGGGTAGGGGGAGGTATAGGGGCTGTCTATCCCCGTCGGTATGCCGTTGCCACATGGAGCCCCCGCCTTAATTCCAAAGGTAATTCGGTTATGGGGATGAAGGCACTCGAACTATTGACCACCTACACCAACGAATCGATTTTCTGACCTCGCGCCGACTACTCAACCGGCAACAGAATGAACCTCAGGGTGTCCGCTTCTGTTTAAATTAAAAAGACTATTTATTTATGGAACATCTGACATCAGCCATAGCCGGAACAATCCGCAAGAACTGGACTCATCCGGCCCTATCCGACAGTGACGGTACAACCTGGACTTACGCCGACCTGGCCGACCGTATAGCACGTCTGCATATTCTCTTTGAACAAACCGGTGTACGCCCCGGCGACCGTATTGCCCTTTGTGGCAAAAACTCCATTCATTGGGCAGCCGCGTTTCTGGCTTCGCTGACCTACGGGGCTGTGGCTGTGCCTATCCTGCATGATTTTCAGGTGGAGAATATCCATAATCTGGTGACACACTCCGAGGCGGTTATCCTCTTTGCCGAATCGCGGATATGGAAAAAACTGACTCCTGCTGAGATGCCGCTGCTGAAAGGTGCCGTGTCGCTTGACGATTACGAGCCGCTGTATTCGACCGCCGGTTTTCCGCTTGATGAAACCATCAGTCATCTCAATGAGGAGTTCGGGAAGAGGTATCCCGACCGTTTCTCAGCCGACGATGTGAAATATTTCATCCCCGCGAATGACCGTGACATGGCTGTGATAAACTACACCTCCGGCTCGACGGGATTCTCCAAGGGTGTGATGGTGTCATATCGCGCTCTGATGAGCAATCTGAAATTCGCTATTGATAATATCCCCTATCTCTATCCCGATGACGGCACTGTGTCGTTGCTCCCTCTGGCCCACATGTTCGGGCTGGTGGTGGAACTGATGTTCCCGATGCTGAAAGGGTGTCACATCCATTTCCTGGCACGTGTGCCCGCCCCCTCGGTGGTGCTCAAGGTGTTTGCCGAGGTTCGTCCGAAACTTATCATCGCCGTGCCGCTGATAATTGAGAAGATTGTACGTGGCAAAGTGTTTCCGCAGTTGCAGAAACAGCCTGCCAAAACGCTTGTCAAAATCCCCGGCTTGAGAAATATTGTGTACAAAAAGATTCGTGCCGGATTGCTTGAGGCATTCGGGGGCGAATTGCAGCAACTTGTTGTTGGTGGGGCTGCGATGAGTCGCGACGTAGAGGAGTTTCTGCGCAAAATCAAGTTCCCATACACCGTGGGTTACGGTATGACCGAATGTGCCCCCCTGATATGCTACGCTCCCTGGGATGTTAACCGTGTCGGCTCATGCGGACGTGCAGTCGACCGTATGGAACTGCGTATCGAGTCGCCCGATCCTGCCAATGTTCCGGGTGAACTGTGGGTACGCGGAGATAATGTGATGAACGGTTACTACAAGAATCCCGAGGCAACAGAATCGGTTATGCGCGACGGATGGATGAACACCGGTGACATCTGTCAGTTGGATTCCGACGGATTCCTGTACATTCGCGGACGTAACAAATCGATGATATTAGGTCCTTCCGGTCAGAATATCTATCCCGAGGAGATTGAAACCCGCATCAATGCTTTCCCCCTGGTGATGGAGTCAGTGGTTGTGGAACGTGACGGACATCTGGTGGCACTGATTCATCCCGACTATGAAAAAGGGAAGCAGGAAAAACTCACCAAGGAGCAGGTTGATGCCAAGATAAAGGAGATACCCGCCGAACTCAATCCCCGCCTTGCATCATACGAAAAGATTGCCGATGTGGAGGTGCGCGACGAAGAATTTGAAAAAACTCCGAAACGCTCCATCAAGCGTTATCTCTATAAATAGGTTCTTTTTTTATATTTTTAAGAACTTATAAGCCCTGTTTTATGTTATAAAAGCATAAAAAATTCATCACAATTCTCACATGGAGGAGAAAACAGTTAAGAAGCATAAAATAAGAAAAATTCTGGGCTGGATTGTCGGCTCTGTGGCAGCGGTGATAATACTGGCTTTCGTTGCATTGTATATCCCTGCTGTTCAGGATTATGCCGTTGATAAGGCATTGGAATCAGTGAATAAAGGTGGGGAGATGACCATAACGCTTGACCGCGCGCGTCTGACCTTTCCGCTGAACCTTCGTGTGGATAACCTGATGATAAAGCAGAAATCCGACACCATGCTGACCGCCGACAAACTCCGCGCCAGTTTAGGTGTACTCCCCCTTTTCCGCGGTCGGATAGGTGTCGATGATGTCGAGGTTGATTCGCTGACCTACTCAATGGGTAACCCCGACTCAGTGATGCAACTGTCGGCCCGTGTCGCTCTGTTCCGTCTGTCAGACTCCTCCGTGAGGCTCTCCGACATGGATATTGACCTTGGCGAGGCACTTCTCGACGGTGGTGATATGAATCTGGATATACGCAGGGACACCACTGCTGTGACTCCCGCCGACAGCACCTCCTCACCGATGGAGATGAATATCCTTGCCCACTCGATGGTGCTTCGTAACATACGTTACCGCATGACCATGGAGGGAACCATTGACTCGCTCAATGTGAACCTGCTTTCAGCGGCTCTGCGTGAAGGGAAAATCAATATGGCGACCCAGAATATCGAGGTGCAGGAGGTGGAACTGGATAGCGTTAACGCTGATTATTTCACTCCGGCCGTTCTGACACCCTCTCCGGAAAGCACCGACACCGTGCCCTCTCTGCCTTGGACCGTGAGGGTACACAACATTGCCCTGACACGCTCCAATGCCCTGTATGCCACTTCGGGAGCCACTCCGCTTCCGGGGTTTGACCCGGCATATATCGAGGCAAACGATATAAATATCGAGATTGACTCGCTCTACAACCGCGGCACTGCCATCCGTGTACCCCTCCGCCGCCTTGAGGCTACCGAACGATGCGGTGTCAGCCTGCGTGGAAAGGGTCTGTTCACAATGGACTCAGTGGCGATGTATGCCGACAGTTTCAATATATCCACCGGCTTCTCCGACATCACGCTGAACGCCATGATGGGGGTGGGGGATATGACATCCGACCCGACCCTTCCCGTACGGATCAGCGCATCGGCCCGCCTGGCTCAGGTTGACCTGATAAAGATGTTCCCTGACATGGAGCAGATGATTACAGCCCTTCCGCAATATGCTGTTCCCGAGGCTGAAATAGAGGCTGACGGCACTATCGGCGACCTCAACCTGCATCGCTTCCTCATAGCCCTGCCGAAGCATCTGGAACTGACTGCCGAGGGTACGGCACGCAACGTGATGGATTTCGACAATATGGATGCCGACGTCAAACTGGGGGGATATATCAATAATGTTAACTTTGCCAAACGTATTTTCCTGCCCAAGGAGTCGCAGGATGCAATCAATATTCCCAACCTTACTCTTGACGGAGATGTGCTGATGCGCCGCGGTGTGATGGATGGCAACCTTGCCGCTCGTACTCCCGGTGGAAAAATGGCTCTCAAAGCCAAGTGGGATAACCGCCACGAAGGGTATGACGCATCGATGAATTTCGCTACTTTCCCACTTCAGTCCATACTTCCTACAGCAGGTGTGAAAGACTTGACGGCCCATGCAACGGTGTCGGGCAACGGCTATGACCCGATGGCTAAAACCACCACCATTCACGCAAAAATCGACCTTGACAGCGTAACATATAATAATGTGCTGTACAAAAATATTGTGGCTGACGCCATGCTGAGCGACGGTCATGCCGACGTCAAAATGACATCGGCCAACAGAGATGCCGATTTCACGCTGAATCTGAGCGGTATGATTGCACCCACACCGTACGATTTCACCCTTAACGGTGACATCCGCAACATCAATCTACAGGCTCTGGGTATGGCTACCGACCGGTCATTCGTGAATGCAACCGTCACCGGTGGAGCAACCGTAGATCCCGATGATAACTCTATTGACGCGGCCCTGACCATCGTGAACATGCACTTCGTGATGGATCCTTCGATTGATCTTACCACATCCGACATCAACTTCTCATTCCATGCCGACGACTCACTGACCCGCGCCGAAATCGTCAACCGTGACCTTGACATGACCTTCGTGTCGCCCACCTCGATTGACTCCCTCTCGGCACGATTTATGGCCGCCATGGACACTCTGACCATGCAGATGCAGAAGTTTGAAATTATTGTGCCTGACATAACCCGCACACTCCCACCTTTCACCCTCGACTTCAAGGCGGGAAACAACAACGTAATCAACGATTATCTGCATAAATCCGGTCAGAGAATCAATTCCGCCACGCTGAACGCTGTCAATGACTCTACTTTCCATCTCAATGGCCTGGTCGAGGGATTCAGCACACCCACAATGAAACTTGACACCATCACAATCGGAGCCAAGCAGATGGGAAAATATCTTGTGCTTCAGGCAAAACTGGATAATGCTCCCGGCACAATGGACAACTTCGCACATGTCATTGTCCACGGATTCGTAGCCGGCAAGAAGACCGGATTGTTCCTGCGCCAGTCAAACCTGAAGGGTGAGATGGGATACAGAATCGGTTTCATGACCCAGATGGTCGACTCCGTAATCCGTCTTAACCTTATGCCCTACGACCCCATCATCGCTTATAAAAAATGGTCCGTAAACGAGGATAACTTCATATCGCTTGACCTTGCTCACCGCCATCTCGACGCTGACCTTGTTATGAAAAATGATGAGTCATCGCTTCACCTCTACACCGAACATAATGCCAATGACACGACCAACGTGCAGGAGGATATAATCCTGAATGTCAAAGATATCAAGATTTCGGACTGGATTGCACTCAACCCCTTCGCACCCAAAATCAAGGGTGACCTGTCGGCGTCAGTACGCCTCAGAGAGGATCGTGAGAACAAGGCTTTGAACGGGAACGGCACGGTGTCGCTGACCAACTTCATCTTCGGAAAACAGCGTGTTGGCGATTTCGATCTTGACCTCGATGTCAGTACCAACATACGTGGAGCCCTCGCTGCCAAGGCATCGCTCAGCGTGGATTCCGCCAAGGTAATGTATCTGTCGGGTGTACTCAATGACAGCAGTTCGGTGGCACCCTTCCGTGTCGACCTTGAACTTGACCGATTCCCGCTGAAAGTGGTCAATCCGTTCCTCCCCCCGCGCACAGCCACCCTGTCGGGCGCACTCTCCGGAATGATGGATGTGACCGGGGAAATGACAAGCCCCATCATGAACGGATACATAGAATTTGATTCGGCTCAGGCTCGCATAACCATGTTGGGCACCGACTTCAAGTTCGCCGATACGACCATCCCCGTTGACAGCAACAACATTCAGTTCAACAACTTCGCTATCAAGGGTTGTAATGATAATCCGCTGACCATCAACGGAAACGTTGATATGCGAAACCTCATCAATCCTACAATAGCCCTGAAAATGGCTGCCAACAACATGCAGATTGTCAACTCCGACCGTCCTCGCGGCGCCGATATCTATGGCAAAGGATTCATTGACCTTGACGCTTCCGTCAAAGGTGACATGACGCTGTTGGATGTTGATGCGGCACTGACAATATTAAGTGCTACCAACGTCACCTACGTCATGACCGATGCTGAATCAACCATCACCTCGCGCTCCAACACCGACATGGTCAAGTTCGTCAATTTCGCCGACACCACGCAGGTTGCCAGCGCGGATTCCATCGCCGAAACCACTATGGCGATGAACCTGAATGCCACATTGGTGATGCAGCCGGGAACAACCGTCAATGTCGACCTCTCTACCGACGGCAAAAACAAGGTGTCACTGAAGGGTAACGCCAACCTCAACTACACCATGGACGACATGGGCACAGACCGATTAGTCGGACGCTATAACATCACCGGAGGTTTTGCGCGATACACTCCTCCCCTGATGTCGGAGAAGAACTTCGTGTTCCAGGAAGGCAGTTATGTCTCCTTCACCGGCAACATGATGAACCCGCAGTTGAACATCCGGGCCATCGATGACATCAAGGCGAACGTCACGCAGGAGGGGCAGAACTCCCGTCTGGTTGACTTCCTGGTGATCCTCACCGTGAAAGGTACTCTCGAACAGATGGATATAGCCTTTGACCTGGCGACAGAGCAGGATATAACCATCTCCAACGAACTCCAGTCAATGTCGGCCGAGCAGCGTGCGTCGCAGGCAATGAACCTTCTCCTGTACAACGTCTACACCGGAGCAGGTACACGTGGCAACGCCAACATCGGCGGAAACGCGCTCTATTCGTTCCTTGAATCGCAGATCAATTCATGGGCTGCCAACAACATCAAGGGTGTGGACCTTTCATTCGGCATCAACCAGTATGACAAGACGCTTAACGGCAACACCTCGACCACCACAAGTTACAGTTACAAAGTGTCTAAGAGCCTGTTTGACGACCGCTTCAAGATTGTCGTGGGAGGTAACTACTCCAATGACACCGAGAGCGATGCCGAACTCGCCCAGTCACTTATCAACGACGTTTCATTCGAATATTATATCAACCGTAACGGAACCATGATTCTGCGCATCTTCCGCCACAATGACTTTGAAAGTATTCTGGAAGGTGAGGTGACAGAAACCGGCGTGGGATTCGTCTACAAACGCAAGATACGCCGTCTGGGTGACCTGTTCCGCCGCTATCGCAAGGAACAGACAACCGTAATCCCTCAGGAGGGTAAACCGCTTAACTGAAACAGTTTATGAGAAAAATATCGCATCTGCTTACTTTTGCGCTTCTCCTGCTTCTGGCAGGATGTTCAACCACCCGCCGCGTTCCCGCCGACGAGGTGCTCTACACCGGTCTGCAGGGGGTGGAGTATAATCCCGACGGGGAAGGGGACAAAGGACTCCCTTCGGGTATGACCGAGGGTATCCATGACGCGGTGAATGTGAAAGCCAACAAATACACCTTCACCCCGAAGTTCAGAATTCCCTTCGGGTTGTGGGTCTACAATAACATGAACCCAGATTCAAAAGGGCTGAAGGGGTGGTTCTACCGCAAATTTGCCTCAGAGCCTATTCTTGTCAGCGACGTCCGCCCCGAGGTGCGAACGAAGATGATCGACGAGATTCTGGATAACAACGGCTATTTCCGGGGGCATGCCGATTATACCCTCAATCAGGGTAAAAACAAGAAAAAAGGGTCGCTGAGTTATATCGTAGTGACCGGACCGGCATATAATCTGGACTCTATCGGGCTGCTTCCCGACACTTGTAACCTCTCTCATCTTATCGACTCGGTGGCCATGCGCGATCCCTATCTCCGCCCGGGAAGCCGCTACTGTATAGACTCTCTTTCGGTGGTACGCAACCGAATCACCAATGCGTTGCGCAACCGCGGATATTACTATTTCCGTCCGGAATATATCGAATATCTGGCCGACAGTATTCAGAATCCGGAGCATATAAGCCTTCGCCTGACTCTCGCCGATAATATGCCTAAAACAGCACGTCAGAGATGGAAAACCGGCAATGTCACCGTCTATGCTTTTCGTGCACAGGGAGGTGGTACACCCGACACTATCCCGACCAGTCGCGGCACCATCATACAGATGCAGCCGTCGCGCCTGCGCCATGAAATTATCCCGGAATGTGTCACCTTCCGCAAGGGACGCTATCTCTCGGCCCGATCAATGGACGTGACACAGACACGACTGTCGCGACTCGGCATCTTCAATGCCATCTCCATCGATGTCGAACCAGACTCGCTTGCCGCCGAGCCTACGCTGGATGTGGCTGTGTCGTGTACGTTCGACATCCCCCTGGAGGCAAGTGTCGAAGTCAATGCCACATCAAAGTCAAACTCATATATAGGACCCGGACTGACCTTTAACGTCACCAACCGCAACCTTTTCGGAGGGGGTGAGCAACTTAATGTGGCTCTCACCGGCTCCTACGAATGGCAGACCGGTACGTCAGGTGGCAAACATTCCTCAGTGTTCAACTCCTACGAAGTAGGACTGAACACCTCTCTGGCGTTCCCCCGTCTGATAGCACCGAAATTCATACCCCGCCGTAACCGAAACCTGAACTGGACCCGATTCTCCTTAGGTGCAGACCTGTTGAATCGTCCGCACTATTTCAAACTGGCCAAATTCAATGCTTCGGTGAACTACGACTGGAATCCATCGCGCTACAGCACGGCGACCTTCACTCCGTTCAAACTCACCTATACCAAACTGATGCACACGACGCCGGAGTTTGACTCCATCACCAACGCTAACCGTGCTATCGCCCTGTCGTTCCGCTCGCAGTTTATCCCCTCGTTGGGCTATTCCTACAACTATAACCGCAACTTCGGTCGCGACAATCAGTTCTCATGGAACTTCTCCGTGATGGAGGCCGGAAACCTGTTCTGGAGTATCTATGAACTGTGTGGCAAAAAGGGTGAGAAAACACTTTTCGGCACCCCCTTCTCGCAGTTTGTCAAGGGGACGACACAGGTGGTTTACGGACGTCGTCTGGGTGGTGATAACTGGCTTGTGAGCCGTGCTGCCGTCGGAGCAGCACATGCCTACGGCAACGCTTCCGAAGTGCCTTACGCCGAGCAATTCTATGTCGGCGGAGCCAACTCAATCCGTGCCTTCACCGTCCGTTCACTCGGTCCGGGCAGTTACCGTCCGCCGGTGACAACCGATAACGGCTATTTCGACCAGACCGGTACATTCAAGTTTGAGTTCAACGTAGAATACCGTTTCCCCATTTTCGGTCCGGTTCATGGAGCCACATTCATTGACACCGGCAACGTATGGTTGCTGAAAAAAGATCCGCAGCGTCCCGGCGGCGAACTCAAAGCATCCTCTTTCTTCAAGGATCTGGCTGTCGGCACCGGTGCAGGTCTGCGTCTGGACCTCTCCATGATAGTTGTACGAGCCGACTTGGGTGTGGGTATCCATGCCCCCTACGACACCGGAAAACGGGGCTACTACAACATGGAATCATTCAAGAAATCCCTGGCGTTTCACCTTGCCATAGGATATCCGTTCTAAAAACAATACAGGCTGTATCAAAAATTGATGCAGCCTTTGTTGTTTATGTGTTGTACGTTCATGGACAGTGATGTATATTCGGCGGATGCTCCAGGGAGCATCCCTACACTCTTGACAATCAATATATTAGCCATGTAGGGCTGCTCCATGGAGCAGCCGCCCCACCATCAACCACAGCGCCCCTCATCAGCCCATCGGCGTCCGGCCGGTCGCCGATTTTGCGTAGCCCGTACGCTGCAGCGAAGCGGAAGCGTGCGGGGGAGGCGTGCCGGGAAAGCGTGCCCACCAATAGGGCGTGCCAAATAGGTACGCCGAGTGAATCACCCCGGGATAAAATATATAATTTGA
>JAAVGE010000038.1 GCA_014800385.1 Bacteroidales bacterium
ACGCTCGCAACCACGAATTGAAAGGGATTTTCACGGAATTTTTCACGGCAAAATCCGTGCAAATCTTTCCCATCCGTGCATACGAGCGCAGCAAGTTATCCGAGTGTATAATTACGAAAAAGATCCGTGAAAATCCATAAAAATTCGTGGGAACAAAGCGAAGCGAGTTAAAAAATCCGTGTGTTTAAGAATCTCTATCAAATCCACGAACCACCACCCTGATAATCAGCCTATTTCAAACCCTCAGCCCGTCTCACCAACCCCGTAGGGCTCCTCCACGGAGCAGCCGCCCACCATAAGCCACAACACCCATCACCAACCCCAGGGTGTCCGGCGCATGGGTTGGTCTCGGCATAAAGATACTTTAAGGCTGCCACCAATGCAAGGAGGCTGTGCCAAAATGAATTGACACAGCCTCCTTTTGTAAGGTATGAGGGGGATGTTTATGCTAAAGAGAAGAGGAAATCTTTTTCGTCTTCGGGGTTCACGTTGATAACAACTTTGTTTTCACGCGCGAGCCAACCGATGGCTGCATAAACTTCTTTTTCTTTCAGTTTGGTGATTTTCTTAAGTTGTTTCATGCCAAGTGCGTCAGCCTCGTTAAGGGCATTCCAGACAGCGCCGGCCCATGTTCCAATTGTTTCTGTATTCATAATCTCAATATTAATTTGTTAGACATATAACGCATTGAGCGTTTTTTCTGTTCATTATGAGTGCAAATTTACGAACATTTTACCACTATGCAAACATTGTTAACTATTTTTAACAAATTAGACCTATCCCCGAGTGGAGGATAGGTCTAAAATGAGTTGATGGCAAGGAGGTTAGCGTACGATTACTTTCGACACTTTACCGTCGACATTGACGATGTACATTCCGGGGTTGACCTGGAGGGTGTTGAGAGCCTGACCGGCAATGTTGAACACCTGAACATTGTCGTAGTCGCCTTCGATGATGATTTCGCCTTCACCACCGACAACAGCGACGTTGTTGCCACCATCCATGACATCTTCGACGCCGAGGGTTGTTTTTGAGCCGTAGATGACGTAGGAGTTCGCGGGAACTGTCACTGAGATTTTGCCGTTGGAGAATGTGGGGATTGTGTTGGTGTTGAAACCTTCAGAGGCTGACATTATCTGGTAGTTGTCCTTGTTGATTTTCGCAACAGATGCGGATACTGCCTTGTTGCCGCTGACTGCTGGGTTGAGCAGGAGCACGAGTTCCTGTTCGCCTTTAGCAAGAGTTATGCTTCGTGCAGCGGTGATGTTGTTGGCGAAGCCTTCACGTTTGTAGGTAGCATCGGGTGAGGTGAAGAGTTCGGGGTTGTCGGCACGGAGGTGGCAGAGTTCCTTGTAGGACTGGAAGAGTGCTGCGTGATACTCATTGTAAAGGTTGTCCCAGCATACTTTTTTAGGGTCGGTGTTGTTTCCGCCTGAGTTCTTGGTGCTTTCGTCTGCGCCTAATTCAGAGAACTGCCAGATCATTTTGGGGCCGGGGGTCATGAGCATTGTTGCAGCAATAGAGCCGAGTCGGCGCATGCGCTGGTTAGTCTGGTTTTTGAGCATGTTGTGCTGGTTGGCGTAGTAACCGAGGCGCTGTTCGTCGTGGCTTTCAGCATAACTTACGGTTGAGAAGGCGGTTCTGTTCCAGTAGGGGGCATAGAAACCGGTCATCTGGTTATCGACGTTGGCGGTAGCCTGAGCATATTTTCCTGCTGCGTCGTTGTTGTTGCTCCAGTTGAGTTGTCCGTCGGCAGCCATTTCGTTTTCTTCGCGGTCGCCGGCGAGGTTCTCGTTGATGTGGATTCCGTTGGGTTTAACGGCGGTGATGGCAGCGTGGAGTTTCTTCATGTTAGCCACGCGGGAAGAGTTGTATGCTTCGGTTCCGGAGCCGTAACTGCCGTTGTTACCCAAACCTTTTACGAGGTCGAAGCGGAAGCCGTCGACATTGTATTTAGTCATCCAGTAGGTGATGGCGTCGGTCCATTGTTTCTGCACCAGGGCGTTGTCCTGTTTCCAGTCGTTGAGCACGCTGTAGTCGTGGGGAGCGTTTTCGTTGTAGAATGGGTTTGAAGAGATGGGATACATCTGATACCAGGGATGGAGACCGTCACTTTGGTTGAACACGATGTCAAGGACCACAGCCATGCCGTAGTTGTGGCATTTTTCGATGAATTCCTTCAGTTCGCGGGGAGAGCCGTAGGATTTGTCGGGAGCCATGTAGAAGTTGGTGTTGTAACCCCATGAGTTGTTACCGTTGAATTCCATTACGGGGAGGAGTTCCACGCAGTTCACACCGAGGTCGGCGAGGTAGGGAATTTTCTCCATAGCGGCTTTGATTGTTCCGTCGGCTTCGTTGTCTGTTCCGGTGAAGTCGCGGAAAAGGAGTTCGTAGATTACGAGGCTTTTGTGGTCGGGTATTTCAAATTTAGAGAAATTGAAGTCGTCGAGATTTTCCTGATATACGGCGAGCATAGCGTCGTCCATGATGTCGTAGGGGTAGCGGGGACGGTCGGGATAGACGTCGTCGCTGAGCCATTTGTCGCTGTAGCAGTCAAGGATAAGATGAGCATAGGGGTCAGCGACTTTTGTCACACCGTCAACAAGATAGTAGTAGGTGTAGGCGGTGGTTGTGTCCAGACCGGTTACTGTGGTGAAGAAGTATCTGTTGCCCTGATAGTCCTGATATTTCATGACGTTTTTGTTCAGGGTAGCATAGTCGTCCCATGAGGGGATGAGGATAACGGAAGATTTGCCGGGTGCGGCGAGACAGAATGTCACTGAGCCGTCGCCGTTACGAACAGCGCCCTGTTTGGGGACACCACCAGGATAGGTGCCGGGCTGAGATTCGCGGGGCCAAGCCACGGTAACCGATTTGGTTATGGTCTGACCGTTGGCAGTAGCAGTTGCAGTGACGTTGTAGAAACCCTGCTGAGAGAAAGAGTAAGATTTTGTGAGGGTTGTACCGTTTGCAGAGCCGAAAGAAGTTCCGTTGACAGCGAGGTCGATCTGAGCGGACTGTGTTGTGTTAACGGTGAATGAGATGGTGGTAGCAGAGTTGATGACGTAGTTTTCCACGTTGGAAGAGAGCGCCATCTGGAAGCCTTCGGGGAGGACGTCGACAAATATATCTTTAGTCTGCGCCGAGCCGTTGGCGGTACGTGCGATGAAGGCGATTTTAGTGATAGTTTCGCTTGCGTCGGTAAGTTTGAAGAAACTGCGCATGTCACCTAAATTGAAAGTGTAGGTGTTTTTGGCAGAGTATTTCAACTGGTTAGCCGAGTTGTTTGTGTTCCAGTCAGTTACAACGTGAGCCCAGCCACCGTTACTTTTGTTGGTAACGACGCCAATGTGGACATACAGCGGGGTTGACGAGGGGAGATTCTGGAGGGCAGCCACACCGCACTGGTCGGCATGGAATGTCAGGACGACATTTGAACTTTTTTCCTGAAGCAAAGCGGGCGATGAAGTAATGACCTGAGCGGACACTCCCATCACTGCGACACAGAACAATGCCACAAGGATTGAAAAAATTTTTTTCATGTTAGGAAATGCAAGTAGATGTTGGTATGATTTATTAATTTTATCTCTGATTTTTCAATGGTAGCAGGTATGATGCTTCACATATATCGTGCAAATATACAAAAATAAAGTAGATTATGCAAGATGCTTGGGTTGATTCAACATTTTTTAAGAACAAATGGAGCAAATAAATGGAGCAATCTATAAGCAAAAGAATTAGGTTGTTTAGTATATCGTCAGTTTAATATTTTAAGAAACTGTGATTAATCGTGTTATAACTAATATCTTGAATGAGATTTAAAAGGAAAAAAGCACACTGATTTTAGCGTTGCTGCGCTCGCTGTCACAGATTTGAACAGATAAACACGGATTTTAATATAACGCAAGAAAAGATCCGTGAAAATCCGTTTTATCAGTGAATTAGAGCGAAGCGAAAAAATCCGTGTGTAAGAAAATCCGATTAATTGTGTTATAACTAATATCTTGAAAGAATTAAAAAAGGAATAAAGCACACAGATTTTAGCGTTGCTGCGCCCGCAGTCACAGATTAGAACAGATAGACACGGATTTTTAATGTAATGCAAGAAAAGATCCGTGAAAATCCTTATTATCCGTGAATTAGAGCGAAGCAAAAAAATCCGTGTGTAAGAAAATCTGATTAATCGTGTTATAAACCAATATCCGGAAAGAAAGAAAAAGGAATAAAGCACACAGATTTTAGCGTTGCTGCGCCCGCAGTAACAGATTAGAACAGATAATCACGGATTGTAAAGTAAAGCAAGAAAAGATCCGTGAAAATCCGTACCATCCGTGAATTAGAGCGAAGCGAAAAAATCCGTGTGTAAAAAATCTGATTAATCGTGTCATAAACCAATAACCTGAAAGAAATTAAAAAGGAATAAATCACACAGATTTTAGCGTTGCTGCGCCCGCAGTCACAGATTAGAACAGATAAACACAGATTTTAAAGTAAAGCAAGAAAAGATCTGTAAATTAGAAACTGTTTCTAAGGATCACACTTATTATGCCGTCAAAGTGCGCCAATAAAAATTACTGAACGGTTTATATTGAATCAATTACCGGATTATCACGATTAATATGTATCTTTGCGATAAGTTTACGGAAAATGAGAAAGTTTATCATATCATTTATATTTTTTGCCATCGCAGCGCTCCTGGCTCCGGCTCAATCACAGATGGACGTGAATATGAGCGAGGGTGGCTACGGACTGCTGAAAACAAATTTCGGCGTCACCTATGACCACGGATGGAATTCCGCTGTCAACGCGATGTCCGTGCGCGGTTCCTACGAATTTCTGCGGACACGGAAATTCACCGTTACCGCCAATCTGCGCTACGCCTCAACGGAGATGTCATTCAATCCAAGCGACCTCAGCGAGGGTTTCGACCCCGGTGACATAGGTCTGAACGGATGGCATCATTCAGGACAGACCGGAGTGACCTCGACCTTCCGGAGCAAACTGGCGGGCAAACCGCTGATGGCAATGGCACTGGCTAACGCAGAATGGGGCAAAGGAGGCTTCGCCCGCATATCCGGCATTGCAATGGGGATTGTGATGCTACGCGCCAACCGCGCCACTCAGTTCGGCATAGGCGCACTGGTGATGCTCAACACCTCCTCCAGAATACCGGCTTTTCCCATCCTGATGTATCGCCACGCCATAAATGAAAAATGGCGCATAAATATCTACGGTGGCATCATGGGGCTGGAGTACGCTCCCACCCGCACGGATCTGCTCTCGATGGGAGGCGACATCAACGTCAAGTCGTTCTATTTCAAACCCTCTGACAGCCGCCTCCCCTCAAAGTGCCGCTTCACTAACACCTCGTTCCGTCCACAGATAAAATACCGCCGGAGATTGATGGCGAACCTCTATCTCGACGTGGCTGGCGGAGCATCGGTGAAAATGTCATGCAGGGCAAACGGTGTCAGCAGCCGTAAGGAGTATTTCGACTGCTCCCAAAAGGTAGCCCCGTTTATACAGACCGGTATCTCTTATTCTTTATAACAGTTTCTTAGAGCGAAGCAAAAACTCCATGTGTAAGAAAATCTGATTAATCGTGTTATAACCAATATCCTGGAAAATATTAAAAAGGAATAAAACACACAGATTTTAGCCTTGCTGCGCCCGCAGTCTCAAATTAGAACAGATAAACACGGATTTTTAAGTAAAGCAAAAAAAAATCCGTGAAAATCCGTACCATCCGTGAATTAGAGCGAAGCGAAAAAATCCGTGTGTAAAAAATCTGATTAATCGTGTTATAAACCAATATCCGGAAAGAGAGAAAAAAAGGAATAAAAAACACAGATTTTAGCGTTGCTGCGCCCGCAGTCACAGATTAGAACAGATAAACACGGATTTTAAAGTAAAGCAACTAAAGATCCGTGACAATCCGTTTTATCCGTGAATTAGAGCGAAGCGAAAAAATCCGTGTGTAAAAAATCTGATTAATCGTATTATAACTAATATCATGAAAGAGAGAAAAGAAATAAAACACACAGATTTTAGCGTTGCTACGCTCCCAGTCACAGATTAGAACAGATAAATACGTATTGTAAAGTAAAGCAAGAAAAGATCCGTGAAAATCCGTTTTATCCGTGAATTAGAGCGAAGCAAAAAAATCCGTGTGTAAGAAAATCTGATTAATCGTGTTATAACTAAAAAGCAGAGTATATAGTATTTTTTTAAAATTAAACAGTTTCTTATATAAATATAACAAAAGCCGGAGCAAACTATATGCACCGGCTCTGTTTTTACTCCTGATCAGAATCAGAATGCAGTTTCAAGCATCTGCTCGATCTGCGCTACGGTTTTGTTTCCACCCTCACGCATCAGTTCCTGACCCTCCTTGAACAGAATCCAGGTAGGATAGCCGTTGAAGCGGTAATGTTCCTTATAACTGCCGTTACGTGAACAGTCAACACTGATTACATTAGCCTTACCTTCGTACTTTGATTTAACTTCCTCGAAAACAATGTTTTCGTCAACGGCATTCACTTCGCCTGAATGTTGAAACACCACCAATGTGGGGCGTGATTCTTTGATTACTTCATCAAGATGTTTCATAGTATCTGATATTTTTTAGTTCGTGTGTTTGCCTATATAACAATCTTCACCGCGGAATGGTTGCAACATCCCCTTCCCTAAAATACACCGAACTCTTTATCCTACTTATACCCGAAAAAAGAAATGATGGTGTGTCAAAATAGGCGCAGCCTCGGCGTATACAAAATTATGCGGCTGCTCCA